>JAQVWY010000059.1 GCA_028709465.1 Tissierellia bacterium | reverse complement strand
ATCAAAAAACACAAAAGACACCAACCTATTGCAGTCAGTGTCTTTCATCAAGTGGTTAATTACATATTGCTAACTTTTTCATGGTTCTGTGCTTCTTTATATTTTAAGCGAGTAGCTTTACCTCCCCAAGTAATAGGATGTAATTTGTTGTTAATGCCTTGTTGTAATTTCAATGGTTTTATGTAACTGGTAATATATAAATCGACCTGTTTTTATCCTCTTTTTCAATAAAAAATGTCCTAAAAATGTCCTGATTATTATATGATTTTAATATGCTATTTATTATACCAAATAATTAATAAAAAAGAACTTACTCTTAATAATTAGTAAGTTCCCCTGCATTTTAAAGTATTATATGCACTTAACCCTTGTATTATTGTATTCATTTCATCACAATCAAGTTTATTTCCATTATTTAATATCATTATTGATGAAAAATCACTTGCATCTACTTCTGAAAGTGAATCTAATTTCACAAAACTATCTCTAAGAAAAGGTGGGTTATATTTTTTTAATCTTTGATTGGAAGGAAAAGCAAGTTTATGTTCTTTTCCCTTTACTGAGGATACATTTAGCACCTTAATCTTTTTACCATCCTCTGAAACATCAACAATAATATACGTTCTATTTTTATTCGGTAGAGTACCATCTACATATTTTATTTTTCCAAGGATGCCCTGACCTACTTCAAACATTAATAAATCACCAACTTACCATTATCAATGTATAAGGTATATGAATCTTCATCAGCACTTAATGAAAAGTCATATAATTCGTCTAATAATTCATCTGTTATTTCTACTTCTTTGGAATCATAATAAAATTTAACGCCGTTAACAATTTCATTATTTTGGTCAATAATCTTATTTTGATGATATGCATCTAAAATTAATTTCATTTTCTGTATTTCTGTCCTCATATCATCAATATCAACAATTGAGTCTTCTTTACATCTATAACCATTTAATTTTACAGAATTTTTATATGACTTATTCCAAAAATCATATGAATGATTTATTTCGGATAGTTCTTTTGCCGATAATTCTCCAAAAATGCCAACCGTATCAGATAAAACATCATATTCTTCAATATTAAAATCCGGATTGAAACTTAAACTATCATTATAAAATGAATTATAGTCAGATTTATACCTCAAACGGATTTTTTCAATAACACATCCATTCTTAAAAGCACATATTGGCTCTTCAAAAAGAAGTTTATCATATGTTGCAAGACTAATCATATTAGCAAAAAATAAAAGTTTCTGCAACTTCATGTTTCCATCATAGGTATTTGGATTTGTATCAAGCTTATTTTTAATAAAATACTTAGCATACTCATATACATCTCTCATTTTTACACCTCCCAATTTACAAAAACTATTATTTATTAATGTTATATCCACTAATATTCTATGCATAATTATTATAACATGTTTAAAATGTTTTGCAACAATAGTTTTATATTTTAGTAACTTTTTTATACTTTTTAGAAATTTTATTCTCTCTAATGACAATATTATTATGTTTTTTGATAATTAAAACAAATACCAGCATTTTTATTTTTATGCTTTATTATCACGATTTATGCATATAGAAACAAAAAGAACCAATCAATAGCAACTTCCCTCTAAAAAAACTTCGAGAAAATGTGTACTAAAAAATATGAAATAAAAATTACTATTATAGCTATCGGATTCCAATTAAATGAACCCATAAACATTATTAATCCCGTATGAATAGCATAAAACATTAAATATAAAAAGCTTCCAACGGCCGGCGCTTTACCTCTTCTATAGTATAATCCCACAATGTTATATGTCAACAAATGAAACATTGGTTCCACAATGTAATTTATAATGTAACCATATTCTAATGTTTCGAAAGGATTGGGTAAACAAAACAGTCGAATTATTGTGCTTATTAATGCAATTAATTTATACACATGCCCCCCTCTTTAATTACTGAATTTTATTTATCCATCGTAACTAAAAGAAGCCGTTAGGAGTTCTCTTCAATAATTTTCCCATAATTCTTAATTTGTGCCATTAATATATTATTCTCTTCTTCAAATTGAGAAATTATTTTATCCTGACGGTCAACCAAGCTTAATAATCCTTTCATTGCATCCTCAAAATTATATAAGGCAAAAAATTTATGTAAGGGCATCCTTTTAGGCTCTTCATCCTTTTGATACATGTTTATTTCTTTAACCCAACCATCTTTTACATCATATGCGTACAAGATATTTTTTTGTTTGTTTTTTCCTAATATAGGACCTATTGTAGTTATCTCATTAAGATCTGGATGTTCAAAATAATAATTTCTTTCTTTTAAGAATTCAATTACTGTGTTCAGCTCCTTTAAATAAGCTTTATATAATTTTACCATTTCCGATACATATGATTCATTGGTTTCCCTTAATTCTTTTATTTTTTCTTCCTTAGATTTTAGTTCTTCCTCTGTTATTCTAATTTTCATTAACCTTAACCCCCAAAATATTATTTTCCCTAATTATACCAAGTAAAACATTTCCTGTCCAATAAAATGACAAAGTATCGGTCTTCTGTGCGCTTTCGCAAGGTCTTTCTTGATTATTTGCATCCATATATTGACTTTCTATAAAGAATTCGCACTGTCCAATTTTGGCTTCTGCTAAATAATCTAAAGCATGTGCTTATATACTCAACATACCTATAACTTTTGATGTTTCAACTAATATATTATTTATAACCTCTTTTAACTTTTTGTTTTCGGTCTGTAATTTCTCTATCTGTAGCTCTAATTTTCTACGCTCCAATGGTGACATCCTGTCTAACTTTATCCCTTCAAGCTCTCGAATATGGTGTTCTGCAAACCGAACAGCCGATATCGTTTTAACCGTTTGGACGGTCCCGTCTTTGATGTAATTGTCTATTGTCCTTTCGCTTACCTGCCACCTTTTTGCTAAATCATTTTTGGTTAACAGCTGTTCGTTCATTACTGAATACCTCCATTACTATTTTCTTTTAATTCAACCCTACATATGAGAACTTTAAAAAATCTCCGGACTTTTTTCCAAATCAAACAGCTTGCTTGCTTCCTCTCTTTCTTTTCTTTCTTTTATTACTCTTGCAGCCTCATTAATAAAATCTATAAAGTATATAGAGAATTTAGGATCTGGTTCTTTATCAATTTTTGTTATAATTACTCTCCTTTCCATGTTCATTGTCTCCTCTTTGATTTTTTTAAATCATTGTTTTTACTGACTTTATTCCATAAATTAAGCTTTCCTAATCATTTTCATATTCTTTTACCCGTCTATAGAATGTATTTTTCTTCATGTTCAATTTTTCCATTGCTTTAACTGCTGTAATTTTATTTTCTTTCCATTCGTTATAGACTGATTCAAAATTATCATGTGTAATTTTTTTTCTACCCTTATATACACCTTTAGCTTTTGCTACTGCGATTCCTTCTGATTGTCTGCTTCTCGTTTTAATACGTTCCTTCTCTGCCATGTATGCTAATAATTCAAAAACTATATTTGCAATTAATTTTTTTTCAATATCCGACTTATTTTTAGTATTAAGTATAGGAGTATCTAAAACTACAATGTCGATACCTTTTTCCTGCAATTCTCTCCATTCGGTCTTTATCATGTCCATATTACGGCCTATTCTGTCTAATTCTGTTATTGTTAATGTGTCCCCAGGTCTTAATAAACTATTTTTTAAAGTCAAATAACCATTTCTTTTAAAATCCTTTCCGCTCTGTTTGTCTTCAATAATATCCCTTTCATTTATCCCATTTTCTATTAAAGCAATCCTTTGTCTGTCTAAATTTTGTTCTTTACTGCTTACTCTGATATACCCATAATTTTTACTGTTTGTCATCTACATAACCCCCTTACTTAATTTTTTGTATCTTCTTTATATTTGTCATATTCACCAGCTTTAAACCTTTTTAAAAAATCATCACCCAAAATTCTTACCAGAGGCCTATAATATTCCTCTTCATCCATTTCCTTAACTTCTATAATTTCCTCTGATATTTTCTTCCCCGTTTTACGATCTATGCTTGTCCTTATGATTCCAACCTTCATAATAACCTCCTCCTTGATTATTTGCATCCATATATTGACTTTCTATAAAGAATTCGCACTGTCCAATTTTGGCTTCTGCTAAATAATCACAATTTAATATCGTTTTATGTATTTTGTACATTTATTATATATTTATGTTTCAATAATGTCAATGTTTGTTTTGAAACGTTTTATATTGTTTTTTTATACCCTTTTGAAACTATTTTAACTTAATATAAATAGTTTCAAAAGGGTATACTCTATTAAGACAAATCAAGAAGTTTTTTACTACAAAAAAAAATTGCAAAGTAATTATGAATTATATGGAATTAAAAACAAATATAGGTTATGATTTTAGTAATGGAATTAAAAATAAAAAATTATAAAAAAAACGATTTTTATAGAATAAAGAGGTGGTATTGGTGTCTCCAGATGAATATGTTAGAAATATTATTTACAAGTATAAAGTACCTACTGAAGTGGATCCAACAACACAGATTATTGTAGTTAATCCTTTAATTGATATTATTAAAATATGGGCTGGTGATTGTTTAAACACGATTCAGATATCTGGATCAAGATCAAAAGGAACCGCGATAAATATTAGTTCGGATTTAGATTTGTTTATATCCCTGAAATCTACTACCAGTAATACCTTAAAAGAGATCTATGATTCTTTATATGACTATGTAAGCAATAACGGTATTACTTGCAGAAAGCAAAATGTTTCAATCGGAATAAATTATGCTGGTCACAAAATTGATTTGGTTCCAGGAAAGAAACATTCAGGGAATACAAATGATCACAGTTTATATAGGAGTAAAAAGGATACATGGACACAAACAAATATTAATGAGCATATTGATAAGATTAGAAATTCTGGTAGGCTTGAGGAGATTATTCTAATAAAAGTATGGAGAAAGTTGCATAATCTTGACTTTCCTTCTATTTACTTGGAACTAGTCGTACTAGAAACATTAGCATATAAAAATAAGAATCAACCAGCAACAAATTTTTTGTCAGTCTTGGATTATCTGATAGAAAGTTTAGTTGACAAAACAATTATGGATCCAGCTAATTCAAATAATGTAATATCTGATGACTTATATAAATATGAAAAAGAAATAATTGCTAAGAAAGCTAAAGAATGCAGAAATCAACAGTATTGGGAAAGTATCATTTGGTAAATAGGTGGTGTTTAGTATGGGACAAGTAGATGTAAAGAATCTTTTTTATTCATTGCAGACTCAGATGATTACAAAACTTTCAACAAATAGACAACATATTCAACATCCAGGTATGAAAGGTGATTCTTCCGAATTAAATTGGATTATATGGTTAAAGACCTACTTACCAAGGAGATACAGTGTAGATAAAGCGTTTATAATTGATTGTGATGGAAATATTAGCGAACAAATCGATGTTGTCATTTACGACCAACAATACTCACCCTTTGTTTTCAATCAAGATACTGCTTATTACATACCTGCAGAGAGTGTCTATGCTGTATTTGAGATTAAACAAGAAATTAATAAAGAATATATTATATATGCTGGAGAAAAAACAAAAAGCGTCCGATCCTTAAGAAGAACAACAACTGCTATACCCCATGCCGGAGGGTATTACGAGCCAAAGCAACACAAAAAGATTATTTCAGGAATATTAACCCTTTCAAGCGCGTGGAATCCACCTTTAGGAGAAAGTTTTGAAAAAGCATTACAAAATCTAGATGATGAAAGTAGATTAGATATTGGATGTATCTTAGAGGAAGGTTCATTCCTGGTAGATTATAAAAATGGGTCTATTGCAAAAAGTACAAGGGAAGAGTCATTAATATTTTTCTTCTTAAAACTTTTAATAGAGCTACAAAAGTTAGGTACTGCCCCTGCTATTGATATTAATTGTTATGGAAGTGCGTTGGATTCTATATAAATGATAGGTATATCTTTATAAATGTAAAAAAAAAAAACTCTTTACTGAGTGCTGTTTCGTATATATTTATAAAACATTATTAAGGTAGAGTTAAAAGGAGCTGATTTAATGGAAATTGATCCTATTCATGTGCTTTATGATAATTTAGTCGCTGATATTACGCCAATTGCCTTTGAGGAGCTTTGTTTTGAAGTTGTTAAAGGATATGCGGAAAAAGAAAAGCTATCGGATTTTCAAATTACACATAATAAAAAAATCCCAGTAAATGACGGAACTTATCAAATAGATGTATATGCTGAATTTACGGCACTTGGTGTTAAACATAAGACGATAATCGAGTGCAAACGGCAATCGCATCCAATAAAACGTGAAGTAGTTGTCGTGTTGGCAGGAAAAGTGCGCAGCTTAGGAGCACAAAAAGGTATTCTCATATCAACTTGCGGATTTCAAAAGGGAGCAATTCAATATGCAAAGCAGTACGGTATTGCCCTTTTGCAGATTATAAACGAGCAAGTCATGCATATTCAGAATTCTACCCAAATGCCAAATGTGGAACAACAAAAGATTATGCTTGAATATCGTAAGAGACTTCCCCAGCATTGTGTTATGGAATGGGATCTTGAATTTGACTATCCAAGCATCGAAGCATACCCAACAGAAGCCATGAAGAATAGGGCGAAAGAAGAAGTAAAAATGTTGTTTTTCAAATAAAATGTTTTTAGCGGTGAAATTAATACTGTTGGAACGTTAGGCGAAACTAGTGTTCTTTAGGTATTTAGGAGGTGTATATGGTGAGTAAGATTGATCCATTGTTTGCTTTTCTTGCAAGCGATCCTGTTGGTTTGCTTTTTACTATACCTGAGATTTCTAATGATAAGTTACATCCATTACATAATGTTTTAATAAAGGCGCTTGAGGAAGTTGAACCAGAATTCATTCAGCTAATAATGGAAGACAGTCATTTCTGTTCCTTGAATAAAGGAATGAATTATAATGATTTTGAAAGGGAAGCAAGAATTGAGTGTTTGAGGCAAATATTTGATGAGACGATATTGGTTCAAAGATGTGCAGAACTTGTTAAACAGAATGATAAAGAACGTCCAGCTCCATATAACCATGATGTTCTAATAGATGTTCAGGTAGATAAGGACTATTTAGTTCCACTAACTAGCTTTTCGAATAAATATGGTCCCCTTCGCAGAAATGGGTATGCTTTCGGAGTTGTGCCGCCTGTTCCATCTGTTAACTCTGCATATTGGTTTATGGAAGTTCTTAGACGTCCAGGAATATGTGAGAAAGCAAGCGTTAGGTTAGATCCCTTTCTTAATCGAGAAGATAAGGATTTTCCTAATATGGAATATAGGGCTTGGTGGTACGGGTTACCGATGAATTGGGAGCGAATTAAGTCTTTAACACAAGAGGAGCATAGAAGGGCGGGTCCAGATGAGTGGACAAGTAGAGACGTCTTATATACAGATTTAGTTTGGTCTCCACGTGGAAACGAAGTCCATTTTATTTGTGAAGAAATTCCTACAGATAATTCTCTAAATATACGTGGTAGCAGGTATTTCCATGCAATATATAATCCAAAAGAAGAGGTTTTTACTCATATAGATGGGGCAGTTAGATTCTTTACTAAAGATGAGTGGATTATAAGAAAAGATGCTCATGTTAGAGATGTGGGTAAGATTGGGAAAAGGGTAAAAATATTTAAATTAGAAGGGCTTTTTTCAAAAGAAGTATTTACCTCTGTATTACCGTCTTATTTTGTTTGGAATAGGGATATTCATCAATATTTTAAAGATATGTGCTAATTTTTGGATGAGTGAAGACGGACCATTGCATAAATTTCTGAAGCTAGAAAGGATGAGGCAAACCGTCCCCATTAATCTAAGAAGATGTACTGACTGTAAGGTAACGGTTATCCGAAAATTCATTATTATCATAATCTCTTCTTCGGGTAGGGTTTAAGTAGGTTACACTTATTAGGATAGTTATTTTAGCGAGACTCTGAGAAATAGGAGGGAGATACAAGATTTTTGGGAGTTAAAAGTAAAGATTATTTAAGAAGGAATATATAACCCCTTTAATAAGAGGTGGATTACCATGCCTAACTCTCCCTAATAAACCAACGAGTCCAAATCAAAAGTACTATTCAAAAGTAGATAAATTTTAATTACAAACTATATGTTTCTAATTTAATACCAAGCTATATAAAATAGTCAGCTTAAGATATTGTTTGACCATTACAGATATATGTGATATCCCATGGACTAATATAGGAAATGTTCAACAAGGTAGGAATAGGTGTGTCTACAGCAGCAGGGACATAATCTCAAGTGATAAGGCTACAAAAAAGATTTTATAGTTTTGTAACTTTATAATACCATGCATTTAAGAAAAGTTGTAAAAAAAAGGACTTGATAGTAAGTGGAAAATCGTATCAATTAATGGCATTGGTGTCACTGAATATAAATATATTTACAAAATGATTATAGATGTAAATGAAAATACTAATTAAACTTGAAAAAAGGGATTATCCATTTTTTTCAGTGGTATAATATATTTGAAAAATTGAAGGGATAGAGAAATGAAATCAATAAAAGCAACATCTCTAAATGAGTATTTAAAAATTATTGAACCATTTAAAGGTAATAGTTATTTTAGAGGACAATCAGCTAAATACGATAAAATAACACCCAGTTTATTTAGAGATGAAAATTGGATGAAATATGAATATTTAATGATACAAGAATTAAAAAATCAACATCATAGCGAGTTTGATAAAAATGAAATTTTTAATTTGTTTAAAATGCAGCATTATGGACTTCCAACAAGAATATTGGATCTTACATCAAGTGCTATAATAGCTTTGCTTTTTGCTGTCTCTAGCAGTAAAGATACTGATAGTAATGTCTTTGTAATTAGTGGATTAGAAGAAGTTAGGGTTGAGGATATATCTACTCAAGCAATTTCATACCTATCCACTATAGATGTAAATAAATTAGATGATTTTCTTATAAAGTATAATGAAAAATATGAAACTACTTTAACATCCGATGGACTAAAAAATGCTTTAGAAAAAAGTATAGTAATCAATGATTCTTATGCTATAAGCAATGAACGTGCGTTTATACAAAATGGCGTAAGTGTATTATTTGGATATGATATTGAAGGTAACTATATTATCAGAAATAAGAAAGGAACATTAGAATCAAAATATATTCAGGAAATCATCTCTATTCCCGCTAAATATAAAGAATCAATAAAATTAGAATTAAATAAACGCTTAGGGGTTAATGATAGAACAATATTAGTAAATTTTGAAAAGAAAGCAGAAATGATAAAAATAGATAATAAATATTTTGCAGAAGATGAAATAGATACTGATTATGGGGTGAAAGTGAATGACGAAAAATACAATTATAGAACGAGAAAAGTTTTCATAAATATTGACTTAAAAAGGGTTCGTACAAAATCTGAAATTAGATTAATAATTAAAAAAGAATACGATAATCTTTTGAAGAAATATAGAGAAGCCCAACATATATATGGGTATGTATATGTAGATGAAATTGATTTGAGAAAAACAAACTTTAATTGCCTAGTGTATTGGTTTAAAGATAAGGACAACACAAGAAATTATAATGATAGAATAGAAGATATATTGATACAGTGGAATTTTGAAGTTGATAATAGAAGAATTAAAAACAAAAGTGATGAAATCTCTTCTGATTTAGTAATAAATAGAACTCAACCGTTAATAAACAAGATAGTCGATATATATGGCGATTTTGATAAATATATATGTAGTATTAAAAGTGAGTATGATATTAATGTGGCAAGCAAATATAAAGCAAAAATAGATAATATTATAAATTGGAATCTTGATAATATAGCACATGGTTCTAGTGATATAGATGAATATTATAATTTAAGTGGGGGATTAGCAGGTAATATAAGTTACTTCATACAGCAGTTTTTAAATAATGCATTATTGCCAAGAAAAGAGTATGCATTTGAAAAATATATGGAATCAAGGCAAAATTTTATAAATAAAATTAATGAAGATGTTAATAAGTTAAAAGGAATGATTGATAAAGAAATAAGTGATTTAAATTAATCACATATCTGGGTACTATAATGAATAGCAGTGCCAGATGGTTAATTTATTAGAAAAAAGTAGACGTTTAACGAGATGATTATTGTCTAGTTTTAGAAATATATCCTTTACAAAGGTGTCACCACCCTCAACTGATATCTTTATTGTACTATTAAGGTATGTTGAGATTGTTGTCGAATATAGACCTCCCATCAAGAGTGTGATATATCCATACGACATCTTTATTGTCACCTCAAGGCACACAGAAGTTGTAATCTTGTTGCAATATCAAAAGCATTAATAATAGAATATAAGTAATAAATTATAAGCATAAGAGCAAATTGTTTTTGTGCTCTTTTTCTTGAGAAATAAAATTAATCGGGTTTTTGTGTTTAGTAAGAATTTAGAAATTCTATTCAAAGATGAAAGCATTTTTAGAGTTATGCTCTTACAGAGCAAAATGTAAGATATTTAATTATTCTGCAAATACATTGTCTAATAACATAAATGTGTGTTGAAAAGTATTAGGAAAAGATATACAATTATGATAACAATGTTTTTAATATGCTATTGTATTTTTGGGATTATAAAATTTCAAACGTTACCAGAGACTTCAAGCCGTCAGATACTTGTCAATTTTACATTCCTTTTCGCCAAGGTCTCAATGGCTCTAACGGCATCCTTGCGCTTCTAATGTGGAAACATTGATTCTACCCTACGGACATTTATTGAATCCTGAATGGGAATTGAAGTTGCGTTTTTATTAAAGATAATATAGATAAGTTTCTATAGAGGTGGAATAGAGTAACGCCATGTGCGTGTAAAAGAGGTTTTCTTTGATGAAAATAAATTATATTTGTAACCCCATGTTTTGGTAAAAGGGATACTCGGTATTAGAACTGAATTAAAAAAGTTAAGACTATTAATTAGAGAATAAAATATGAGAATGATTTAAGATTTTTAACATGTTGTGGGAGGAGGACATAAGTTGCCAAAGAAAAAAATTCAAGTTTTTATTTCTTCTACCTATATTGATTTAATTGATGAACGTCAGTCTGCTGTACAAGCAGTTTTGGATTCAGGACATATTCCGGCAGGAATGGAGCTTTTCAAAGCTGGAAATGAAACTCAACTAGACACCATATACAAATGGATTGATAATTCAGATGTATATATGTTAATTTTAGGTGGTAGATATGGTAGTGTGGAAAAAGAATCTCAAAAAAGTTATACTCGCCTTGAATATGAATACGCAGTTAGTAAGAAAATTCCCATCTTTTCAGTAGTTTTAACAGATGGTTTTCTAAAAGCAAAAGCCATTACATTAGGTGAAGATAAAATTTATGAAAAAGAAAATCTAAAAAGGTATAATGATTTTAAGGAACTTGTTTTATCTAAAATTGTTCGTATGGTAGATGATTCCAAAGACATTATGTTGGCGATCCATTCAACCTTAATAGAGTTTTTAGAAGACTATGATTTAGCCGGTTGGGTTAGAGCGAATGACTCTGAAGTTAATGCATCTTTGCTTTTGCAAATAAATGAGTTGTCTATTAAAAATAAAGAATTATTTGATAAAAATGCAAATCTTAAGAAAGATATAAATTTAATTAAATTAACATTTGAATCTGAATTAGCTTTTGAAGAAGAAAGTATCAATATTCAAGGTACGTATTCGGAAAGTATTAATATTAGTCCGCCATATCGGTATCATGATAGGAGTATTGAAAAGATAATTACATGGGACAAGATGTTTTTATTGTGGGCACCACGTTTGACTGCCACGATAAATTCTACAAAAGCCAAAAAAGAATTAGAATATTCTCTAAAAGATTTTATGGGAAGATATTTTGACATAAATGACAACTTATTTCAAACTATTAAAATACAATATTCTGCATTAGGCTTGATAAAATACTATGAAGCTCAGACTACTCAAGGTGGCACCGCAGAATTCATTACGTTGACACCTAAGGGTACTCAATATCTTATCCAAAAGACAGCCATCAGAAAAACTCAGAAGTTTTAGTATCTCGATTTATAGAGAGGAGCTTTAGTTAATAATTCAGAAATGAGAAAAATATAATTTCAAGTTTAAAAGAAGAGCATTTCAGTATATGGAAAAAGTGTCAGAATAAGATGATACAATTGAGTGGTTATCGCATATTGAGTCTAGAAAATTAAAAAGATAAATAACGTCAATAGAAGCTAAATTAGCTCAACTCAGGACAGGCTATACGGGGTTATACCAACAGTAAATGTTATGAGCTATAACTGTTTTACTATAAAGAATCATGACGTTCTTTAAAAGTTATACAGAATAAAGATTATTATAAATATAGTATTCGCGAATTATAAATGTGCCTAAGTTCAATATGTACACTGCAGTAATTAAGTGAAAATCGATAGACACATTTTTATTACGTAGATGATTTTAAATTATTAAAGATAATTTATTTAAATGAGGAGGAGTTGGCTTGGAAACATCAAAAAAACAGTTAGATGCAATTGGCTATGAGTTAGACCAACTATACATAAAGATTCAAAACCACATAGAAGACCGAGTATCTGCAGAAGGATATGTTTATGTGGATACTTACCGTGGGTGGGTAAATGAATATAATCAGATTATTCAAAAATACAACAAACTCACATCTGCTAATTTATCTTTAAGAAATGTTTCAGATTACGAGTTATCTTCCACGTTTAAAACTGTTCGAACCGATATAGTTAAGTCATTTGCACAATCAGTAAAAAAATTGGTTAATAATGTAGAAACAGATATTAAACTTATGGGAAATAAGGTTGATAGTATACCGCCACATCAAATGCGTGTATGCTTCAAAACTGGGGCTAAAGGATGCCCAATTAATCCAACAGAGAGAAAAAGCAAAGTATTTATTGCAATGTCATTTAGTGATGAATACAAAGATAGTTACGAATATGGAGGTAAAACTTATCTTAGAGCAAAAAGGTCTCCAGCCTTATAAGGCTGATGTTATAATAAATAATAAAGATATAATGTGCAAAATTTGCGAGCAAATCCAGTCATGTGGAATTATTATTGTAAATATTTCAGGTTTAAATTCAAATGTTATGCTAGAATTAGGGTTAGCATACGGACTTGGAAAGCGGGTTATCGTGATTAAGGACAAGAAAACAACAACGATTAGTGATTTAGGCAGCATTGAGTATATCGAATACTCCCATGCAGGAGAATTACAGCAGAAACTTAATGAAATTTTATAGCAATGTAAGGTGCGATTCGATTTTATTTAAATAGAAAGATATACTTGCTAAGTATTATGAGGAACAAAAATACACTTTAAAAGCTCAAATATAGATTGACCTATTTTTAGATTGGCAGAAACACTATTTAGATTAATTAAAATACTAAAATATTAATTAGAAATAGTTTATATAAGAAATTAGACTACAAATCATTGCAATAATTAGTAGTTTAGAGAAATATTCTTGCTTCAGGTGTAATCTATATAAATTTTATATGGTAGCGAGGTAAAAAAATGGCGCAAAATATCTTTTTAGACAAATACGTTAATATTATTGGAAGGTTTTGGATGGGGGATGATGAAGATACATTTTTTTTCGCTCAGTTGGCTTATAGGGAGCAGGATTATCTTCTCATAGGTAATATGTTAAGCATTCATACTTACCGAAAAATTCTTGACACTCAAAAATCTGAAGCTCATTATTTGAATTTTTATGGTGAAATAGAAGGAACTTGTTTTTCTCTCATGAATTCTACTGTTCCAAAAAGTAGCAGTACAAATACTGACCCAGATGACCATGAAAATGGATGGCGTTGCTTCATTGAAATTGAACCTGGTGAAATCGCTTTTGGTGGTTTCTATGTAAATGATGAAACTACAATATCAAGCTCCAACGTTGAGTTTGATAAAATTAATGAGCTTATTCATTTGTTGCCTTACAAATTTGATCTGCAAAATGGGCTGATTTTCAAATCATCTCCAAGTATTAAATGCAATACAAAAGAGTTTAGGTTAATATTTGATGCAAAACTTTCATATTTAGGCTCATTTGAAAGACAAGAATTTAAGAATTATGTCTCAACAGTCTTTTTTTATGAAAGTAAAGTTAAAATATACAAGGCTCGAGAACATATAGCACTCACACAGATGTTCTTTTCCATGTTAAAGCTCAGCTATATAGGATTAAACTCAATAGAATTGATCAAAGAACATTTTGACGACCCTTGTCAGCAATTTAGTCTAACCAATATAGTTAAATACCACTTGAATTTTACCTCTAATAGTGTAAAAGAAGCATGGCCGGTTCCAGCTTTCTGCTTAAAGTTTGAGCATTTGGAAAATAAATTTGGAACAACTATAGATAACTGGTTTGAGTTTTGGTCGAGTGCAAAGCCGATTGTCGAACTTTTCTATCAGATATTGATTGAGCGATCTTATGATATAAACCAATTTTTGAATTTGGCACAAGCGCTTGAGGTATATTCAAACAGATTTAGACGAGAGGAAGTCAAGAGATTGTTGGATGAACGCCCTCGAGACAAGGGAAAACCTTGTGAATACACAGGACAACAATGTCCAGAGAAAGAAAATTTGCCTGCCACAACATGGCATAAAATTTATGATTTGCTTGTCCTCACAAATATATGTTTTGGGTTTGATAAAATGGACATTGAAATTATTGCAAGCTGGATTGCTGATACAAGAAATTACTATACGCATTATGGAAACAGTAAGAAGAAAAAGGCATTAACTACTATAAATAAAAGAGAAACGATTAACAGATTCATGAAGTATTTATTGATTATCTTGATTTATGAAAAACTTGGAATTGATATTGATCTTATAGCCAAAGAATTTTATCATCCATTCTATCAATCAACGCTACAGCAAGTAAACGAACTGTTGGATCATAAAAAGGATAAGAAATAAAGGAGGCCTCTTTAAATTGCATTTTAACTTTAAAGGTAAAGATTTGTATTCGTCGTGGTAGCAAGAGCCAAACCACACAATGCGAGAATAATTGGAGATAAATAAATTTATATAATAGTAGGCTTAGGCTTGCAGAGCAAGGGAAGCAGGGTGATATACCGGTATTAGTTTTAGGGTTCATGGTCTATGTCTTGATAGGTTTATTACACGATATCATTAGTAATATTGTTTTAATCAAGGAGGAGGAACTGCCTATGAAAACTAAAGTGAAAGAGTTCTGTATTACTTGTTCAAAGTCTGTATTATGTTCAATATGGACTATGAATGCTAATCTTTTGGCTGGTGCTCTGCTAGCCTAAGTTTATTATATTAGATTATACTAACTTAATCAGCAAAATAATTAATGGTAGAAAATCATGTAGACGAGACTAATAGGACTTACAGAAAGATATATTACGGCTCTTATCGATTCGATAAAACCTATGTGTTATGACGATGACATAGTATTTAATATTGCTCTATAAACATTCACAGATGGTTGATCAAATAGGGGACTTGTATATAATTAGTCGGCGAAATAAAAACTAATTACGAAAAATATAACGTACAATTTGTACAACTTTGCTATATGCTTAATCTTGAGGAAATAAAAAAAGAACCTAAAGCCATAACTGGCGGATTAATGCATGAATAGGACAATGTAGATTGGTTGAAACTTTTCAATTATGTTATTAATCAATGATGAAATCACGATTTAGCTCTAAATACAAGTCGTTGAAAGAGGTGAATAAATGCAACTTACACATCAGCCACTTATATATTTATTCAAGAATATTTTAGATGAAGATATACAGAAGTGTATTGAGATTTTTATATTATCAGTAATTGAAATGAAAGAAAACTATAAGACAGATAACCTTTGGATAGCAGATCAAAAAATTGGAGGTATAGGCGCTTACGCAATGCCACCAAATCCTGTTATAAATCCTTTTCCTGTAGGGATTGAAAGGTCATTGTATAGACCACTGCAATATGCTCGTGCTGACATTAATATATGTGATATTAGAACTACTGCAAGATATATAATACAGAGTTGTGGCATACATTTAGAATGTGTATGTAGATTAGTATTAAGTACTTATAAAACTTCAAGTAACTTACGATATCATAATACTACACTTGGGAAAGCAATACAGCTAATAAAAGGCTTAAATGCTATAGAAAGCAATAACATTGTTGCCCTTGAAGGTTTTGTAAAAATATACAATCTGTCTAAACATGAAATAAATCAAGATGAAAATAGAGAAAGACTTTTCAATGCGTATGAAGCAATTGCGACATATTATTCCGCTCGGATTTTAGGGGTACATTTATTAAGAAAAATCAACTATCCTAAAAGTAGTGACACTTTTGAAATTAATAATGATGAACGTCCATTTTTATTTAAATAAAAATAACTATATGAAACTTGTAATTGTTGTATTACAATTAATATTATGTCATAAGTATATTATAATAATTTTTATTATAGTTGTATATAAAGAGTAAATATGATACATGTGAGGTTTTAGATTAAATTATGGTTTAATTTTGTATGTTTATAGATTATGGATTTATGAGTTCTGAAATTTGCCCGGGGCAAATCTTGGGCAAATTTTTGTACTTTACGATTAACTTAGATTAATTAAAACTAAAATATCTTACATAAAACTCGCTGAAAATATCATAGACTATAAAAATAAAAAATTCCGATTTAGAGTTGCTAAAAATGGGATGATTTACACTCAAATTTATACAACTAATAAAAAGATTACTGAAAAAGATATAAAAGAAAAGAAGTGGCCAAAGGATGTAATAGATGCTCACAAAGATTTTGAAGTATCAATTACAAGAAATGAAATCGGTAAGAAAGAAAATATGCTATTCAACAACCTTGCCCAATTAGTCCTGGATGAGCATGTAAGACCTAATTTAAGGGCAAATACTGAAAGTTATTACATAACATCTTACAATACACATATACTTGAATGCTTTGGTGGAATACCTCTTAATAAAATTGACAGCATAGACATTCAGAAATTTATAAATAACAAGAGTAAGCATTTGAAAGCTTCTACTGTACATAGAATATATGCCGTATTGTCATCTACCTTTAATAAGGCCTTGGATTGGAAATATATTAAAGAAAACCCCTGCAAAAATATTGCTTTGCCTAAGATAGAGAATAAGAATTACTCTGAGTTGCTTTCAGCAGAAGAAATATCAACACTTATGAAAGCCATAGAAAATGAGTCTGAAATGTATAAGGTTATATTTTCTATAGCTTTATATTGTGGATTAAGGCAAGGAGAGATTTTAGGATTAACTATAGCAGATATTGATCTAAAGAATAATTATATTGATGTTAATAAGCAATATGTTGCTCACTATAAAAACAGTAAAGTTTACCATGAAATAACACTCCCTAAAACCGATAATTCTATACGAAAGGTTTATATGCCTGAAGATGTTGCAAATATCATTGAACAATATATAAACAAATTGAAAGTACTTAATATTAACCCTGATAAGCAGTTTCTTTTTATTAATTCAAAAACGCAAAGGGTTTATGATCATAATGCTGTATACAGAAGATTTAAGAAAATGTGCAAAGAAATTGAATTAAATATTACTTTTCATGATTTAAGACACTTGCAGGCAACCATGATGATTAATTCCGGAGTTAATATTGTAGTTGTGGCTAAAAGGCTTGGAGATACAATTGAGACTATTTCAGATACTTATTTACATTCAATAGAAAAGGTAGAAAAAGAGTCAGTTAATCAGCTGCAGGAATTCATTAATAATAATATTAGGACAAATTAATGGGACATAAATTTAAAGAACTAATGTTTTTTGTCCCAAAAATGTCCTAAAGTAGTTTTTAGCCGTGTTTCTGTATCATATTTTCATAATATATTAATCCTTTTCATGAAATTACAAAAGACACCAACCTATTGCAGTCAGTGTCTTTCATCAAGTGGTTAATTACATATTGCTAACTTTGTCGTGCTCATGTGCTTCTTTATATTTTAAGCGAGTAGCTTTACCTCCCCTAATGTGTCTTTCAGACTTATTTTTAAGCAAAACTTTCTTGACTTCGCTTGCAGCTGGAGGGTTCAGTTTGG
>JAQVWY010000136.1 GCA_028709465.1 Tissierellia bacterium | reverse complement strand
CGACTCCAGAAAGAGCTGATGGTGAGCAAGTATTGGATTTATTTAAAAAGGTAGCTCATAAGTTAGATTTACAGACAGCTGTTGAGAGAGATGAACTTGTTCCAGTAAGATGTATAAGAATTAAAACAAATATTGATTTAACTAATGTTATATTTAATGGCATTAAATATAACTTCCTTGATTTAGAAAGTAAGATGTATATACCTGAAAGAAATAATCTTATAGTTGATACATATATAAATTATGTAAAAGATAAAAAAGCAGTTATTTTCTGCGTATCTGTTAAACATGGTGAAGAAATAGCAAGTATGTTAAGAGAAAAAGGAATTTCAGCTGAATCTGTTTCAGGGAGTACTAATTCTAAAAAAAGAAAAGAAATATTAAGTAATTATGAATATGGCAATATTAATGTTTTATGTGCATGTGATCTATTAAATGAGGGTTGGGATAGTCCTAAAACAGAAGTGCTTTTTATGGCAAGACCGACTATGTCTAAAACTATATATTTACAGCAGCTTGGAAGGGGTATGAGGAAATCTGAAGGCAAGGAATATTTGATGGTTTTTGATTTTGTAGATAATGCTAATATGTTTAATGAAGCTTTATCAATGCATAGAATGTTCAATGAAAAGGAATATAGACCAGGATCTTTTGTTTTAGCTCCAAAGGCGAAGAAGAAGTTTGAGCTTGATTTGTGGAGAAAAGGAGAAAAACCTGATTTATTATTAGATATACCTATTTATGAAACTGATTATGAAGAAATTAATATTTTTAATTGGAGAGATGAAATTAATGATATGATCTCTCAAAATGAATTTGTTCGTACGGTATCGGTGAAAATTGTGGAAATTAGTTGATGAATGTAAAAAAATTGTGGATAAAAAATATAATCCAGACGGGTATAACATTGGAATTAACTGTGGTGAATCTGCGGGACAAACAATAATGCACTTACATATTCATTTGATTCCAAGATATATAGGAGATATTGAAAATCCAAGGGGTGGAGTAAGAGGAGTAATTCCTAAAAAACGTATTTATTAAAAGGAGAACTATGAAATTTAAAAATTCAGTAATAGACATAATTAAAACAAGAATATCTACCAGGACTTATAACGGAAGGGCGTTGGAAAATGAGGATTTTGAGAAATTAAATGCTTATATTAATGAAGTAAATAAGGAAATTAAAATTAAAGCAAGGTTTAAAATTATTTCTAATTTGGGTACAAGTAAGGAAGAATCAAAGAAATTAGGTACATATGGATTTATTCAAGGAGCAAATTCCTATATTATTGGTATTATGGATAAGGACTTTAATGATGCTCTAAAGTTTGGATATGTATTTGAAAATATTATTCTTTATGCCACAGATCAGGGAATACAGACTTGTTGGCTAGGAGGAACCTTTAGCAAGAGTGATTTTGAGAAGATTTCAGTTTTAAATGAAAATGAGTTTATACCTATAATAACTCCTGTGGGTTATAAAAGCGAAAAGAAGCGTGTTTTTGAAACTACAATGAGGAAAACCATAGGTGCAGATAAAAGAAAACCATGGAATGAACTGTTTTTTAATAAGGACATAGATCCATTGGATGAAAATGATGTTCCTAAATTTAGATTAGCATTAGAAATGGTAAGGCTTGGACCTTCTGCTTCTAACAAACAACCTTGGAGGATTATAAGGGATGAAAATACATTTCATTTTTATATCAGCAGAACTAAAGGTTACGGCATAGCAGGTTATGATTTGCAAAAGAATGATTTAGGTATAGCAATGTGTCATTTTGATTTAACATTAAATGAATTAGGGGGAAAGGGTAGCTGGAATAAACTTAAAGTTGCTGGTGTTAAAACAGATTGGGAGTATGTTCGTTCGTGGGTAGAAGATTAATAATTTTTAAGATTATTTAAATCAAATTTTGCGGTAAATATCATAAGGAAATAACAATTTATTTTCCGGCTTGATGAATATTTATACCCAAGGTTTGTTATTTATGAATTCATTTTAGTTTTTCGGAGATAATTAAATGAAAAAGCCATGGAATATGTAAAGAGTAAGGAATAATATGATATAAAATACAACTATTGAAAATACTCATAGCATGGTATATAATGTAATCAATATAAATAATGTAGCGGGTCATAATTATGAAAGCAATTACATTTATTGATGCTGAGGTTGTGCCACATACAGGTAAAATAGCGGATTTTGGTGCAATAAGAGCAACGGGTGAAATTATTCATGAATCTTCTCCCCAAGCTATACGGAATTTTCTTCGAGAATCTGATTTTTTATGTGGACATAATGTAATAGAACATGATTTGAAATATTTGAATAAACATATTGGGCAGTTCAGTTGCAAAGGTGTTATTGACACCTTACATCTGTCTGCTCTTTTATTTCCTCAAAAACCATACCATGCTCTTGTAAAGGATGATAAGCTTCAAACAGATGAGCTTAACAACCCTCTAAATGATTCTAAAAAGGCAAGAGATTTGCTTTATGATGAAATTGAGTCTTTTAGACTATTACCTAGGGAGATGAAACAAATTTATTACCTGCTACTTAAAGATACAACGGAATTTAAAGATTTCTTTATATATATAGAATATATGCATGATACCGATTTGATAGATGTTGATGTTGTAATAAAAGAGTACTTCTATGGGAAAATATGTGGAAATGTTAATATTTCTATGCTTATAAAAGAGCATAAAGTTGAGCTTGCCTATTGCCTAGCCCTTATATATGCCGATGATGATTATTCAATTACTCCTCCTTGGATATTCATGAGATACCCTCATGTGGATGTGGTCATGAACAAATTAAGAGGAACTAGGTGTGATAAAGGTTGTGTATTTTGCGATGAAATGATGGATGCTGTAAATGGATTAAAGAGGTTTTTTGGTTATGATGCATATAGGAGTTTTGATGGAGTACCACTTCAGGAGCAGGCTGTAAAAGCTGCAATAGATGGCAATTCTCTACTTGCTATTTTCCCAACAGGTGGAGGAAAATCAATAACATTTCAAGTTCCTGCCCTCATGGCTGGGAAAAATACAAAATCATTAACTGTGGTAATATCACCATTACAATCTCTAATGAAGGATCAGGTAGATAATTTAGAAAAAAATAATATAACTGATGCAGTGACAATTAATGGTCTTCTTGACCCAATAGAAAGAGCAGAAGCCATAAGAAGAGTTGAAAGTGGAGATGCATTTATTCTATATATTTCTCCAGAATCCCTAAGGTCAAAATCTATTGAGAAGCTTTTGCAGGATAGAAAAATTGCACGATTTGTAATTGATGAGGCACATTGTTTTTCATCATGGGGACAGGATTTCAGAGTTGATTATCTTTATATAGCAGAATTTATAAAAAAGATATGTGAAAAGAAAAACCTTGGATATATGATTCCTGTATCTTGTTTTACTGCAACTGCAAAGCAGAATGTAATTGATGATATAAGAGAGTATTTTAAAACAAATCTCAATTTAAATTTAGAACTTTTTACTGCAAGCACTGAAAGAAAAAATCTTACATACAAGGTAATAAAAAAAGAAGAATCTGATAAATATGAGGCGGTTAGAAGTCTCCTAGAATATAATAAATGCCCTACAATTATATATGTTTCAAGAACTAAAAGCTCCATTGAGATTGCCAAAAGGCTCTGTGATGATGGTTATGAGGCAAGAGCGTACAATGGAAGAATGGATAAAAGAGAAAAAAGCAAAAATCAAGATGATTTTTCAAAGGGTGAAGTAGATATAATGGTTGCAACTTCGGCGTTTGGGATGGGTGTTGATAAAAAGAATGTAGGAATGGTAATACATTATGATATTTCTGATTCTTTAGAAAATTATGTACAGGAAGCAGGGCGTGCTGGAAGAGACCAAAGTATAAATGCTAAGTGCTATGTATTGTTTAATGATGAAGATTTAAACAAGCATTTTTTACTTTTAAATCAAACAAAAATTAGTATACAAGAAATTCAGCAGGTTTGGAAGGCTATTAAGGATACAACAAGGACTAGGTCACGCATGTGTAATTCTGCATTAGAAATAGCTAGGGAAGCAGGCTGGGATGACGGAGTAAATGATATTGAAACTAGAGTTAAAACAGCACTTCAAGCCTTGGAGAATGCAGGGTATATTAAGCGTGGGCAAAATATGCCTAGGGTATATGCTGATAGCATATTGGCTAAAACTTCCATGGAGGCAGCAGAGAAAATTCGCAATTCAAGACTTTTTACGGAGACAGAAAAAGAACAAGCAATAAGAATTATAAAAAGTCTTATTTCAGCGAGAAGCCGAAGAAATGATACTGATCAGGGAGCAGAGTCTAGAGTTGATTATATTTCAGATA
>JAQVWY010000058.1 GCA_028709465.1 Tissierellia bacterium | reverse complement strand
GGGAAAGTGCCATAAAAGAAATAACACTAAAAACAAAGCTTCTCATGATTCAAAGATCAACAGGATATAGTTTTAGACCTGCGCTAACCATTGTACAAATAAAAAATGCAATTGAAAAAATTCGTTCGGTTTATCCTAATATTTACATAATGGTTGACAATTGTTATGGAGAATTTGTAGATGAATTTGAGCCATCAGATGTAGGGGCAGATGTCGTTGTAGGCTCATTAATTAAAAATCCTGGTGGTGGCATTGCACTTTCTGGAGGTTATGTTGCAGGTAAAAAAATAATAATTGACAGAATAGCAAATAGATTAACTGCTCCTGGTGTAGGAAAAGAAATTGGCTTAACATTTGGTACAACGAGAAATACATTGCAAGGATTGTTTTTTGCACCACATGTTGTAAGCGAGGCAGTAAAGGGAGCCATGCTATTTGGTGGAGTATTTAATTCTTTAGGATTTGAAATAACACCTAATTTAAGCAATGGAAGAAGCGACATAATTCAAGCTATAAAATTTAAAAATAAAGATATGGTTATAAAAGTTTGTGAAGCAATTCAAGCTTCTTCACCTGTTGATGCACATGTGTCACCAATTCCATGGGATATGCCTGGTTATTCAAACCAAGTTATTATGGCTTCCGGTGCCTTCGTATCAGGTTCCTCAATAGAATTAAGT
Organism: Tissierellia bacterium; assembly: GCA_028709465.1. Classification (GTDB taxonomy): domain Bacteria; phylum Bacillota; class Clostridia; order Tissierellales; family Sedimentibacteraceae; genus Sedimentibacter. The sequence goes on along the minus strand of JAQVWY010000058.1, from coordinate 17,691 downwards.
GCAGATGCCCCAATGAGAGAACCATATATTGTTTATATTCAAGGTGGATTATTTTATGATCATGCAAAACTTGGGGTGATGCTATCACTACAAAAATTACTAGAATATGAAGAAATAATAAATAAAATTAATCACTAAATGGGAAAAAATGTAATTGCATATTATTGTGATTACATTTTTTATTTATTATATCAAGATTATACATTGTGCATAAACATTTCCTTAATAGGTAATATTATAATTATATAATATATTATAAACATAGGTGTTTACATGAAAAAAATAGTTATAATACCTGCCTACAATGAGCGAAATAACTTAACTGGTGTTATTAATGATCTTAAAATAAATGCTCCAGATTTTGATTATGTTATTGTTAATGATGGCTCTACAGATGATACATTAACTTTATGCAGTAAACATAATTTAAATGTAATTAACTTGCCAGTAAATTTAGGCATTGGTGCAAGTGTTCAAACTGGATTTATTTATGCTTTAGGAAATGGATATGATATTGCTGTGCAATTTGATGGAGACGGTCAGCATGATGCAAAATATTTACATAAAATGTATGATGAAATGATAAAAACAAACAGTGATATGGTTATTGGCTCTAGATATATAATTAAGGATGGATTTCAATCTACCAAATTAAGAAGAGCAGGTATTAGAATACTATCAAAACTAATTAAAATTTTACATAAACAAGAAATTAAAGATGTGACTTCAGGACTTAGAATGATTAATAATAAGGTAATGGAAGCATTTGTACAATATTATCCTTATGATTATCCTGAGCCCGAAACTATAGCTTTATGTATACGAAAAAAATATAAGATTACAGAAGTTCCTGTAACAATGAGAGCTAGAAATGAAGGCAATTCTTCTATTAATAGTATTCAGTCTATTTATTATATGTTAAAAGTTAGTTTCTCAATAATAGTTGACTTTTTTAAAAAACTATAATAAAGATTTGATCTAATACTAGTAATTTATGTAATCAATAATAAATGATATATAATTAAATATCCATTATTGGCTGCATAACATCTAATACATAGAATTAACAGAAGTTAAGTATATCTAATAATATACATAGAAGTTAAGAAAAATGTGGTTTCTTAACTTCTATAGTTATCAAATTTTTAATTTTTAAAACTGTGTATTGGTGCTGGAATTCGTCCGCCTCTTTCTATAAAAGCTTCGCTAGAAAATTTACTGACAGCCATAACAGGAGCCCTCCCTAAAAGTCCTCCAAACTCGGCTAAATCACCTACCGTTTTACCATGCACTGGTATAAGTCTTACTGCAGTTGGTTTTTGATTTATAACGCCTATGGCACATTCATCAGCTATAATAGCCGAAATAGTACTTGCAGGCGTATCACCAGGTATTGCAATCATATCTAAACCAACTGAACAAACACAAGTCATCGCTTCTAACTTTTCTAAATTTAAAGAACCAGCACTAACTGCAGCAATCATACCTTCATCTTCGCTAACAGGAATAAAAGCACCGCTAAGTCCCCCAACATTGGAAGAGGCCATTATACCTCCTTTTTTAATTGCATCATTTAATAAAGCAAGTGCAGCTGTTGTTCCATGAGCTCCACAGCTTTCAAGTCCAATTTCTTCTAATATTCTCGCTACACTGTCTCCAATTTCAGGAGTGGGCGCTAAAGATAAATCCATTATTCCAAATGGTACATCTAATCTTTTGCATATTTCTTTAGCTACAACTTCGCCAGCCCTTGTTATTTTAAACGCGGTTTGTTTTATTATTTCACAAACCTCTGTAAAATTTCTTCCTTTAACTCCTTCTAATGCATACTTCACAACCCCAGGTCCGCTAACGCCTACACTTATTACTTTTTCTGCTTCTCCAACTCCATGAAAAGCTCCAGCCATAAAAGGATTGTCTTCAACTGCATTTGCAAAAACAACTAATTTAGCACAACCTAAGCTGTCCTTATCTCTTGTTAAATAGGCAGTGTCTTTAATAACTTGTCCCATTATTTTAACAGCATCCATATTGATACCTGCTTTTGTAGAAGCTAAATTTATAGAAGAACAAACTTTATTTGTAACAGATAATGCTTCGGGAATTGAACGAATTAAAAATTCATCACCTTTAGCAAATCCTTTTTGTACAAGAGCAGAATATCCACCAATGAAATTAACTCCTGCTATATCAGCTGCCTTGTCTAAGGTTTTAGCAAATTTAACATAGTCAGTATCATTTGAAGAACCTGCTATAATAGAAATAGGGGTAACAGAAATTCTTTTATTGATTATTGGAATGCCATATTCTTTTTCTGTTTTTTCTGCTATTTTAACGAAGTTTTCAGTTAATTTAGTAATCTTATCATATATTTTTTGCCTTGATTTCTCACCATTTGTATCAGCACAATCTAATAATGAAATACCAAAAGTAACAGTTCTTATATCAAATTTTAGTTCATCTACCATTTTAATTGCTTCTAAAATATTTTTTGTTTTAATCATGTTTAACTCCTTTATTAAATTCCATACATCTTCTCAAATATGTCTTCACGCTGAATTTTTATATCCATTTGAATTGCATGCCCTCTATTAGTTAACTCTTCTTGGAGAGTGATAAACTCAGTATCTAATCTATCTAAATCAACGAGCATTGTCATGGTAAAATACTCTTTCATTACCGTTTGTGTAATGTCTAAAATATTTACATTATGATTTGCTAGTAGCGTTGACACCGATGCGATTATTCCTACTTTGTCTTTCCCTAAAATTGTTATTATTGCTTTCATTCTTACCTCCGATAATTAATTTTTGTTTGGTCTTTACACATTTAATGTTGATAGATTCTCAGTTTCGTTCACCAATTTTTTTGCTCCTTACGTGACAAAAAATGGGTAGGTCATTAAAAAAAGAGACTTATTGCAAGCCTCTTTACTGACATATAAAAATATAAAATAAACAAATTAAATAACATGTTCATATATATGTATTTTTATATCTCTGTTCTTTTACCTGAGAGCTTCGCTATTTTAATAAATAACTTTCCCCTTCGGTGCCCTTAAAGAGTCTCTCCAGAGTTGTGTCCACATCCGGTCGAATACTTCCGAGTGCTTCATCCACTTATTAAATTGATAAAAGTATATATCAAACTATTTAATAAATCAAGATAAATTTATAATTAATAATAAAATATATTAATAATTATAATTTGTTTTATATGAGTCAAAGTTAAATATAAAATATCAATTTCGTTTTATTATGGTATTTTCATTTATTTAATAGTATAATAATTCTAAATAATAAATGAGGTAGGTAAATAATGAGAAGAAAAGATAGAGAAATGGACAGAGAATTTGGTATTCAGATTATAGATAAGTCTAGATATGGAATAGTGTCCGTCATCGGTGAAAATAATGAGCCTTATGGAATTCCTCTTTCTATAGTTATAAATGGAAACAATTTATACTTTCATTCAGCAAAAGATGGTAAAAAGGTAAATATTTTTGAGAAAAACCCAGAAGTTAGCGTTGCCTTTGTAGGAGAAACTAAAATTCCTGAAAATTTTTCGAAAGAAGAATTAGATGAAATTGCAAAAAACAAATCTAAAGCTTCAGTACTAATTAGTAAAGTTTTTACAACAGAATATGAATCAGCAATTGTAAAAGGAAAAATAAGACTAGTAAAAAACGAAGAAGAAAAAATAAAATCCTTAAAACTTATTTGTGAAAAATATACTCCAAATAAGATGGACTATTTTCAATTAGCAATTGAATCAGGATTAAAACTAGTAAATATATATAAAATTGAAATAAATGAAATTACAGCTAAAAGAAAGAAATATGACATAAATGGTGAAGAAATGAAGTGGGGTAGAATGGAATAATTAAATATTATTCTAAATATATTAATATTGGTTGGAAGATAGGGGGTATAACATGTAAACGCAATGTATTTATTGAGAAATTTGTGATAAAGGTGTTTACCTTATAATAAAAAAATGGGAGGATAGAGGTATGTCTAAAGATACTAATAATATTTCTGAAAAACTATTAATTTCAAATTTAAGTATGGTTGATGCTGATATAATCAGCTCTATTTTAGAGTCATACAATATACCACATATGAAAAAATCTAAAGGTTCAGGTGGATTGATGGAAATATACACAGGTTTTAATAATTATGGAATTGATATATATGTACCTTCTAACGCTTTTCAAGAGGCAAAAGAGCTAATAGATTCTCAAAACATTATAGAAAATGAATAAATCATAACGCAACACATTGTTGCTTGACTATTTTTGTTTTAATACAAGGATTACTGTACTCAATGTACGTAATGGCGTAGAAGCATTTTCTTCTTTCTTTTTCAGGCTTTTTTGTATTATACTCCTAGGCTTGATTATACCTCTTGAACGTTCAATTTCAATAAAAACAAAGCTGAAATATTTAGGAATAATCATTCTTGGTTCTGCAATCACAATACTTCCATGGTCTTTTTTTGATAATATTTACAGCATATTTGATTATATTATTACAGCAATATCAAATATTATTTTTGCTATTCTAATATTCATATTAAGCTTTATTGGTGAGTATATCTGTAATAAATTTAGACGTATAAATTAAAGAATTAAATGAACTTTTCCTTTATTTTTTACGTCTAATATATTAAGAATAACTATATCTGAAAAAAATCCTTGACACTTTAGTCTATAAACTGTAAACTATATATAATCTACGAAATATAGACTGAAGGAGGAGTATCATGAAAGAATATAGACTAACAGAAGCAGAATTGAAGCTCGCTGATATTATTTGGGCGAATGAGCCAGTTTCTTCACCTGATTTAGTGAAATTATGTGACGCAGATTTAAACTGGAAAAAATCTACTACTTATACAATGCTGAAAAAACTCATTGATGGGCACAAGGAGGATTAGACATGGAGAATTTATTTTTGCAGATAATAAATATGAGTATTACGGCAAGTTATGTAATTGTGTTTGTAATAGTAATTAGATTATTGCTTAGAAAGTTTCCGAAAATATTTTCCTACATACTATGGTTCACAGTTTTATTCAGGCTAATGTTTCCCTTTTCTTTCGAGAGTATATTCAGCTTGATTCCTGAGAATGTATATATTCCTCAGGATATTGCCTATTCCCCAAAACAAGAAATAAACAGTGAAATGATATCCAATTCAGTAAACAATGTATTGCAGCCACATGTTAATCAAGGTGCAACTGTTAACCAAACTGCAAGTATTAATCCTATGCAAGTATGGATTGTAATAGGAGAAGCAATTTGGATTATAGGAATAGCTGCACTTCTTATTTACAGTGTTTTTACTACTGCAAAGCTATATCATAATCTTAGAAAAGCAAAGCATGTAGAAGATAATATTTATAATTTAGACGGACTTAAAACACCATTTGTTTTTGGTATCATTAATCCAAAGATTTATCTCCCCGTACACCTTTCAGAAAGTGAAAAATCCTACGTATTATTACACGAGCAGACCCATATTAAACGGTTAGACCACATTGTAAAACCTGTTTTCTTTTTAATTACATGTATTCACTGGTTTAATCCTCTTATATGGGTTGCGTTTTATCTCATGGGTGAGGATATGGAGCTGTCATGTGATGAAAAAGTATTGAGACAAATGGGATGCAATATCAAAAAAGAATATTCAACCTCACTTCTTTCCATGTCAACAGGCAGGAAAATTATTGGGGGCAGCCCGCTGACTTTTGGTGAAAACAATACTAGGGGAAGAATTAAAAATGTGCTGAACTATAAAAAACCTAGGTTTTGGGTTATAGCAGTTGCTATTGTCATAATTATAATATTGGCTGTAGGATTATTAACCAATCCGCCTGATAACGGAGATAAGTATAAAGTTGATGAAACAAAAGTTGTTAGAATCACAAGACAATCATTTCTTGATGAAACCAGAGATTCTGAAGTTGATCAAAATATTTGGGCTGATCTAATTGATGAGATAAACAATGGGAAATGGAGTGATTTATCTGAAGAAAATTTCCCGGATGTTGATGATATATTTTCTACTATAACCATTACATTAGCAAGAGATGAAAGCGTGAATAATAAGGAATATGTGTTATGCATTTATCGTAATAAGCACACAAAATTTCTTGGAGGCAATGAATATGAATTTTCTTTAGCACTTGCATATGATGATCTGACGGATAATATTAAAATGTGGAATCTCCATGAAGATTCTTATTATAAAATAAGAGATATTTTGAATTCATCAAATCCAAAATTAAATGGTGAGGAATCAAATGAAATTTGGGACTTGATACCGATGATCATGGTCAATGGTGAATTATATCTAGATACAGGAAAACAAATACTTGAAGAAATTGATAAAAGTGCAATAATAGGTGAAATCAGTTCCTCGGTTGATGGGTCTGAAAAACCAACGAAAGAGGGTCAGACAAACTTTGGGCTTATAGGTACTAAATATGCTCATTTTGAAGATAATATAGTTGTGCTGATAAATGATGAGTGGTTTCTTTTCGCGAAAGAAAATATTGGATATATAAAAAATATTGATAATAAAAGATTTTACATAATGACAGCAGATGATGGTGCACCTCATGGCTGCGAATATGGAACCACACGTGAAACAGGACAAATTGATATCCTTGAAATGCTTTCAATGTTGGAAAAACTAAAAGGTTTTAAGTTCGATGAAGATTATGTTTCTCATCAATATATTGAGTTTCAGTTTTTAAATGAAAAACCAAAAGATATTTATTTAAGATATATAGCAAAAGATGAATGGCAAACTGAATATCCTATAGACAGTGAAACGTACAAAATAAAAGTTCCTACCAAGGTTGGTGCATATAGTTTTTTTGCAGAAATTACGTGGGAAAATCTCGAAAAGGAAACAGTATTTTTTGATATTACAATAAAATCACCAAGCTATGATAAAATAAGTGCATATTTGAAAGAAAAATACATAAATGTCTTTTCTCCATATTATGAGTTATTAGATTTTATAATTTATGATTATCAGGAAGAAATTATTGACGGAAAGGTTGAAGCAGTTTTCCATTATAAAGTGATAGAAAAAAATTATGACAAAGACCCTGATACGGTCGAATATATTAAAGAAGCCAAGGAACGAGGCGACAAAAATTATCAAATATACTATGATGAATACTTGCAACCGAGGGAAATGAATTTTTATTTCAAAGCTGTTATAGATGAAAATGATGAAATAATTCTATATACCAGAAATACAGCAATAGAATCAGAGAAATGGCATCAAGTAGAAATATCAGATTATATTATTAAGTAATAAATAACTACAAATATTATTAAAGGAGGAACTGTCATGTTAAAAACTTGTCGTACTAAATTCATTTTATTTGCAATGCAAATTTTTGTTTTCTTGTGTTTTACAGGCAATTTTGCCTACGCAGTAGAATTCAATGATGATATACAAAAAGTAACATTTGATTACTATTACTATGAGGGTTTCGGTGAGGACAAAGTAGTGAAGAGTGTTAAAGATGGAAGCTGGTCAATTTTAAAATCAGATGGAGAATTTATTAATCTCAATGGAAAGTATTTAACATATATAGACATGGAAGGAAAGAATCTTGGTCTAGATAGTGATTATTATCGCTTCTTAATGGCAATTGATAGTCATGGTATAAATTCAACTAGATTTATACATGTTGATAAAAATGGATTGGAACCTTTCGTAGATGGATATGATTATGTTTTTCCTTCAAAGAATGAAAACTATTTTATTGTATGCAATGAAAATGATAATGGAGATGAAAGAGGTTTATATCATAAGTACAATAAAATATTAATTATCCCAACTATATATAGTTCATTGAAATATATCAATGATGACAGGATTATTGCCAGTAAAAATAACAACTATGGATTAATAGATATTAATCAAAATGAAATAATTCCATTTGAATATAATTATATGGATTATATTAGTGATAATTTTATAGTTGCTTCTAATGAAGATGGTAAATATGGTGTAATTAACATAGATAATGAAATATTATTATCCTTTGAATACGATGAAATATCTAATGTTTATGAATCAGATGATTATTTTAGAATTTCTAAAAATAATAAATTTGGTTTAGTAAATGTAAATGATATAAAAATAGTGATACCTTTTGAGTATGATAATATTGAATATTCAGGCAATGAACTTGTAATAGCTCGAAACAATAACAAAAGTGGATTAATAAATATGAATAATAAGGTAGTGATTCCTTTTACTTATGATTACATATCGTATAATAAAGAAGGATTCATAGTTTTCAAAAAAGAGCTTCCGGATATATTAAATACAGAAGGTGAATACTATAATATATTAGAAATGAAAGACGACTTCGTTTCTGCAATTATTTATGGTAATGATGAGTATAAATATGTAATTTATAATATAAATGGTGAGGAAATAGCTACATACGATCATATTGATTATTATTCTGCCGATGAATACATGATTGTCAATGATAATTTAATTTATAAGGAAACAGGGGAAAAGCTTTTTATAAATGATGATCCATATTATACAAATATTAAATCTCTAAACGATAAATATTATGTAGAAGGAAACCGAAATAATTATGCTCTTTTCAATTCTAAAGGTCAAGAATTAACCAAAATAAGATATGAAGATATTTCTATAATAAATGTTAATGGCGAAGAAATATTAGCTGCAAAATATACTGTAGATAGCTTTAACGTGAAATTTGATTATTTCAAACAAACAAAAGGACCATCAACATGGGCAATAGAAGAAGTCACAAAAGCTATTGAAAATAATTTGGTGCCCTTTGAATACCAGTCAGCATTTACATTTAATATAAAAAGATATGAATTTTGCAGTATAATAGTAGAATTCCTGGAAGAATATTATGATACTACAAGAGAGGAAATAATCAGGGACAATAATGTAGATTTAATAAATACACCTATAATAGATGGTTTCAGTGATGATATTGCTATATGTCTTAATTTAGGCATTGTTAAAGGCAGAGGTAATGGAATATTTGATAGCGACAGTGATATTACAAGGGAAGAAGCAGCCGTGATGATCACTAATTTAGCGAAATATTTAGGTATCAATACAAATACTGAAGAAGTGTATTTAAATGATAAATCGGAAGTATCAGAGTGGGCAGTAGATTCAGTTAACTATGTCCTGCAAAGCAAATTCATGCAGGGTACGGGCAATAATATGTTCTCTCCTAAATCCAATATAACTAGAGAACAGACATATATAATAATGAATAGGATCCAATATTTAGGTTGTGGCGCAATAAGTTGCGGAACTTGTGCTATAGGAGATTATGATCAGGAATTATCTGATAAATTATTACAAGTAGATGATATAGATGAATTTGTAATTTATGTAGCCCCTGTGGGAATAATATAAAGAAGCTATAATAAAAAAATGTGTCGGTTGTAAATATTTGGGTATCTATCATATTAACATGGTGTATATTATTTATTCAAATTGGAGGACATATGAAAATCAGAAATATAAAAAAAATAGTTACCGGGAAAAAAGCTGTAGATGGAGCCGGAGTAAGATTAGTAAGAGTACTTGGTTACAATGATGTTAAGGACTTTGATCCGTTCTTAATGCTAGATGCATTTGACTCACATGACCCTGAGGATTATATTAAAGGATTTCCTTGGCATCCCCATAGAGGAATTGAAACAATTACTTATTTAATAAAAGGCGATATTGAACATAGTGATAGTATAGGAAATAAAGGCAGTATATTAGATGGATGGTGCCAATGGATGACTGCCGGAAGTGGAGTTATGCACCAAGAAATGCCTAAAGCATCTGAAAGAATGTTAGGTACACAGCTATGGCTTAATATGCCAAAGAAAAATAAAATGGCACAACCAAATTATTGTGACATCCGGGCTGATATGGTACCGGTTATAGAAGAGGATGGCATTACAATTAAAGTAATCTCCGGAGAATATAAGGGAAAATCCAGTTCAGTCTATGGCGATTATGTAAAAATGCTTTATTTAGATGTGGATGTAAAGCCCGGCGCAGATTGGTCTTTAAAAACAAAAGAAGACGAAACCTTATTTGTTTATATTGTTGAAGGTGAAGGATATTTTGGAGAAGATAGCAATAATTTAACAGAAAGTAAAAGAGCTGTTCTCTTTGAATCAGGGGATGAATTTAAAATTAAAGCAGATAATAATGGTATTAGGTTTTTCTTGTATTCGGCAAAACCTCTTAATGAAGAAATAGCATGGGGTGGACCTATAGTAATGAATACAAAAGAAGAGTTAGAGCAAGCATTCAGAGAGCTTGATAATGGAACTTTTATTAAAAAATATGAATAAAACATATTTTATAGTGAATATATTTAAAACAGTATTTGGCAAATTAAGCGTCAAATACTGTTTTTTTATAGCAGATTATTATTAGAGTAAATAAACAAAGTATATTATGAGCTAATATCTGTTTGCAGAAATAAATACCTCAATACTATTCCACATTGTACCAATAAAGCATTTATGTTATAATAAATTAAAATTATTAATAATTTAGAGCAATTTAAAAATATAATTAGGTATTTATTTTATGAATTTTTTTAAAATATGATAACGAGTTTTAATATATGTGGAGGAAAAATGAAATATTATAAAAAATTAGTTGGTAAGAATGTATATTTGTCACCTATGAATATTGAAGATGTGGATATATATATTAAGTGGCTTAATGATTTCAATGTAACTGATGGGTTAGGTACATCTAATAAGATTGTAACTTTAGAATATGAAAAGGAATGGCTTTCTCAACAAGAAAATCAATATCAATTAGCCATAGTAAGATTAGAAGATGATAAATTAATAGGAAATTGCGGTTTTCATGGAATTGACCAATTAAGGCAATGCGGCGAAGTTGGGTTATTTATAGGAGATGAAGAAAATCGAAATAAGGGCTATGGACAGGAAGTGCTAAATTTATTATTAGATTATGGATTCAATTATTTAAATTTTAATAATATAATGTTAAAAGTATTTTCATTTAATGAAAGAGCTATTAATTGTTATAAAAAGGTTGGTTTTAAAGAAATAGGCAGGAGAAGGCAATCCTATTATTTAAAAGGAAAATTTTACGATGAATTATATATGGATATTATAAGAAAAGATCATAAATATCCAATTGATTATAATTTCCAATAGACACTGAAGTTGGTAGAATACTCATTTGCAGGTATAGCAAAAACAACAATAAAAACAAACTTTTCAAAATGTATTCCAATCCTAATATCTAAATTACTTAATAGTTTTTTAATACTATTTTAATTTATTCTTTAAGATATTATAGTATAATCATAATGCTAATATATTCTATATAAGTAAAATTTAACAAATCAGTCTTATTATAAAAAATATTTAGGCTGAAAAATAAAATAGTTTTAATGTAGGTAAATTCTATTACGAGGAGTTGGAAAATGAAAAAGATTTTTAAACGCAAAAAAATTTTAATTATTTTGTTAGTTATTATAGCAGGAGTTTTTGTATTTTTAGGGCTAAATAAAAATAATAAGGATCCTCTGGCCATTGCCAATGTTATGAAATTAGAAATAAAAACAATAGAAGAAAATATATCTGTAAAATCCACATTGGATGGTATTGAAAAGGCAGAGGTTGTATCTCCCTTAAATTACGAAATTATTGATATAAAAGTCAAAGAAGGAGATGTTGTATCAAAGGATCAGGTACTAGCTGTACTTGATAGTGAAGAACTTAAAAAACAAATAGCTGAAGCTGAAAATCAAATTGAATTAACGAATTTAGAGCTTATGGAAAAACTTAGAAAGATGCAGATAGAATATGATAATTCTTTGTCAAATATCACAGATCTAGAGAAAAGCTATGAGCAAAATAAAGAATTATATAATAATGGTATAATAACCGAGGAAGCTTTAAAAACAATAGAAAAAAGTGTATCTGATGCCAAAAAAGCAATTGCAAGTTATAATGCAGTTGATGGTAAAATTGTTTTAACGCAGTCAGAAGAAAAAAATATTGAAATTCAAAAACAAAAATTAGAACAAAAAAAGGAAGATTTAGATAAAATATATATAAAGAGTCCAATAAATGGTACAGTTACTCGCGTAAATGTTAATTTAGGCAGATATGCCAATGAAACTGATGATAGAAAAGCAATGTTTGTAGTTGAAAATTTAGAACATCTTCAAATGAAGGTTTACATAAATGAATTTGATATTGCTAAAATAAAAATAGGGCAGGAGGTTGAAATATACTCAGATATATTGGGGCAGGATTTTGTAAAAGGAGAGATTTCCAGAATCTCCCCAACTGCAGAGCAAAAAGACAGCAACAACATGGAAAGAGTAATACCTGTATTGATAGAAGTAAAGGAAAAACATGACAACTTAATTGCAGGAGTATTGGCGACAGCTAAAATAAAAGTGGATAAAGCAGAAAACATTTTTGCTGTTCCAACAGGGGCATTAGTTTCTGATGAAAATATGAATTATAAAATATTCATTTTAAATAACGATAATTCTTTAAAATCAATTCCTGTTGAAGTGGGACTAGAGACGGATTTAGAATCAGAAATATCCAGCCATGAATTAACCGAGGGGATGAAGGTTATAGTCAATCCAGACATGACTTTTACTGATGGTATGGTAATTAATCCTAATGAAGAGCAGGTATAGTAATGAATAATATAATCAGCATAAAAAATTTAAATAAAATATATAAAACTGGTTCAGTTGAAGTGCATGCATTGAAAAATGTTAATCTTAATATTGAAGATGGCGAATTTATTGCGATTATGGGTCATTCTGGCTCTGGTAAATCTACATTAATGAATATATTGGGATGTTTGGATAAACCAACAGAGGGTCAGTATATCCTTGAAGGATTAGAAATAAGTAAACAAAGTCCTGATGAGCTTTCATTTATCAGAAATAGAAAAATTGGTTTTGTTTTTCAATCATTTAATCTTATTCCTAGAATTAATGTATTTAAAAATGTTGAGCTTCCCATGATATATGCAAAAACTAAATTATTGAAGAGAAAAGAGAGAGCTCTGGAGCTGCTGGATAAAGTTGGATTAGGCGACAGACTAACACATTTGCCCAATGAATTATCGGGAGGACAAAAGCAAAGAGTAGCAATAGCAAGAGCATTAGCAAATAATCCTCCTATAATTTTAGCAGATGAACCTACAGGAAATTTAGACACACAATCTTCTAATGAAATAATGGGGATCTTTACTAAATTGCACGAAGAAGGTAACAGTATAATTTTAGTCACCCATGAACCAGACATTGCAAAATATGCAAATAGAGTCATAGTTTTTAGAGATGGTATGATCATTGAAGACAGAAAGAAAGAAGGTGCTTCAAATAATTTGGTTTGAAAATATAAAAATTGCATTTCAGTCAATTTTATCAAATAAAATGCGTTCACTCCTTACAATGCTTGGAATTATAATTGGTATAAGTTCTGTAATTTCAATTGTCTCTATAGGTGACAGCATGAAAGGAGTTATGGACGATATATACAAAGACGTAGGAAAGAATCGTGCATATTTGTACATAAATAATATTGAAGATTTCAGGTCAACGGATTTTTTTTCCTTTGAAGATTTGGATATTTTAAAAGAAAGATTCAATAATAAAATTATATATATTTGTCCTTCCGAATCTTTGAGAAGCGATGTAACAGTTAATAAAAATACAATTAAGTTAAAAATGACATGTGTAGATTCAGATTATGATAAGGTACAAGAGGTCAAAATGCTCTATGGCAGAATGATAAATAAAGGTGATGTAGACAGGAAAAGCAAGGTTATAGTATTAGAACAGGCTGCTGCAATGAAATTATTCAAAAAGGAAAATGTAATAGGTAAATCTATAAGAATAAAAATTGATAATGTTTTGGAAGATTTAATGATAGTAGGTGTATATAAAATTGACCAATCGCCTATATTATCTCTGCTTCAAGGTCAAAGTGTTTATGAAGAAAGTTATATACCTTATACTATGGCGTTCCCGTCATACTATGGTTTTTATGGTTTGGATATTTTTGTAAATGAAAAGCTTTCAGTAAGTTCAGTTGGAGATGAAGTTGTTTCATATATAGCTAATATGAAGCATAGAGTGCCAGAAAATTATTGGTTTTATACAGCTGAAGAAGACCAGGCTTCGGCAAATAGCGTTGTAGGAGGTTTATCAGTTGCTGTAGCTGCAATTGCAGCTATTTCATTGGTGGTAGGCGGTATAGGCATTATGAATATTATGCTTGTATCAGTAACAGAAAGAACCAGAGAAATAGGAATAAAAAAGGCACTTGGCGCCAGAACAAAGGATGTATTATTTCAATTTTTAATAGAATCTGCAACCTTGTCGGCAATAGGAGGAATAGTTGGTACTGTAACTGGAATAGGACTGGTAATGTTAGGAGGCTCATTAATATCAATACCAATAGTCGTTAATCCTGCATCCATTTTAATAGCAGTTATCTTTTCTATGGTAATAGGTGTATTTTTCGGTTATTATCCTGCAAAAAAAGCAGCAAAGTCAGACCCTATAGATGCATTAAGATATGAATAAAGAAAGGCTGTTAGATACTAATACTGTAATACACGATTCAAATAATAAGTTATAAAAAATTGCTCAGGATAGAAATAACCACTGAACTTTTGATCAGTGGTTATGTATTTAATATTTTCTAACAACAGCCTTAACTACTCCTAATATATAAGGGTTTTTAATTAATATGGGATCCATAGAACTGTTTTGTGGTTGCAGACGAACATGATCCTTTTCTTTATAAAATGTTTTTACAGTTGCTTCATCACCTATTAAAGCTACAACTATATCTCCATTTTTTGCATCATTTTGTGAATTAACTATAACATAATCACCGCTTAAAATTCCAGCATCAATCATGCTTTCACCTTTAACCTTCAATACATATGATTCCTTGTTGCCAACAAAATCAATAGAAATTGGTAAGGTATCATCTATATTTTCTACAGCTAAAATTGGTTCCCCCGCAGTTACTGTACCTATAATTGGCACATTGACTATTTCTTTTCTAGGAATATTTGAACATATATCATCTATATCTATTAACTCTAGAGCTCTCCTTTTATTATTACCTTTACGTATAAATCCTTTTTCTTCTAATTTATTTAAGTGAGCATGTACCGAAGAAGTAGAGCTTAAACCTACAGCTTGACATATTTCTCTAATGGATGGGGGATACCCTTTCAAGGTTAATTCATCTTTTATGAATTGTAATATATTAATTTGTTTTTCGCTTAACCCATCGTAATTCATAGTCCACTCCTTTTTGTTTTTATCTATTTTACCACAAATTCTTTTAAATGGCAAACATTTGTTTGTAAATTATATAATAATAATCTGTTTAGAGTATTCTTTAAAAATTAAATAACATTAATATTTAAATTAGTTTATAATATATTATTGTGAAATCAAAAATAACTTATTATAATTAATAATAAATAACATTTAGAAAAAACACTGAAGCCATTGTAATATAAAATTAAATTGTAAGAGGTATTATATGTATACTATTGAAGAATTGAAAAAGTTTTGTTGTAAATGCAAAAAATGCAGATTAAGTATTACCCGTACAAATATTGTTTTTGGTGAAGGAAATATAAATGCTAATATTATGTTTGTTGGTGAAGGCCCAGGGTATAACGAAGATATGCAAGGAAGACCCTTTGTAGGAAAGGCAGGACATCTTCTTGATAAAATGATAGAAGCAATAAATCTTAAAAGAAGTGATGTATATATAACTAATGTGGTAAAATGCAGACCCCCTGAAAATAGAAATCCTTTTGATGATGAAAGTAAAACATGCTTAGATTATTTAAGGTGGCAGGTTAAATTGATCCAACCCAAAATTATTGTATGCCTTGGAGCAGTATCGGCTAAAAATCTTATTAATAAGGAGTTGAGCATTAGCAAACAAAGAGGACAATTTGTTAAAAAGGGGGGTATATACTTTATGCCAACATATCATCCTTCGTATTTGTTGAGAAATGAAGAAGCTAAAAAGGATGCATGGGATGATTTTAAAAAAATATCCGTTAAATCATCTGAATTATTAAATGATAATAAATAAGATGCCAAAATTATTTTAGTGAACTTTAAAGTAATTATATCAAAAATTATAACCAAACTTTCGTTCGAATATTTTTTAAAAATATGTTGACATCGAACACATGTTCTGTTAAAATGTAAATAGAAAATATGTTCGAGGTGGATTATGATTATATTAAATAAATATAGAGTTACTGATATAAGAAAGTTTAAAAGATTTATGTTTATTTTAATTTTATTAATAAGCTTATTATCATTTTCTTTAATTTCAACATTTAATGCATATTCTAAAGACATAACTCAATATGATTATATAAGTGTTCAAGAAGGGGATACCCTTTGGGCTATTGCTTCTGAATATTCAAATAAAGATGATATTAGAAAAGTCATATATATTATTTCAAAGGTTAACAATATTTCAGAAGCTACAATATATCCAGGAGATATAATAAAAATTCCTTTGAATTTAGTAAATTATTAAAAATAAAATGCACTCATTTGAGTGCATTAGTATTTATTCTAATTCTAATTCATTTAAAGGATTTTGTTTAACAGCTTCTCTCAACTGTTCTTTGTCAATATGAGTATATATCTGGGTAGTTGATACACTTTCATGACCAAGAAGTTCCTGAAGAGCACGTATATCAACATGTCCATATTGATACATCAATGTAGCTGCAGTATGACGTAATTTATGGGGAGAGTAGTTTTTCCCTGATAGACCAGATTCTTTTAAATATTTATTGACCATATGTTGAACTCCCTTAGCTGATATTCTAGTTCTTCTATTACTTAAAAATAAAGCTTTTTCATGGCCTGGTTTTGCATCTTGTCTAACTTCGAGATATTCTTCAATTGCTTTTACGCACATATCATTTAAATATATAGTACGCTCCTTATTACCTTTACCTACAACTGTTAAAGTATCACCTTTAATTTTATCAATATTAATACTAATGAGCTCCGATAAACGGAGTCCACAGTTTAAAAATAGCGTAATAATTGCATAATCACGTTTTTCGTTATTTCCATCTATTGATGAAAGCAAGCTTTTTGATTCATCTAGTGTTAATGCAACAGGTAAACGGCTATTTTTCTTTGGTGTTTCTAAATCTGCAGCAGGATTTACAGGTATTAATTTTACAATAGAGTATAAATATTTAAAAAATGAGCGAAGACATGCTATTTTTCGAGCTTTAGTTCTGTTAGAATTATCTCTTTCTCTGTCTATAAAACCTATGAAGGCATGTAAATCCATAATATTAATTTTTTTTAATACATCTAAAGTAACAAGGTTAATATCTATATCTTCAAAAACTTCAATTTCTAAACTTAATTTAAATTTAATTACAATAAATCTATAAAAAGTTCTTAAATCAAGAAAATATTCACTGACAGTTTTTTCTGATCTTCCTCTGATAGATAACATATACTCTAAAAAATCACACATTGGAGTAGGGCATAGGTCATTGTAATTTACATACATAATTTTCTCCTTATTGTAAATAAAAA
>JAQVWY010000057.1 GCA_028709465.1 Tissierellia bacterium | reverse complement strand
TAAGTTATTAGTAAATAAATATATTTTAATATACAATAAAATTATATCGTGATATAATTATGTTAGATTTCATAATTAATTGTTGTTTCTTTATTAAATGTAGTTAGAATAGTTAAAATTATACTAATAATATATAGATCAACAGAAAAATTAGGATTTTATTGGAGGAAAAATTGATTACATTTGACAATATTAAAAATAGTCATGAAATAAGAACATATATAGAAAAAGCAGATTTTGCATTATCAGCACAGGGATTTACAGAACATTCCTTAGCGCATGTAGGAAAAGTTGCAAATACTGCAAATGAACTATTAATAAAGCTAGGTTATGATGACAGAACAGCAGAACTTGCTAGCATTGCAGGATATATGCATGATATTGGTAATGTAGTAAATAGAGTAGATCATGCTCAAAGTGGTGCCATAATGGCATTTAGAATATTAGATAAAATGGGAATGGATGTAGAAGAAATTGCAATGATAATATCAGCCATAGGTAATCATGATGAATCTACAGCAGTAACTGTAAATGCAGTTGCAGCAGCAATTATATTAGCAGACAAAAGCGATGTTAGAAGAACGAGAGTAAGGAATACGGACTTCGCAACATTTGACATACATGATAGGGTAAATTATTCCGTTGAAAAGTCAAGCCTAGCATTAAAAGAAAACAAAAAAGAAGTAGAGCTTAGCTTAACAATAGATACAAAAATCTGCGCTGTAATGGACTATTTTGAAATATTTTTAGACAGAATGATACTCTGCCGACGTGCAGCAGAATATTTAGATCTTAAATTTAAGTTGAATATTAATGGGGTGGAGTTGTTGTAAGCATGAAAATACAAAAAAATGGAGGAGTAAAAATAAATGTTTGATATAGATACGTGTTTAGCATATATAACAGGATATTCTGCAAAAAAAATTAATGATGCAGTTAATGAATTTTGTTTAAAAAAAGGTATTACACATGTACAATGGACAGCCTTGTATTATGTAGGTAAGTATGAAAATATAAGTCAGAAAGAGCTTGCCAATTTAATGAATTTAAAACCATCTTCTGTTGCGCGATTGATAGATAGAATGGAAAAGGAGGAGTATTTGACAAGGCATAGAAGTTTAGAAGATAAAAGAGTTTTTAATTTAAAATTAACAAATAAGGGTAACAATTTAAGAGAAGAGATGAATCCTGAAGCTAAGAAATTAAGCGAAATAATTCGCCATGGAATTTCAGATGAGCATATTGCTATTTTTAAAAATGTATTAAATACTATGTCTGAAAATGTTAGTAAAGAAAAAAAGTGTGAATAAATTATATTATAATAGTTATAATAGTTGCATTACATTTAGTTGTTTAGTAGTGCAACTTTTTTTGTGACTACAATGCTGCATGATTATATTGACAAATATTAAATTAGTTGCTATAATAATAATTGTCATAGCAATTAAACAAAAGGAGAGAACAAAATGCCATTAAATACTTTTAAAGCAGTAGTAAAGAAAAAAGAGGGATTAGCAGTAGAGTGTGAAGCTAGAGGATTTAAATTTACACTTGATGAACCTGAAGAATTGGGCGGAACAAATACAGGAATGAATCCAGTTGAAGCTTTGCTTTGTAGCCTTGGAGCCTGCCAAACAATAGTTGCAAACGCTTTTGCCGGTGAATTTGGAATTGACTTGCAAGACTTTTGGGTTGAGTTAGAAGGAGATCTTGATACTGATGGTTTCATGGGATTATCAGATGTAAGACCAGGATATTCTAAAATAAGATTTAATATGCATATAAAAAGCGATGCTCCAGAAGAGAAAATCAATGAATTTGTAGAATTCATTGAAAAAAGATGCCCAGTGGGTGATTCAATAAATAATGGAGTAAAATTTGAAAAAACAAAAATTACAATAGAAAAATAATTAACATATAGAGTTAAGAAACTAGTTATTAAATAGCTAGTTTCTTCTTTGTAGGATAAATATAATAGGAGGTATTAAATGATTATAGAAGTAAAAAGTCCCAAATTGGGAGTTGTATGTAAAATTAAAATAAAAGTTGGAGATAAAGTTGAAGTAGGGCAGGAATTAATGACCATAGAAACAAAAAAAGGGAATGCTGCAGTTAAGGCTCAATCTCTAGGCGTTGTAGAGTCTATAGAAGTAAAAGAAGGAGATGAGGTTAAGGCTTCGGATGTATTATTAAAAATTACTCAATTCATTGAGAAGGATATTATAAATCCTGAAGTCGAGGTTGAAAAAGAAACAATCAAAAGCGATATAACTATAATAGGTGGAGGCCCTGGAGGTTATGTAGCTGCAATAAAAGCTGCTAAAATGGGGGCTAATGTTGTTTTAATTGAAAAGGAGCATTTAGGAGGCACATGCCTCAATTGTGGATGTATACCTACAAAAGCATTAGTTCGTTCAGCTGAAGTATATGATAGTTTTAAGGAAGCCCATGATTTTGGTTTAAGTGTTAAAGAATACAATGTGGATATGGACAAAGTTATAAATAGAAAAAATTCTGTTATTAGTAAATTAGTTGAAGGTATACAATATTTAATGGAAAAGAATCAAATAAAGGTAATTACTGGAAATGGGAAAATATTAAATAAAAATATTGTTATAGCTGAAACAAAAAATAAAATTATAGAAATAGATAGCAAAAATATAATAATTTCTACAGGTTCTGAAACGGTATATCTTCCGATACCAGGCGTGAATTCTAAATGTGTTTTGACTAGTAAAGAAATATTGGATTTAAAAAATCTTCCTAAAAAGCTGGCTGTAATAGGTGGTGGAGTAATAGGAATGGAATTTGCTTTTATATATGCTTCTTTCGGGGTAGAAGTATTTGTAGTTGAATATTTAGATAATATACTTCAAATGTTGGACCAGGATGTAATAGACGAAATTAATTCTGCTGCTGAAAAAAAAGGAATAAAGCTGTTTACAGGCTCAAGGGTGGAAGAAATAATTGATACAGAAGATGGCAGATGTGTTGTAAGGTTTACAAAAGAAGGAGAGTCAAAATATATATCAGTTGATAAAGTGCTAATGTCCGTAGGAAGAAAACCTTATTTAGAAGGGTTAGGAATAGAAAATGCTAATATTGAATTAAATGATAACAAAAAAGGCATTAAGGTAAATTCAAAAATGCAAACCAATATAGATAATATATATGCTGTAGGAGATGTTACTAATATAATTCAACTTGCCCATGTAGCTTCCCACCAAGGTATTGTAGCAGTAGAAAATATAATGGGATATGATGCAGAAATGGATTATTCAGCAGTACCAAGCGCTATATTTACTCATCCAGAAATAGCTGCAGTAGGTTTAACTGAAAAAGAGGCTAAATCCAAAGGAATAAATATAGAAGTAGGAAAATTTCCTTATGCAGCTAATGGAAAAGCACTTACTATGGGGGATGATCGTGGGTTTATAAAAGTTATTAAAAATGCTGATTCAAACAAGATTATAGGTGTAGCTATAGTAGGAATTAACTCAGCTGATTTAATATCATCATTAACTATTGCTATAAAAAATGGATTGACAACTAAGCAGATAGCAGAAACCATTTTTGCCCATCCAACAACAGCAGAAGTAATTCATGAAGGTATTTTATCCCTAGAAGGGGGAGCTTTACATTTTGCAGAATAAATGTACATTAAAATTTGTTAAATCTACAAGTTTTGATCCATGGTATAACCTATCACTGGAAGAATGTCTTTTTAATAATATAAAAGAAAATGAGGTGATACTTTACCTGTGGCAAAATGATAAAACAGTTGTAATTGGTAGGAACCAAAATCCATGGAGAGAATGCAGATATAATGAATTAGAGCAAGACGGCGGGAAATTAGCTAGAAGACTGTCAGGTGGCGGAGCAGTTTATCATGATTTAGGAAATTTAAATTTTACTTTTATTGCAAAAGAAAAACTATTCAATATCAATAAGCACCTGCAGGTAATAATTGAAGCAGTTAAGCTTTTTAAAATAAATGCAGAATTTTCAGGAAGAAATGATATATTAGTGGATGGAAGGAAATTTTCAGGAAATGCATTCTATTATAGTGAGAACAACTGTTATCATCATGGTACATTGTTAGTATCATCTGACATAAATAAACTTAGTAAATATCTTCAAGTAAGCAAAGAAAAGATTAAATCAAAAGGAATAAAATCAGTTGAGTCGAGAGTTGTTAATCTAAACAGTATAAATTCGCATATAAATATTAATAATTTAAGTAAATCTTTAGAAATAAGTTTTCAGGATTTGTATAATAGTGAAATACGTGAAATAAAAATTTTTGATGGAGATAGTAGTAAGTTTGAAAATCTTTATGAAAAATATTCCTCTTGGAAATGGAGATATGGAGAAACACCAAATTTTGAAATTAATTTTTATAATAGATTTCTTTGGGGAGATCTTGACATTAATCTTAATTTGAAGGATGGTTTTATTTGTGATGTAGCTATATTTTCGGATTCATTAGATACCAAACTTATAAGAGATATTGAGGAAGCAATAAAAAATCAAAGATTCACTAAAAATCACATAATAGAAAAGGTGGATAACTTGAAAAATTTCTATGATATAAATGTAATTGAAGAAATAAAATCTTGGATTTCAAAGCAAGATATATAGAAATTGGGTATAAATGATTTTGAGTATAAAGGATTTTGACGGATATTTTGAGACTATATAAAAGTCTTGAAAATATCCGTCTTCTAGTTTGATAAGTTCGCCGGAAAAGTTTTTCCTAAATTTCTTTGCTTCAAACTCTTTAAGTATGCAGCATTTTAAATTATTATATTTATTTCTTCTTATTAGGAGATTTATGAGATATCCTTACTGTTCATTATAGCACTTATTTAACATTACCTCTAAAATAATATTATCAGTGTTATTCATACCAACATTAGAAATTTCTGCAAGATTTTTAATAGTCTTTTCAGTTGTGCTGCCCAATATTCCGTTATCTATTGGGACAAATATGTTTTTCATTGCCATATTAGAAGCATCCACTGCAGCATCAACAGATATTGAAAGCTTGTAGGAACAGCCCAGTTTAGCCCCATCGCATATCATTCCTGTTAACCCAGCAATCATATTATCCATTGAACCTTTTATTTGATGGCTGTTTCCTCCCATCATAAAGGTCAGACCGGCAGAACATCCAACACCTGCTGCAACACCGCAACCACATACTGGTGATAGGGGACCAATATAAGATTTAACATAAATTGTTATCAAATGGCTTAATGCCACAGATCTTACAATCTTGTCATGGGATATATTTAAACCTGAACCAATAGCATTAATTGGAATAATAGCTACCAGCCCATGATTACCAGATCCAGCACTGCTCATTACTGGAAGAGGATAGCCTGACATTCTAGCTTCTGAAGCTCCTGCTGTATATGCTTTAGCCTTTTCATATATATCGTTTATATTGTCAGATAAGTATTTACCAAGACCCATGCCTAGTTTCTCTGAAATACCTATTTTTGCAAGACGCATATTCATGTCTATACCTTCTTGTATAAAGGACAGTTTTTCAATATCCACATGGCTTACAAAGTTAATAAGATTATCAATAGTGAAGTTTTGAATTTCATATTTTATCTCATGATGAAATTTCGAATCCAATGAGTATTCGTCATTTGGTAATGTTTTATTATTTAATATGACTTGATCATTTTTGCTTTCGTATACTATATTAGTATGGGAATTTTCTATGATAACTTTCGAAATTTCCTCATCTCCAAATGCTTCAACAGAAATATAAAGCCCATCAGCCTCTTTATTTAATTCTAAATCTATAACTTTAGAATTAGTAATTTCCAAGGCTTGTTTTATACTATCCTCATTTACATCCTTAAGAACTTCCAGACCGTACCTTGACTTACCTACTACTAAAGAAAGAGCAGCAGCAAAAATAAGTCCTCGTTCCCTTGTTCCGGGAATGCCAACACCTAATCCGTTTTTAAGTATATTGTTGTTTACACTGATCTTAAGCTTTTTTACGTCTAAACCAAGTATTTCTTTGGAACGTGCAACAGCTAATGCCACCGCACCAGGTTCTGTACATCCAAGAGCCGGCTTAACTTGATCTTTAAGAATTTCAATTAAAATATTGCTATTTATCATTTTAACCTCCCTTTCAATTATTAATTATGCAATTAATATGCCATGATTATAGGATTCATTAAGAAGGGTAGAAATTCTTAATAAATGCATAAATAAGAAATAATTATCTGCTTATTTCGTTGTATTGAAAGTCATATTATTCTCAAATATAAGAAGTACCTTAATTAAATAATGAGTTAACTTTAGAAATTTGTGCATTTATAATAATTATCATTTTTGAAAAATTATCCTCAAATATGAGAAAAAGTTAATTCGTTAATTGATACTCAAATAGTTTTGTGATAAAATTACTAATATAATATTAAATTGTTTCGGAGGGGAAATGAATTTTTTAGAAAGTATAGCTACTGAATTGCAGCATATGATTGAAGTTATGAAATCTGTAACAAATATTGATTTTACAATAGTGGATGAGAACTTAAGACGAATTGTTGCTACAAGTTATTCTAGCAGAGTATTTGGAAATACAGCTCCGCTAAATTCTGTATTTCATAAGAGTTTAGAAACTGGGAAGCAATATTTTATTAAGGATGCCAGAAGTGATTCCATTTGTTTCGAATGCTCCAACAAGGATAATTGCTTTGAGCTTGCCGAGATGTGTATACCAATACATTTAAATAATGAGATTATCGGAGTTTTAGGCATGTGTGCCTTTAATGAGAAGGCTAAAGAGAATCTTATAAACAATCAAGACAGTTATATTAAATTAGAAAGTCAATTAAGCAATATAATTTCTACCATATTAAATGAAAAAAAATATGTGGAGATGCTGGATTATAGGTCTTCTGAACTGATTACTTTGATAAATTCTCTAAATGAAGGGATAATCATTCTAAGTGCAGATAATAAAATAATTACCACTAATAAATATATAAACCGGAAATTAAACCTTCATGAAGAGCATTTTCCTGATATAAGGGATATATTGCATGAAAAGATTATTGCAGCCCTGATGGCAATAGATTTTTTAGGAGAGGTTGGACCCTTTACAATAGGAGAGAATGAATATATTATTAATGCTAATCAAATAAAGATTAAGGAAAAACAACAAGGTAAAATTCTTGTGTTTACAGACTTCAACAAAATGAAGGAATCAGTTTTAAAGTCAAATCTAGATAAACACATTACAACATTTGATAATATCATTGGTGAAAGTGAACCCCTGTCAAATGTAAGAAGAGAGGCTATACAAGTTGCAGAGCAAGACGTATCTGTTTTGATTATTGGAGAAACAGGTACTGGTAAAGAAGTGTTTGCCCAAGCAATACATAATACAAGTCAACGGAGAAATGAAGTTTTCATGGCAATAAACTGTGGCGCTATTCCAGAAAACCTTATTGAGAGTGAGCTGTTTGGCTATGAAAAGGGATCATTTACAGGTGCAAGTCAATCGGGAAAGATAGGTAAATTTGAAATTGCCAAGGATGGGACATTATTTTTAGATGAAATTGGAGACTTGCCATTTTCAACACAAGTTAAATTATTGCGTGCTCTTGAAGAGAGGGAAATAACAAGGGTTGGCGGACATAAACCAATTAAGGTTAATCCAAGAATTATCTCTGCTACACACAGGAATTTAAACAAAATGGTAAGAGAGGGCACCTTTAGAGAAGACTTATTATATAGACTAAATGTAATTCCAATTTATGTCCCACCACTTAGAGAGAGAGGATATGATATTATCTTGCTGTCACGACATTTTTTACATCACTTTTCCAAGGTTTATAATAAAGAATTGGTAGGATTTTCAAGTGAATGTGAAAGATATCTATTAGGATATGATTATCCAGGGAACATCAGGGAACTGAGAAACCTTATTGAATATGCTGTCATATTTGAAAATAGGAATATCGTTGGTGTTGAAAATATCAAGAAAAAGATTAATACCAACGAGAAACAAAATAACAAGACGCTAGCTGAAATGACAAGAGCATATGAGAAGACTATTATTGAAAATTATATAAATAGATATGGTGATGGTCTAGATTCGAAAACAGAAATTGCAAGGCAATTGGGCATAAGCATGGCTACACTGTATAGAAAATTAGAACATAGGAACACCAGTGAATCCTGATAATAAAACGGTAATATTATTTTTGAATTATATTATGTAAAAAAATTATTTAATTTCATTATTGACAAAATATATTATTAAGTATATACTAGAAGTTAGCCAAAGGCAACTTCTAGATTGTTGAATTTATTTAAGATTAATGGAGTGGTAAAGTGAGTAATAATGAATCAATGGAAATGTATTTAGAAACAGTTTATATATTAGAAAATAATCATGGTCATGCTCATGGGGTAGATATAGCAAAACATCTAGGAGTATCAAAGCCCAGTGTAACTAAGGCAATAAAAAATCTTAAAGACCAAGGATTAGTGAACACGCAAAAATATGGTACTATTACACTAACAGAAAAAGGTAGAGAAATTTCTGCAGAAATATATAATAATCATCAAATATTAGAATTATTTTTGGAACATTCTCTTAAATTATCACCTAATGAAGCTAGTATGAATGCATGTAAAATAGAGCATGTAGTGAGTGAAGAGATGCTTGAAGCTATTAAGAGCTACTTAAAGAAGCATAATATTGGTATGTAGATATTAGAAGTAACAAGTTTATAGTATTAGGATATTGATTTTGACAGCTAATAAAAAGAAAAAGCCTGGAAAGCCACATAAACAGGCGTTCCAGACTTTTTAGCGTAAATTTACATATGTTTGTGTTAATCTAATGTTAATTTTCACTTGACAATTACATCAGGTGATAATAATTATTATAGATTATCTAAAATTATCGTTGTTTCTGTTTTTTTCGTTTTTATTATCAAATTTGTTGTTTCTATCGTCAAATTTGTTGTTTTCATTTCTATCGTCTAATCTGTTATCATCATTACGATTAATGAATTCATTATTATTTCTGTTTTTTTCATTACGATTGTTTAATTCGTTGTTTTTTCTGTTTTTTTCATTACGAATATTGTTAAATCTGTTATCATTGTTTCTATTGTTGTTATCCATTTTTATATTTTATCTCCTTTTAATTTTTATTATAAGTTTTTAATACAATAAATAACACTAACTATATTATTGACATAAAAAAAATTATTATTAAGCTAATTAATTTTATTTTATTTAGCAAAATTGTTAAAATTTTTATTAAATTTTTGCTTTTCGCGAACTTATATATAAGCACTAACTTGATGAACTTACTTCATCTTTATATCTAGAGCTTTCATACGAGGTTTTTGAAACAATAAGTGATTTAACAACAAAAGAAGATCAGACTATGATTATTGTAACTCACCAAATTAATGCAAAGTGTAGATAATAAGGATCAGGTATTTTTTTATTGGCAATATTAAAATATATGATATAATTGAGAGAAATAATATGCAACATGCACCTTATAATATTAACTATTTGAATATTATTGATGCAATTTGTAATTAATTGTGTCATCCCGAAGATTATATATTAAAGATGACAACAATTAGATGTGTATTAGTCTGAAATAATTTTATATAATTGGAGAAGAAATGTCATTAAAAATAATATACGAAGATAAGCATATTCTATGTTTAGAAAAACCTCAAGGGATACCATCACAAAGTGATAAAACTAACGATGAAGATTTAATGAGTCAGGCAATAGATTATTTGAAAATAAAAAATGAAAATCCATATTTAGGACTCATTCATAGACTTGATAGGCCTGTAGGTGGAGTTATTGTATTTGCTAAAAATGACTTTGCCAATAGGGAACTCTCTAAGCAAGTTCAACTGAGACGAACAAACAAAGAGTACCTAACTGTTGTATGTGGAAAACCTGAACAAGAAAAGTGTATACTTGAGGATTATTTGAAAAAACTTAAAACAATTAACATGTCAAAAATAACAACTTCAGATGATAGACAAGCAAAGCTGGCAAAACTTGAATACAGTGTATTAGAGTCAATAGAAACTGAAGAATACGGTACGTTGACTTTTCTTAAGGTAAAGTTACATACTGGTAGACACCATCAAATACGGCTTCAGCTTTCTAACGCTCATTTACCTATTTGGGGAGACAATAAATATAACAAAGTATTTGTAAAGAAAAAAGAATGGACACAAATTGCACTTTGGTCGTATAAATTTGGATTTAATCATCCAAAAACTAAAGAATATGTAGAATATGATTCATTGCCAGAAAACATATATCCATTTAAATTATTTAAGAATTTAATAAATTTAAATTAAATTGAAAGGTAATAATATGATTTTAACATTAGATAAAATTAGCAAAAACTTTGGGGAAAAAATACTTCTAGATAGTGTAGATTTATATGTTAATGAAAAAGATAAAATAGGAATTGTTGGAGTAAATGGTACAGGGAAATCAACATTATTGAAAATCGCAGCTGAAATAGACGAGCCAGATATAGGAAAGGTTATTAAGCGTCCTGGTGATAGAATATGTTATTTGCCTCAAAATCCTTTTTTTCAAGATAATACAACCGTTTTACAACAGGTTTTTATAAATGCAAGTTCAGAAACTAAAGAATTAATGGAATATGAAGCAAAAACAATATTAAATAAATTAGGAATTACGGAATATGAAAGAAAAGTAAATTTGTTGTCAGAAGGTCAAAGAAAAAGGGTTGCAATAGCAAGTGCTTTAGCAAATCCATGTGAGATACTAATTCTTGATGAACCTACAAATCATTTAGATAATGATATGATATTGTGGCTAGAGAATTATTTGATAAAATATTCAGGCTCAATACTTATGGTTACCCATGACAGATATTTTTTAGATAGAGTAACTAATAAGATAATAGAGATCGATAATGGAAAATTATATTCATATGAAGGTAATTATTCAAAATTTTTAGAACTTAAAGCAATGCGTAAGGAAAGTGAAATCAGCAGTGAAAGAAAAAGACAAAGCCTTTATAAAAAAGAATTAGCTTGGATACAAAGAGGAGCTAGAGCTAGAGGAACAAAGGCAAAAGGTAGAATTCAAGCATTTGAAAAACTTAGTGAACAACTAGGTTTACCTACAGAAGAAAAATTAGAATTAAGTTCAGTATCATCTAGGCTTGGGAAGAAAACAATAGAAATTAAAAATATTTCTAAAAGCTTCGGAGATAAAAAAATTGTAGAGAACTTTGAATATACTGTCTTGAGAAATGATAGGGTTGGTATTGTAGGAATTAATGGCGCTGGAAAATCTACATTGCTTAATATGATAGCGGGAGAAATAGAACTAGATCAGGGAACAGTTGAAATTGGAGATACAGTAAAGCTTGGTTATTTTTCACAAACACCAGAATCTTTTACAGACCTTTCCCTAAAGGTTATAGATTATATCAAAAATATTGCAGAAGTGATTGAAACTGTCGATGGAACAATTTCGGCTTCCCAAATGCTGGAAAACTTTTTATTTCCATCTGATTTACAATACAATACTATAGAAAGATTGTCTGGTGGTGAAAGAAGAAGATTATTTTTAATAAGTGTTTTGATGAAAGCTCCTAATATTTTACTTTTGGATGAACCTACTAATGATTTAGATATTCAAACACTCACTATATTAGAAGATTATTTGCAGAACTTCAATGGCGCTGTAATTACAGTGTCACATGACAGATTTTTTCTAGATAAGGTTGTTAATACAATATTAGAAGTGTCTGGTAATGGCATTATAAAGCAATATAATGGCGGATATTCCGATTATTTGGAATCTAAAATATTAGAAGATAAAAAAATAGAGGATGATAAACCTAAGCTACAAAAAGAGATTGCCAGGGAAAATAAGCCTAAGAAATTAAAATTTTCTTATAAGGAACAGCAGGAATTTAATACTATAGATAAAGACATCCTAAAACTAGAAAGCATTTTAGAAAATATTGATAATGAGTTAATAAAATATTCCGCTGACTATGTAAAACTTCAAGAATTAATGGATGAAAAAGCCAAGGTAGAAAAGCAACTTGAAGATAAAATGGAAAGATGGGTATATTTAAATGATTTGGCAGAAAAAATAGAAAATCAATAATAATTATATTTGTCATTGCTATAAATACAATAATTTTTTGTCATTCTGAACCGTAGGTGAAGAATCTCACTTAAACATTTGGGGAGATCTTTCACTACGTTTAAGGATGACACAACTTTAAATGATTTCGTCCAAAAATAAATTAAAAATTGTTCATATCTCGTCTACATGCTTAATATAATTATATATATAAAGGCGTGAGGAGGGTATGAAATTGGCTTTTAAGAAATTTATATCTATAGCAATTATTATTTGTATGGTGGTAAGCATAACAGGATGCAGTACTTTAGATGTTATGAAGGGTCTAAAGTCAGATGATAATGTTAAAGCATCGGATGAAATTGATTTATCGGATTTTGCTATCATAGATGATAGTGTAGATCAAGAAGAAGTAGCTGTAGATACTATTACTGTAAATACATCTGAGGGAGAGGCAAAAACAAAAGATATATTAGCTTATTATGAGGATGAAAATGGATATTTAGTTCCTGTTAACACTAAAATACCATGGGAAGAGGGTATTGCAAAAGCAACTATTAGAACATTAGTGCAAGGTAATGAAATTGAACAAAGAATAGCGCAATCAGGTCTTCACGGGGTTTTACCTAAAAATACTGAAGTTAGAGGTATGTCAATTAAGGACGGTGTATGCAGAATTGATTTTAGTCAGCATATTTTAAACACACAAAGCTATGAGCAAGAGCAAAACATGATGACTGCACTCACTTACACTCTAACAGAATTTCCTACCATAGATAAGGTAGAAATATTAGTAGAAGGTCAAGAGTTAGCAACATTATCAAAAGGCTATGCCATTGATACAGCTTTCGAAAGAAAAAATATTAATTTATTAGGTGAACAGAATGGCGCTAATTACACAGTTTATTACAAAGCACCTGATACTGAAGTCGCAGGGTATTATGTTCCAGTAACATTTTCTGCTGAAAAAGTAGAAAACCCAGTTTCCGCTGTTTTGAGTAAATTATTTAGTGGTCCGCCATCTGACTTACCATTGAGCAGCACAATACCATATGATGTAAATCTGCAGGGTGTAACTGTTGACGGAGATACAGCTGTAGTTAATTTAGGAGTTGGAGCTGTAAATCTAAATCAAGAACAATATGATGATTTGAGCAAAATAGTTGTCCTTTGTTTAGAACAATTTGAAGATATTGCAGATGTTGAATTTAAAATTGAAGGGTTGACTTTTGAAGAAGCTGGACTTAATTTTGATAGCAATGTGACTGCTGTATTTAATCAATACTAAAAATTATATAAGCTTAAAAAGCTGCGAATATTGCAACTACAATCGCAGCTTTTTCATGAAATATTAATTGGACAAGTTAAAGTTATTTATAATTTTCCATTGCCTTTTTAGCGAAATCAGTATTTACAATTAACTCATAAGGCGCGCCTTCCTCTATTTCTCCAGCTGTTTTCATTATGTCTATTAGACGATCATAACCATCTAAACCTAATACTAAATCTGGTTTCCATGTGTCTTGATCTTTATACCTTTGAACAACACCCGTCAAAAATTCTAGATCAGTTTCAGGGAACTGAGGCAATATAGCTTCTGCCACTTCTTTTGCAGAATGTTCCTGTACCCATACCATACCTTCATAAATAGCATTTGTGAAATTTTGAATCAATTCAGGATTTTCTTCTATGTTCTTTTTTGTAGTTGAGTAGCAAGTATAAGGGATGTATCCTGCTTCTTTTCCTACAGATCCGACTACATAACCTTTTCCTTCTAATTCAAATGTAGATGCAATTGGTTCAAAAAGTGTTGTAAAATCTGCTTGGCCAGAAGCAAATGCACCTGCCATCATATCAAATTGTACGTCTGTTCTTACGTCAAGATCAACACCTGGAATTAATCCATTTTGTTTTAAAACCCATTCTAATGTCATAAGAGGCATGCCACCCTTTCTTCCACCAAGAATAGTTTTTCCTCTCATCTTTTCAACAGTAAAGTTATCATCATCTTCTCTTCCTACTATAAAGGAACCATCTCTTTGTGTAAGCTGTGCGAAGTTAATAGCATAGTCTTTCTTACCTTGCAAATAAACATAAACACTTGCTTCAGGCCCCATGAAAGCAATGTCGGCTTCATTGCTAACAAGTGCTGCCATACATTTGTCAGCGCCACCACCATTAGTAAGATCAATAGTTATGTTATTTTTGTCAAAAAACCCTTTTTCAATAGCTACATACTGTGGAGCATAAAATACAGAATGAGTAACTTCAACAAGTCTAACATTTTGCTTTTTGGTTTCCTTTTCACAACCTACTAAAAATAAGGATGATATAAGAAGAACAACTAAAAGCAGAGAAATAAATTTTTTCATTAAAAAACCTCCCGTTTCATATATATTTAGTATTATATTCATAGAGCTATTAATAAGTTACTGTTGTAAGTTATTTTGTATTATAATAGTGATTCTAAAAATTAAGAATCAGATTATATTTTAATATTTAGATACTGGACATGTTAATTTTAATATGTTATATTTAAAATGTTTGAATATAAAAGTTTGTAGAAAATTATGTAAAGCAATGTATAAATAATGTAAAGAATAATTAGTTTTCTGCTAAATTTAAAACGTATATAGGAGATTTTAATGACTGTAACATTTTTTGCTTTTGTAAATCAGTTAGTTTCTAATCCAATATTATTGGTTACAACACTATTGACAATGGGAGTTATTTTAGTTAACGGATGGACAGATGCCCCTAATGCTATTGCTACATGTGTTTCTACACGTTCAATTACTGTCAATTCGGCTATACTCATGGCAGCAGTGTTTAATTTTTTAGGCGTGTTCATTATGACAATGATTAATGCTAATGTTGCAATGACAATCTATAATATGGTTGATTTCGGTGGGAACCCTTATGATGCTTTGGTTGCATTATGTGCTGCTTTATTTGCTATAGTAACCTGGGCTACAGCTGCATGGTACTTTGGAATACCCACAAGTGAGAGTCATGCTTTGATAGCTGGAATATCAGGAGCAGCAATGGCAATGCATAATGGATTATCAGGTATTAATGGAAGTGAATGGGTGAAGGTAATATATGGATTAGTTTTATCCACGTTTTTAGGTTTTGGATTAGGATGGATTACTGTTAAATTGGTTGGCTTTTTATTTAGAAAACAAAATAGAAGAAAAGCTAATGTGTTTTTTAAGAATGCTCAAATAGCCAGTGGTGCAGCCATGGCATTTATGCATGGCGCTCAAGATGGGCAAAAATTTATGGGAGTTTTTATGCTAGGAATATTCCTGGCAAATGGCCAGGCTAATATAACCAGCTTTCAAGTACCAGTATGGATGATGTTATTATGCTCAGTGGTTATGGCATTGGGAACATCAATAGGTGGTTACAGAATAATTAAATCAGTTGGAATGGATATGTGTAAACTTGAAAAGTATCAAGGATTTTCAGCTGATATGGCAGCAGCTACCTGCTTGTTAATTTCCTCCTTGACAGGATTACCCGTTAGTACAACACATACCAAAACAACTTCAATTATGGGTGTAGGTGCAGCAAAGAGGTTATCATCAGTAAATTGGAGCTTTGTAAAAGAAATGGTAATGACATGGATTCTTACATTTCCAGGTTGTGGTGTAATAGGATACTTAATGGCTAAATTATTTATTTTAATATTATAATAAAGAAAATCATGAGTTGAAAGAGGACTTATTATGGCAAGAAAAAATGAATTTAATTATTTTGATAAATTTGTAAAACTTTCTGAATATTGTTGTTCATCTGCAAAATTACTTGATGAAATAATTCATAATTATAAAGTTGTAGAATTGAATGCAAAAATGAAAGAAATGCACGATATAGAACATGCAGCTGATATTGAAGGGCATGAAATTATGCGAAAACTTTCTACAGAGTTTATAACTCCTATTGAAAGAGAAGACATAGTAGCATTAATTCATAAGATAGATGATGTTACTGATAGTATTGAGGATGTATTGTTGCATGCCTATATGTATAATATTAAAACAGTTCGCAATGAAGCATTAGAATTTTCAAAAATAATAGTTAAAAGTTGCGAAGGGTTAAGAAAGACATTAGCAGAATTTAGTAGTTTTCGTAAATCAAAAGAAATTCACAATTGCATTGTACAAATCAATAAATTAGAAGAAGAAGGCGATGCTATTTATATTGAAGCAATAAGACGATTACACATGATGTCAAAGGATCCAATAGAAATAATGAGCTGGACTGAAGGATTTAATCGTCTGGAAAAATGTTGCGATGCCTGCGAAGAAGCTGCTAATTTAGTAGAAAGCATAATCATGAAGAATTCGTAAAAAAGCTTCCCCTCCTTGAATGTTTCCCAAAATATATATGGAATTATTGAGCAATATGAAAAAAATGTTGCATAGTTCATAAAAGATTGTTAAAATATACGCAGGAGGTATTATATGGATAAGAATGGGAAGATTTCATCAGCAGTTATTAGAAGACTGCCTAAATATTATAGATATTTAGGGGAATTAAAGAAAATGGGCATAAATAAAACATCTTCAAAAGATTTAAGCCAATTAACAGGTTTTTCTGCATCACAAATTCGTCAAGATTTAAATAATTTCGGTGGATTTGGTCAGCAAGGATTTGGGTATGATGTTGATAATTTGCATCTTGAAATATCAAAAATTTTAGGATTAGATAAAAAATATAAATTAGTAATAATTGGAGCTGGAAATATTGGTCAAGCGATAGCAAATTATACTGGATTTTATGAAGCTGACTATGAAGTTGTTTCTTTGTTTGATAAAAATCCAAAACTTGTAGGTTTATCAATTAGAAATGCAATAATACGTGATATTGATGATATGGAAATTTATTTAAATGAAGAAAAAATAGACATTGCTGTTATTTGTACACCTCAAAGCGTATGCCAACAGATTGCAGACAGAGTTGTAGCGTCTGGTATTAAGGCAATATGGAATTTTGCTCCAAAAGATCTTAAAATGCCTGAAGATGTTTATGTAGAAAATGTTCATCTTAATGAAAGCTTGTTTTCTTTAACATATTATTATAATCACTTTAATAATGAAAAATAGTAGAGTTTAGAAGACTCTGCTTTTTTGTTATATAAAAAACTTGTAATTATTACTTTTAGTAAGCACGATTGAATTATGTGCATATTATATGTATAAGATTACTATTTTTGGTTAAAATAATAAATAATATTTAATTACATTGACATTATTTTAACAATATTAAATATATTTAACTATCTTGGGTGAAATTATTAAAAAAAGTTAATATTTCAATAATAAATGATGGCAAAATTTGATATTTAGTTAATAAATTTTACATTTATTAATATTTAGTAGTTTTTTGATAATTATATCTACAATTAGTAAAATAAAATTAATAATAATAAAGTTGTAATGTAGCATTATTTTGATATAATTATTTTAGAAGCTACACTTTGGAGGTGTTATTAATGAATGCATATATAGAAAGAGTAATTGAAGGGGTAAAAAAAAGAAATCAAGGTCAACCAGAATTTATTCAAACTGTTGAAGAAGTTTTATCATCTTTAGAACCAGCCATAGAAAAACATCCAGAATATGAAGAAGTTGGATTGTTAGAAAGATTGGTTGAACCTGATAGATCTATTTCTTTTAGGGTATCATGGGTTGATGATCAACAAAAAGTTCATGTAAATCGAGGCTATAGAGTACAGTTTAACAGTGCAATTGGACCATATAAAGGTGGTTTAAGATTTCACCCAACAGTATATCAAGGAATTATGAATTTTTTA
Organism: Tissierellia bacterium; assembly: GCA_028709465.1. Taxonomy (GTDB): domain Bacteria; phylum Bacillota; class Clostridia; order Tissierellales; family Sedimentibacteraceae; genus Sedimentibacter. The sequence goes on along the minus strand of JAQVWY010000057.1, from coordinate 414 downwards.
GGATTTGAACAAACTTTCAAAGATTCTTTGACTGGGCTTCCTATTGGAGGTGCAAAGGGCGGATCTGATTTTGATCCTAGAGGCAAGTCTGATGGAGAAATAATGAGATTTTGTCAAGCATTCATGACTGAATTATTTAGACATATAGGACCAAATGTTGATGTTCCAGCAGGAGATTTAGGAGTTGGTCCTAGAGAAATTGGCTATTTATTTGGACAATATAAAAGATTAAGGGGAAGCTTTGAAAATGGAGTATTAACAGGGAAAGGATTGTCCTATGGAGGAAGCTTAGGTAGACATGAAGCAACTGGAAATGGTGCTGTATACTTTGCTAGGGAAGTTTTCAAAACATTTGGAGAAAGTATTGAAGGAAAAACATTTGCGTTGTCTGGTTTTGGCAATGTAACATGGGGT
>JAQVWY010000056.1 GCA_028709465.1 Tissierellia bacterium | reverse complement strand
TAGAGTCAAGAATATGGGCTTATTTTATTTAAATCTATTTTCTGTAGCTAGACAGTATGCAAAGATCAATGGAAAGCCCGATGTTATTATCGCTTCCAGTGTTCATCCATTAACGATGGTAGCAGGTATCCAGATTGCGAAAAGAATGAATGTACCATGCATTTGTGAAGTACGTGATTTATGGCCTGAAACTATCTTTATGGGTGGAAGATTGAATGAAAAGAGTATCTTTGGAAGATTACTGACTGCAGGGGAGCACTGGATTTATAGAAAAGCAGATGCATTAATATTTACTAAAGAAGGTGACACTGATTATATCAAAGAAAAGCAATGGGATACTATTCAAGGTGGCGATATTGAATTAACAAAAACTACTTACATTAATAATGGTGTTGATATTGAAGCTTTTAATAAATTAATTAGAGAAAAGCAATTCAGCGATCCAGACTTAGAATCACAGAAGTTTAAGGTAGTTTATATAGGGGCAATACGTCCAATTAATAATGTCGGTAATATTCTTGATACTTCGAAGTTATTAGCAAGTCATGGAGATATTCAATTTATTATATACGGCGATGGAAATCAAAGAGAAATGTTAGAAAAAAGAGTAGTCGCAGAAGATTTAGCAAATGTAAAAATGAAAGGTTTCGTCAATAAACAATTCATACCATATATTTTAAGCAAATCATCGGTTAATATATTGAACTATTCCGATACCCAGTATAACTGGGCGAGAGGTAATAGCTCCAATAAATTATTCGAGTACATGGCTTCAGGTAAACCGATTATTTCTACAGTTAAGATGGGATATTCCATAATCGATAAATATAAATGCGGAGTAGAGCTCGAAAACAGTACTCCTGAAGAATTAGCAAAAGTAATCTTAGATATTAAAAATATGAATGATAAGCAATACGACATATTAGGAACAAACGCAAAAAATGGAGCAGAGGATTTTGATTTTAAAAAGCTGACCAATAAACTTATTGAAGTCATAAATGAAGTAGTAGAGGGGCAATGATGATTAAATCACTTATTAATGAATATGGTCTTCCTTGGGTTTTTAATCGATTACTATATTCAGCTAAGTTGAAAATGATGAGAACAATACCATCTACTGAGAAATTCTTTGAAAAGGCGGTTGCTATAAAAAGAATAGATATTTTTGATATAGATGTACATAGACTTGAACAATTTTTGATAGATTTACCTAGTGAGAAGAAAAAAGAAATTATTACAATCGCAGATAAAGCTAGCGAAGGGAAAATCAAGGTATTTTCCTCTATAGAACTTGATTATGGTAACCCGATTAATTGGCACTATAATCCGATTACAAAGGCAGAAGTAGATAAGACTTTAAAATGGTATAAAATTCCTGATTTTGATCCCGAAAGAGGGGACATTAAAGTTATTTGGGAAGCATCAAGATTCGTTCATTTCTTTTATTTTGCAAGGGCCTATCTCATAACGAAAGAACAGAAATATTATGATGCTTTTTCTTATCAGCTTAAGAATTGGATAAAAGATAATAGGTATTCATATGGGGCTAATTATAAATGTGGGCAAGAAGCTACATTAAGAATGATAAATGCTTTAATAACATATTCGGTATTCAGATCTTGTGGTTTATATAATCAAATAGATGTTGATAACCTTTGTAAGTTGGTGGAAGGAAGTTATAAAAAGGTTTTGTCTAACTTCTTTTATGCTCATAAATGCATAAAAAATAACCATACGATTTCTGAGATTACAGGTCTTATTGTTGGAGCATGGTGCAGTCACGATAAAAAAAGTCTAGAACAAGCTTATAGACTCTTAGATAAAGAAATAGAAAAGCAGTTTTTTAAAGATGGTGGATATATACAACATTCATTTAACTATCAAAGATTTGCACTACAGCTTATGGAATTCATTTTAAAGATTAGTAAGAAAACTACTATGTATATGTCTGATAGGAGCAAGAGTCTTATAAAAAGTAGTGTTTTGCTAATGTATCAGATGCAAGATGATACCGGAGATGTACCTAATTATGGTTCGAACGATGGTGCATTAATTTTCCCGGTTACCTCTTGCGGGTATCGTGATTTCAGTCCAGTTATAAATACCTTATATGCCTTATTAGAAGGCAAAAGAATATACAATACAGGAGACTATGATGAAGAATTACTGTGGTTTATTGATAAAAAAATAGAAGAAATTCCTATTACTGAAATTAAAAGAATATCATCAGAATTTAAACAATCTGGATTCTATTCTCTAAGATATGAAAATAGCTTTTTAATGGTTATTCTTCAGAACTTTAAAACAAGACCTGCTCAAATGGATCAGTTACATATCGATATCTGGCATAAAGGGAAAAACATCTTATGTGATAGCGGCACATACTCTTATGCCACTGATATAGGAAAACAGTTGGCATTAACTGCTGCCCATAACACCGTAAAAGTTGATAATAATGAGCAGATGAAAAAACATGGACCGTTTTTGATTTATGATTGGACAAGTTCCAGAGATGTAATTCATAATTCTAATAGCTTTTCGGGGACTATGGTTTCTAAGAATGGTTATAAGCATACAAGAGATATTAAGATAACCTCATGGGGGTATAAGATTAACGATAAAGTAATTGGTAATGCCAGCTATTGTGAGTTCTATTTTCATACACCGTTTGAAGTAAAAATAATACAGGGAGGTTTTGAGTTGCTTGATAAAGATGTAGTGTTATGTAAGGTAGAGGTAGATAGTAAAGGTATTGTATTAAATAAAGCATATAGGAGTTTGTACTATTTAAAAAAAGAGGAAATAAACTGTGCTTCAATTAGATGTAATATGAACTATAAAAAATGCAGTATTAAATTTGATATAAGGCTTATTAATTAAATAACCTTAACAACTATTAATAACCTACATACAATCATGAAAGAGGGTAAATGTATGATTAACGTAATTGGACTTGGCTACATAGGTCTTCCCACAGCATTAATGTTTGCTAAAAGCGGAATTGAAGTTATTGGGTCTGACTATAATGAGGATTTAGTAGAGTTGTTATTTCAGGGGAAGCTTACTATTGAAGAAGAAGGATTAGAAGAACTCTTTAAGAATGCAGTAGAAAATGGGGTTAAGTTTACTACTGAATACCAGAAAACAGATACATATATTATTGCTGTACCAACGCCGTATATCAATTCAAGTAAAAAAATAGATCCTAAATATGTAATATCTGCCGTAAATTCAGTTCTAGATGTTTGCGAAAAAGGCGTAATTTTAATTATTGAATCCACTATATCACCAGGTTCAATTGACAGATATGTACGACCGGAAATTGTAAAAAGAGGATTTGTTTTAGGAAAAGATGTTCATCTTGTTCACGCTCCGGAAAGAATTATTCCTGGAAATATGATTTACGAGTTAGAACATAATTCAAGAACAATCGGATCTGACGAACCAGAGATTGGCGAAAAAGTAAAAGAACTGTATGCTAATTTTTGTAAAGCTGAAATTGTTGTGACTGATATAAGATCCGCAGAGATGTCTAAAGTTGTAGAAAATACTTATAGGGATATAAATATAGCATTTGCTAATGAACTGGCGAAGATTTGCCGTACAGATAACTTAGATGTGTATGAAATTATAAGAATTGCAAATAAACACCCAAGGGTAAATATTTTGCAGCCCGGCCCTGGAGTAGGGGGACACTGTATTTCAGTAGATCCATGGTTTTTAGTCGGTGACTATCCAGATTTAACGAATTTGATTTTAACAGCGAGAAAAATTAATGATTCTATGCCAACCCATGTATTAGGCAGAATTAGAGATATCATGAGAAAACATAACATAAAGGATATATCTAAAATTGGGTTATATGGATTGGCTTACAAAGAAAACGTAGATGATACCAGAGAAAGCCCAACACTTCAGCTTCTTAAAAGAATGGACGAGCATTTGGCCTTTGGAGTTAAAGTATATGATCCCTTCATTAAAACCAGAATAGTTGAGCATCAATTTATGAATTTCGAAGATTTTCTTAATGAGATTGAAATACTCGTTATTATGACTGCCCATGAGCATATTAAAAATAATATGGACTTAATTAAGGAAAAAATTGTGTTAGATACTAAAAATATTTGCACTTTTGATGGTACATATAAATTATAGTTAGGATAAGTATAATAATGAATAAAAAAGTAATGGTTGTTTTTGGGACTAGACCTGAAGCGATTAAGATGTGTCCCTTAGTTAAAGAACTGAAAACACGAGAGAAGTTGAATACTGTAGTATGCGTAACCGGTCAACATAGAGAGATGTTAGATCAAGTGCTTGAGGCATTTAATGTGGTGTCAGATTATGACCTCTCTATCATGAAGGTAAAGCAGACATTATTTGATGTAACTATCAGTATCCTTGAAAAGATGAGAGCTGTTCTTGAAGAGGTGAAGCCCGATGTAGTCTTGGTTCATGGTGATACATCTACAACTTTCGTAACAGCTCTTACTTGCTTTTATTTACAAATTCCAATAGGCCATGTAGAGGCTGGACTTAGGACTTATAATATCTATTCTCCATATCCAGAAGAGTTTAACCGACAAGCTGTAGGGATTTTGGCCAATTATCATTTTGCTCCTACTGAACTATCAAAGGAGAATCTTATAAAGGAAGGAAAAGAACCATCAACAATTTATGTTACGGGTAATACTGCTATAGATGCACTTAAAACTACAGTTAGGGACGATTATTACCATGAACATTTAGAGTGGGCAGCTGATAGCAGACTTATCATGATAACAGCTCATAGAAGAGAAAATCTTGGTGAACCGATGAGAAATATGTTTAAGGCAATTAAGCGAATAGTGGATGAACACATGGATATCAAAGCAATTTATCCAATACATATGAATCCGGTAGTTAGAGAAGCTGCCAACGAGATATTAGGCGATTGCGATAGAATCAGAATTATTGAGCCATTGGATGTTTTGGATTTTCATAATTTCCTTGCAAAATCGTATCTGATATTGACTGATAGTGGTGGAATTCAGGAAGAAGCCCCTAGCCTGGGTAAGCCAGTTCTTGTTATGAGAGATACTACGGAAAGACCGGAAGGGATTGCTGCAGGAACACTTAAACTTGTGGGGACAGAGGAAGATGTCATATACAAAATGTTCAGGCAACTTCTTGAGAATAAAAAGGAATATAAAAAGATGAGTCAAGCTAGCAATCCTTACGGGGATGGGTTTGCAAGTAAGAGGATAACTGATGTTTTAGAGGTTGATCTTTATAGAGTATAGTCAAAGTCATTGATTCAGTAATTTAAGTGGTGTTAAGGTGATAAATATGAAGCGGGTAGCAATGTTAATTTCACATATACCTAATCCCAGAATCCTAAAAAGAATTCAAGTTTTAGAAAACGAATTTGAAATTACTTTATTATACTGGGACCGAGACTTAGAGATAAAAGAGAGCTTTGAAATTAATGGAAAAAATAGTGTTGAATCGATTTTAGTGAAAGCACCACAAGGAAAACCATTTAATAGAATAATTCCTTTATTGAAGTTTGCTTATATTGCAATAAATCATTTAAGTGGCATTAAACCTGATATAATCCATGCAGCAAATTTGGATATGCTTTTCGTTGCAAATATCTATCTAGTTATCTTTAACAGGGGTACTAAAATAGTATACGAAGTAGGTGATTTACCAAAGTATTCTTTTATAAAGAAAATTAATTCACCAAAAGCAATATTAGCTAAGTTATTGCAATACATAGAAAAACGTCTTACATGTCGGGTATCAAAAATAATATTAACTTCCCCATATTTCTGGCTTGAATATTTTTCCAAGTTTATTCAAGACGATAAGTATCTATTTATACCAAATGCTCCATTAAAAAAAGTATTTAACAAGTATGAAAAAAAATATCATGATATATTTACAATTGGATTTATAGGTTCCGTTAGATATGGTGACCAGCTAAAAATGTTAATCGATGTTGCTGAAGAGATTGGGAATTTAAAAGTATTAATCGCCGGTAGCGGACCTGAGTATCAAGAAATTAAAGAATATACAAAAAACAAAGACTTTGTTGAAATCTATGGACCATATAATTATGAAAAAGAAATAGTAAGCTTATACGAAATAATCGATTGTACTTATGCAGTATATAATACAAAGTTTAGTAATGTTAAAGTTGCTTTACCTAATAGGCTGTATGAGTCAATAGTTTGTGAGATTCCTATAATAGGAACAAAAAGAACTGTACTCGGAAAGTTTATAGAAGAAAACCAAATTGGAGTAAATATAAATGATGATAAAATTGAACTAAAAGATGCTTTGTTAAAACTAATTAATTCACCGAAACTGATGGAATACTATCAGGAGAATTGCAAAAAAATAAAATCAAACTACTATTATGAGAATAACAGTGAACTACTACTAACGCAGTATACAAAGATTGCTAATTATTAATGATATTAGTTGTGGAAGATTATTCACAGATTTCAGGAGTCTCGAAAATGAAAAAAGTCATAATAACAGTAGATACAGAAGGTCATGACGGCGCAGATCCTATATTAAGACTTATATGGGGAGCAACTGATCAGGGACTTTATGGTATAGATAGAATAATGGATATTTGCGATAGATACTATGCAAAGGCCGTATTTTTTGTCGATATTGCCGAAGCTTGGGATTATGGGAAAGATAAAATTACTGAAGTTATAACTCACATAATTAGTAGAGGACATGATGTTGGTGTACATATCCACCCAGACCATATGGCCGATAAAAAGAGACTTTTTTTATGGGAATATACTAAAGAGGAGCAATACGAAATTATTTCAAAATGCACTGAGTTATATTTCGAGGTAACGGGGGAGCGCCCGATTGCCTTTAGGGCTGGAAAATATGGAGCCAACAACGAAACATTAGAAATACTTGATGAGCTAGGATATAAATTTGACTTCTCACAATTTTACGGACAAAAATGGTGTGGCATAAATCCTCCTGTTGCCATCATGGTACCCAAAAAAGTTAAGGGTTTAATGGAAATTCCTGTTACTATATTCAGGAGTATTAGAATTGGAAAAAAAATGCGTTATGATAAATTGGATGCTGTTATGGATAGTTCGGAATATAAACATATAATGATGCAAATATCCAATGATAGTAGAGAAATCATAGTATCTTTATTCTATCATAGCTTCTCAATGCTTAATTGGCGTGAACATCCAGATAAGCCGATTTTTGATCGCAAAGAAGAAAAGAAATTTATTAACGCTTTAGAATACGTTTATAATTCAAAGAGGTATGAGTTTATATCGCTAAATACTTTGAAGAGTATCTATGGGAAAAATGATTATAAGGCTCAAGACGATTCAATCGATAAAATTATATGTACTAAGGGACTTATAAGAAGTGTCTGGTTCACATTAAAAAGAGCCAATAATATTAGAAAATTTAATAATAAAGCACGATGGTTAATATATGGAGGAATAATATTTTTGACAATAACAATTGCAATTCCATTATTTTACTGGTTGATATGAATGTTTTAATTTAATAATTTAATTAATAGAAGACTTACAAAGTTGCCTACTGATTGGGGTAAATGTGATGACTATTTTACTAATAATATGTATTATTTATATTTATTTTTTCGTTAAAAATTATAAAAAGGCAGGGTTAAGGGCGTTATTGGTAATTCCAATATCTTTGTTTTTCTTAACTTTATTTATAATGGAGTTTTCCTTAGGGAATTTGGATTTTTTTATAAGTGACGAAATGTTATATGTTGAAGAGGCGATAAGTGGTAGTTTTTGGGGAGAAATAGATAGATTTTTGTGGCACCTTCTAAACTATATTATATTAAATTATGACATATACATGAATGGATTGCCATTAAAATTAATAAATATTCCTATTGCTGCGGGACTTATGCTTTTACTTTGGAAAACATTTGATAGTAATAAACTGATTTTATATCTACCAATATTTATACCCTATTTTTGTTATGTTTGTATTTTCAATTTTAGAGATGTTGCGATTTGGTTTTTCACTCTGCTAACTATTTACTGTTTGTTAAAAGATTCTATTAAACAGAAGTTACTTGGGTTTGTTTACTTAGCATTGTTGTTCTTATTAAGACCATTTGCTGCAATGTTAGTATTATTGTTAGTATTGCATACATATCTATGGTTTAGCCTAAAGGGGTTCTCAAAAAAGCGAAATTTGAAAGCATTAGGTGTTATTTTATTAATCGTATTAGCGTTTGGGACATATTTCTATCCAGTAATTGAACAGAAAACGGCTTCTTATATTTACTGGTTTCAATATACAACTGGCGAAGGTCAAGAGCAACATATTTTAAATAGGAACGTTGATTTCGCTTCAGGAAATCGTTTGAAGGATTTTGCAATATCAAGTGTTGCCTATGTTGCGACTCCATTCCCACATTCAATTTTTATACGATTATTAAATGGAGGAACTCAACAGTGGGGGGTAATAGATGATCTTATTAGGTTCTGCAATCAATTAATATACTATTGTTTACTAATCTATCTATTTTATAATATGAGGTACCTCAAAACGATATTGAAAAGTCTTAATAAAGTTCAAGCTATAGTTATAATTGCATTTTTATCCTACTGGCCGATATACAGTTTCCATTTATATGGGGCAGTTCATCAAAGATTAAAACTACCTTTTCAAATAGTAGTTTTTTTGTTTGCGATTCTAATATTTCAATATAAGCGAAAAATAGCGAGGTAGATTACTATGGCAACAATTTTAATGGTAGTTAAAACAACTGGTTTGGCCTATGATGACCGAATTAGAAAAGAGTGTTTAACATTTATAGAATTAGGTCATTTTCCAACTATTCTTGTACTGAGTGATGATAATGATAGCAGAAGGGGAATAACAGACTATGGGATTCCTTTTATTGAAGTATGTTTAAAAACCAGAAATTACTTACCGGATGCTAAAGGATTACTTGTTAAAACATTCGAAATGTATTTAAAAATGATACCGCATATTAAACAGATACGACCTGATGTAATTTGGATTCACAATATTGAAATGGCGGGTTTGGTTCCTATTGCAATGTCATATAAGAAAAAGAGGTGGATTAAGAAAATTATTTGGGATCAGCATGAATTGATTCCTAATAGGTTAATGAAATTCCCTTTTAAAACGGTTATAAAAAACCTTGTTAAAAAATGCGATGCTGTTATTCAAGCTAATGTGGAGCGGAAAGATTTCTTTATAAATATATTTAGAATTAACCCTGAAAAAGTAGAAGTACTAGAAAACTTTGTGGATAAAATCTTTTTAACTCTTCCGCCAGGTAGTTTACCAGCTAAAGTAAGTCTTTGGCTAGATCAAAAACCCTACTTTCTCGCTCAAGGGGGGGGAGATCCAGGTAGATATTTATCCGAATTAGTTGAAGCGATAATTAGACTAAAAAAAGCAAAGTTAATAGTTGTTGGTCCTTATGAACAGGTAGTAGTTGATGTTCTAAAAAAACAATTTAACAATGAATTTGACGAGTGGATTCTATTAACTGGTAAAGTGCCACAGTTGGAACTTGTTAACTATATTGACAATACAATAGCAAGCGTAATTTTTTATCAAAGTAGTAATCGAAACAGCTTTTTGTGTGCCCCTAATAGGCTATACCAGGCGCTAGCAAGGGGAGTTCCCGTAATAGTAGGGTGTAATCCACCTATGAAGCATCTAGTTGAACGGTTAAAAAATGGGGTTGTTCTTGAGGATGACGGTAAAGATAGTACGCAAGTTTATAAAGGCTTGATGGAGCTATTTAACAATTATTTGTTGTACGCAGAACAGGCTAAAAATAATAAGCATATTTTTAAATGGGAGAAGCAATCATATGTGATTAACGAGTTGTTGCATATATAAAAATCCATTTAAAAATAAATTAATTGTAGAAGTATATTTAAAAATAATATTTAAAGAAAAATGATGTGGTGAAAACATGCTTGAAGAATTTTTGGAGCTAGAAAAAGAACTAAATTTATTTAATAAAGCAATTAAAGATGTGAAATTTTGGCACTTAGTGAGATTTGGTATATATAATGAAATACAAGCGCAAAAGAAGCCTATCGGGCAAGGTCATACATCTCTAAAAGATATGACTTTGTTAAAAAGACTGGTAAAAAAATTAAAGCAGATACCAGATATATTTTTCAAGAGTCCTATTTTATTAAAACAAAAAGACATATTAATATTAAATCACCCAAGAAGGGTTAGAAATGGAGATGTATATGAGTGTATATATACAGATATGCTTATTAAAGAATTAAATAATTCTTATATTGTGCTAGAAGATCCAATTTTAGATACACATATGAAGCCAATTAAACATATCGAAATAAGATATACAGACTATATTTATAATATGTATCTTTTTAAGAGGATTTTATTTAGAATTTCTTCTAGGAAGATGTTGAATGAATCAGAAAAGTCATCAATAAGGGAATTAATCGAATTAATAAACAATGAATTCAACGTTGATATCAATATTGAACAATGGGTAAAAAATACTGGTAATGCGATATTAGAATATAAGATAGCGTATAAGTACTTTAATAAAATAATTGATAAAATAAAACCTAAAATTATTATAGAAGTTGTATCCTATAAAACTTCAAGATATATTGTAAATGAACTTGCTAAAAAGAAGAATATACCTACTATAGAATTACAACATGGAACAATGGGAAAGAATCATATAGCTTATAATATTGCAGAAAAAAAGAACATATCAACGTTACCTGACTATATTTTTTTATTCGGTCAGTTTTGGAAAGATACCACCTGTTTACCAATAGATGAATCGAGAATTAAAGTAGTTGGATGGCCTAATTATGAACAAAAGTTAAATGAATATAAGAGCAAAAGTAGAAAAAGTGATAAAAAAGTTATTTTGTTTATCTCTCAAGGGACAATAGGTAAACATTTAAGCAAAGTTGCTGTTGAAATTTCTGAAAAAATTAGAGATGAATATAAAATTATATACAAGCTTCATCCTGGTGAATATGCAAGATGGAAAAAAGAATACCCATGGCTTATTGGGACCAATATAGAAGTCATTGATAATAACAATTACGACATTCATTATTATTTTGCACAATCAGATATTCAAGTGGGGGTTTATTCTACTGCTTTATTTGAAGGTTTAGGATATGGATTAAAAACAATTATATGGAAGCTGTATGGATATGGTCATTTGCAAGAATTATATTGTAAGGGATTTGCGTATTTAGTAGATAATGTAGATGAATTTATGATGATTTTAAATTCGGTAGAAAATTTTAATGAGAAGTATGATATATCATATTTTTGGAAGCAAAATAGCTTAAATATTATTATTAAAGAATTGGATGCAATTATTATGAAGAAAGATAAATGACAAAAATTATGAATATAAAGAAATTAATCCAGTCAGGTTTATTTCGTTCAGCAGGTATTTATACCATTACCCAAGTTATAAACTCAGCAATTCCGTTTTTATTGATGCCAATATTAACGCGCTACTTAACCCCTGCTGATTATGGGATTGTAGCAATGTTTGGCGTTTTACTTAGTTTTGTTGCGCCGTTTACTGGGTTAAGTATCAATGGAGCAATTGCAAGACAGTATTATGAACGTGATGAAACAGATATGCCCCGTTACATAAGTAACTGCTTACTGATACTACTTAGCAGTACGATAATTGTTGGGATTGTTTTTTACTTTCTGGCGGAACCAATTAGCAAAGTAGCATCCTTTCCAATGCAATGGATGTGGGCTGTCATAGTTGTATCTGCAGCCCAGTTTATAAACCGAATAAACTTAACTTTGTGGCAGGTTCAAGTAAGACCAGTATCGTATGGAATTTATCAAATATCCCAAACAGTATTGAATTTAGGTTTTAGTCTTTGGTTTGTTGTGGTATTAGGAATGAATTGGCAGGGGCGTATACAGGCACAGATTATAGCCTTTGTTTCATTTGCCATCTTTGGACTGTTTCTTTTATATCGTAATGGCTGGATAAAATTTAAAGTTGATAAGGATTACATAAAAAGCGCCCTTAATTTTGGAGTTCCTCTTATTCCACATTCGCTTGGTATAGTAATGATGACTATGACGGATAGAATATTTATTACTCATATGGTTGGAGTAAATGCCACTGGCCTTTATACAGTTGGATATCAAATAGCTATGCCAATAAGTTTGCTATATACTGCTTTTAACCAAGCTTATGTTCCATGGCTGTTTGAGAAATTAACCTATAGTGGACAAAATATTAAGAACAAAATCGTTAAGCTTACTTATTTGTATTTTGTTATTATATTAATTCTATCGTTAGGGTTGGCTTTCATAGCACCATGGCTATTAAGCTTTTTTGTAGGTAAAGATTTTGCTAGTGCTAGTAGTTTTGTCCTCTGGTTAGCTATAGGAAATGCATTTACCGGTATGTACCTAATGGTTACTAACTATATCTTCTATGCCAAAAAAAATGCAATTCTTGCATGGATTACCTTTTTTACTGCAATAACTAGTATTGTTTTAAATTATATTTTAATTTCCCGGAACGGAGCTATTGGTGCAGCACAAGCTATGACTTTAACATGTTTTATAAGATTTGTGTTAACATGGATATTTTCCTCCAAGGCCTATGTAATGCCCTGGAATATTTTAAAAATGACGAGGGATTAAATATGGGGTAGCTTAGTGTAGAGAGATCCATATAGTAGCCTGATAAATAGACCAGAAATACTTACAGAGATTGCGGATGAAAAGTACATTATTATTTAGTAATTGTATAAACTCAACCCCCATTATTCATCAAAAGGTTGATAGCATAGTATCTACAATATGTGGTAGATATATCGGCACACACCTGTGTGGCTTTAGTATCAGCAGAATAGAATTATTAAATAATGTATTGGAGGAGCATGATATAATGCAAACTATTCTCGTAACGGGAGCAGATGGTTTTATTGGAAGTCACTTAACAGAAGAGCTATTAAAACAAGGTCATAAAGTGAAGGCTTTTGCATATTATAATTCCTTTAACTCTTGGGGATGGTTAGATAGATTACCTAAAGAAATTATGAAAGAAGTTGAAGTATTCACGGGTGATATAAGGGATCCCAATGGCGTAAGAGAAGCAATGAAAGATGTGGATGGAGTATTCCATTTAGCAGCACTTATTGCTATCCCCTTCAGCTACCATTCTCCAGATACCTATGTTGATACGAACATTAAAGGAACACTGAATGTATTGCAAGCAGCAAAGGATTTAGGAACAAGTCGTGTGCTGATAACTTCTACATCAGAAGTCTACGGTACTGCTCAGTATGTGCCCATTGACGAGAAACACCCATATCAAGGCCAATCACCATATTCTGCTACCAAAATAGGTGCAGATAGACTGGCGGAGTCGTTTTATAGAAGTTTTAACATGCCTATTACGATTGTTCGCCCGTTTAATACTTACGGTCCAAGGCAGTCAGCGAGGGCAGTTATTCCGACAATCATTACACAACTTCTTGCAGGTAAAGAGCAAATTGAACTTGGATCATTAACACCTACGCGTGATTTTAACTATGTAAAAGATACTGCCAATGGTTTTATCGAAATCGCAAAGTCCGATAAGACTATTGGTGAAGAAATAAATATTGCAACTCAGCAAGAGATATCAATTGGACATCTTGCAAAAGAGCTGATAAGACAGATTAGCCCTGAAGCTAGGATTGTTTGTGATGAACAGAGACTAAGACCGGAAAAGAGTGAGGTCAACAGACTTTTAGGTTCCAATGAAAAAATAAAGAGACTGACTAATTGGAAACCACAATACACTTTTGAACAGGGTCTTGCCGAAACCATTGAATTTTTTAGACATAATTTAGATAAATACAAAACAGATATTTATAATATCTAATAAGAAGGTGAGACGATGAGCCAGAATTTTATACCACTTTCCATACCCAATTTAAAAGGAAATGAACTTAAATATGTTACTCATGCAATGGAAACTGAATGGGTATCCACCGCTGGTCAATATGTTAATGATTTTGAAGAAAAGATAGCAGAATACGTTAAAGCCAAAGGGGCGGTATCCTGCCAAAATGGAACATCCGGTTTGCATATTGCACTACAGGTTTGTGATGTAACGAGAGAGGATGAAGTGATTGTTCCTACATTAACTTTTATAGCAGCGATTAACCCGGTTAAATATATCGGTGCAGAACCAATTTTTATGGACTGTGATGATTCTCTTACTATTGATACGGACAAGCTATTAGAGTTTTGTCAAAATGAATGTAGTTTTACTGATGGAAAACTAATTGATAATAAAACAAAGAAACATATCAAGGCTTTAGTAATTGTTCATGTTTTTGGGAATATGGCGGATATGGTAAAGATTACGGAGATAGCGAGGGAATTCAATTTAAAAGTAATTGAAGATGCTACAGAAGCTCTTGGGACGCATTATATAGAAGGGAAATATCAAGGTAAATATGCCGGTACCATTGGGAACATTGGTGTGTATTCTTTCAACGGAAATAAAATAATTACTACCGGCGGTGGCGGGATGATTGTATCTAATGATGAGGAATTACTAAAGAGAGCAAAGCATCTTACAACCCAGGCTAAAAGCGATGAGCTCTACTATACGCACGATGAAATCGGATATAACTATCGAATGACTAATCTCCAAGCAGCCCTGGGCCTGGCGCAGTTGGAACAGCTTGAATATTTTATAAAGATTAAAAAGGATAACTATAATTTATATAAAGAGAGTATTAAGGATATAGAGGGACTAACAATCTTAGATTTTAAAGATGATATAAGACCAAACTACTGGTTTTATGCACTATATTGTAATGAAAACTATCCGCTTAATAGAGATGAGATTATCAACTTCTTATCAACAAAGAAAATTCAATCAAGGCCCATATGGGGGCTGATAAGTGATCAAAAGCCCTATATAGGCAGCCAAACTTATAAGATAGAAAAAGCCAAGATTTATATTGAACATGTTGTAAATATTCCTTGTAGCTCAAATTTAAGCAGAGAAGATGTCATATATGTGGTTGAATGTTTAAATAATCCCGAAAAGTTATAAATACTGTTTGATAAAAGGTGAAAAGCATGGAAGTTAAAGATTTTTTAATCGAAGAAGAATGCACAATGCTTGAGGCGATGGTTCTATTAGATAAAATAGCAAAGAAAGTTCTATTCGTTGCCCGAGAAGGAAAATTAGTTGCAGCGATAACAGATGGTGATATAAGAAGGTGGATCCTTAAAAAAGGAAACCTGGAAGCTAGGGTAAAAGATATTGCAAATTATAATCCAAAGTATTTAAAAGAAAGGGAAAAAGCCTCAGCGAAAGAATATATGAAAAAATATTCTATAGAAGCACTGCCTATATTGAATGACAAAAATGAAATAATTTCCGTAGTATTTATTAATAATGGAGACATTGGGGTAAAAAAGGATTTAAATATTCCAGTAGTAATAATGGCAGGGGGATTTGGGACAAGGCTCTATCCTTATACAAAAATACTTCCTAAGCCCTTAATTCCGATCGGGGAAATACCCATAGCAGAGCATATCATAAATAGATTTAACAAATGTGGCTGTAGGGAGTTTTTCTTAATTGTAAACCATAAGAAAAATATGATTAAGGCTTATTTTAATGAAATTGAAAAAGATTACCAAATTACATATGTAGATGAAGAAAAACCATTAGGTACTGGAGGGGGCTTGAGCCTTCTTAAAGGTATAATTGATTCCACATTTATTTTATCTAATTGCGATATTCTTATTGAAGAGGACTATGAAAAGATATACAAGTTTCATAAAAAAGAAAATAATGTTATAACAATGGTTTGTTCTTTAAAAAAGATAAGAATACCATATGGAGTAATAGAAATCGGACAACATGGCGAGATAGAGAAGATGAAAGAAAAACCCGAAATATCCTTCTTTACAAATACGGGTATGTATATAGTTGAACCTGAGGTTGTGAAGGGATTAGAAGATAACCAGGCGATAGGTTTTCCAGATATCATCGAAAAGCTTAAACAGGCTGGTGCAAAAATAGGCGTTTATCCCATAGGAGAAAATAATTGGCTGGATATGGGACAGCTTGATGCGATGGAAGATATGAGAAGAAGGTTAGAATGTGAATAAAAAGTTGCTCTTAATTGGCGGTGGCGGGCATTGCAAGTCTGTTATGAATAGTATTCATCATTAAAATTATTTTGTTATTGCGGAGGTTAGTTAAAATGAAATGGAATGGATTGCCTCTTTTGATTTTCGGCAGTGGAGGAGTTTCGAAAGAAACTTATAATCTTGTCAAGCAAATTAATCAAAATAATATTGAAAAAGTATATGATTTTTTAGGTTTCGTTGAAGATGAAAAAGATAAGATTGGAAATAAAATAATTGGTGGATATGAAGTAGTAACCTGTGATGATGAAGTCATTAAATATGCAAGTCAATTTCCCGTTATAGGCATTGTCATACCTATAGGTAATCCGAAAATTAAATCAATAATTTACAATAAAATAAATAATATAAAAAATGCAGTGTATCCAAATCTTATTCACCCTAGTGTAAAATATGATTCTGAAAATATTAACCTAGGTAAGGGCAATATTTTAACAGCGGGTGTTAATATAACTTGTGATGTAAAAATAGGCGATTTTAACTTGATAAATTTAAACTCAACAATAGGACATGATACACAAATTGGGGATTTTAATGTAATCAATCCATTAGTTGCAGTATCAGGAAATATAACTATTAAAAACGTCTGTATGATAGGAACAGGGGCAAAGATACTGCAGCAATTGACAATTGCTGATAATGTAATTGTTGGGGCAGGCGCAGTTGTCGTTAAGGATGTTGACGAAAATAGCACCGTAGTAGGAGTCCCGGCAAAACCCATTAAGTAGGTGATTTGAATTGGAAAGAAAAGTGTTAATTATTGCAGAAGTAGGTGTAAATCATAACGGCGAGATTAATATTGCGAAAAATTTAATAGATATGGCCAAAGACGCCGGTGCTGATATTATTAAGTTCCAAACTTTTATATCTGAAAAAGTGGTTTCTCGATATGCACCAAAAGCTGAATATCAAAATATAAATACTTCATCTAAAGAATCTCAACTTGATATGGTAAAGAAACTAGAATTATCCTTTGATGAATTTAGAGAACTTGATAAATACTGCAAAGCAAAGGAAATAGAATTTCTATCTACAGCATTTGATTCCCGTAGTATTGACTTTTTAAGTAGCTTAGATATGAAAAGGTGGAAGATCCCATCAGGCGAGATAACTAATTTGCCATATTTAATAAAGATCGCCAAATTACACAAGCCAGTTATACTATCAACAGGAATGAGTACTATAGAAGATATCCAAGAAGCACTATCTATATTAAGGGAAAATGGAGCTGGTGAAATCACAGTGCTTCATTGTACAACAGAATATCCTACACCATTTAAAGATGTAAACTTAAATGCTATGAATACAATTAAAAAAATGTTTAAAATTCCAGTGGGGTATTCAGATCATACTAAAGGAATAGAAGTACCGATAGCTGCTGTTACTTTAGGCGCAACAATAATAGAAAAACACTTTACCCTTGATAGAAATATGGAGGGGCCGGATCATAAAGCTAGTTTAGAACCAGAGGAATTGAAAGCCATGGTCAGCGCAATTCGTAATGTGGAAGCATCTTTAGGCAGTGGTGAAAAAAAACCTGCTGCATCAGAACAGAAAAATATGGCTATTGCACGGAAAAGTATCGTTGCCAATTGTAAGATAAAAAAAGGTGATGTTTTTACTGAAGACAATATCACAGTGAAAAGACCAGGAAATGGCATTAGCCCCATGAAGTGGTTTGAAGTAATCGGACAAGTGGCCATAAGGGATTTTGAAGAAGATGAGTTGATAGAACTATGAGTAAAAATAAAAAAATCAGCATATTAACAGCAACTAGGGCTGAATATGGTCTTCTCAAGCCCGTTATTTTAAAGCTAATGGCAAAACCAGGGTTCGATGCCCGCGTGGTGGCAACGGGAATGCATTTGTCGCCAGAGTTTGGATTGACCTATAAAGAAATTGAAAGCGACGGAATAACTATTGATGAAAAGGTGGAAATATTATTGAGCTCTGATACCCCGACAGGTATATCTAAAACTATGGGGTTAGCCATGATGGGATTTGCAGATTATTTCGCTCGGCTGGAACCCGACATGCTGCTGGTTTTAGGTGATCGCTATGAAACCTTAGCTGTATGCTGTGCAGCTATGAACCAAAGGATTCCCATTGCTCATATGTACGGCGGTGAAACAACTGAAGGTGCTGTGGATGAATCTATTCGTCATGCTATTACGAAGTTGAGTTATTTACATTTCACCAGCACGGAAGAGTATCG
>JAQVWY010000007.1:52180-66442 GCA_028709465.1 Tissierellia bacterium | reverse complement strand
CGAAAGACACACATCTGTCTAATATACTTAAAGCATCCCTCATAGCTCCTTCTGAATTTGCAGCTATTAAATTCAATGCCTTTTCTTCTATGCCAATACCCATTTCATTACAAATATTTTTCATATTATCAACAATAGTAACAGTACTTATTCTATGAAGATCATACCTTTGGCATCTAGACAATATCGTTGCTGGAATTTTGTGAACTTCAGTGGTTGCAAGTATAAATATTAGATGCTCGGGTGGTTCCTCCAATGTTTTTAAGAGTGCATTAAATGCTCCTTTTGAAAGCATATGAACCTCGTCAATTATATATACTTTATACTTGCTTTTTACGGGAAGAAACTTTACCTTATCCTTAAGATCCCTTATGTCTTCAACCCCATTATTTGAAGCAGCATCCATTTCTATAACGTCCATATTTGTTTCGTCAAGAATGCTTTTACATATTTCACATTCATTACAAGGGTTGCCATCATCATTATTTAGACAATTAACTGCTCTTGAAAATATCTTTGCTGTAGAAGTCTTTCCTGTCCCTCTTATTCCAGTAAATAAATAAGCATGGGCTATATTATTAGTTAATATTTGATTTTTTAAAGTTTTTACTACATGTTCTTGACCTAACACATCATCAAATATTTTAGGCCTAAATCTACGATATATAGCTTGATGTGACACTAAATCACCACCTGACAATTTACAATAAATAAATTATAGCATAAAAAAAAATAATGCACAACTTTTTATATTTATCATTACTTATCTTGTAATTCAATAGCATTTTTATTTCTTAAATAATATTTTTCAATAATTTTAGCTAATACAGAATCTCCAATTTCTGAAATTAATACTGATATGAATATTACTATACACCCTATTATCATATTTATACTAAGCTTTTCCTTAAGAAATATAACTGCTAAAGCTGTGGCAGTCACTGATTCCAATGACATAATAATTGCTGCATGTGTAGCTACAGTATATTTTTGGGCTACTATTTGAATTGAATAACATATAAAAGTTGTGAAAACACCTAAATACATTATATATATTAAAGATTCGCCACTAATTTTAAAATTTATATTTCCTTCAAAAATTATTCCAATAAAACTAATAACTGAACAGGTTATCATAATTACTGTATTTACACAAATTGGATTGTATTTTTTTGCATAAATATCATTAAATATAACTTGAAGGGCATAAAATATAACACATCCAAAGGATAATATATCACCTATATTTATGCTAAATCCACTGTTGAAATCAAGTGTTAAAAAAGCAAGTCCTACCATCATTAAAAAGACGGCAAATATACTCATGTTTGTTGGCTTTTTCTTGCAAATTGCCCAATAAACAAAAGGAACAAACACAACATATATACTGACTATAAATGAATTCTTACTAACTGTTGTATACTTTATTCCTGCAAGGGAAAAAAGTATTCCTATCCCAAGTATTGCACCAGTTAATATTCCTGCTTTTATTTCTCCTTTAGATATTTTCCTTAAGTGTTTCCTATAAAATATTAGACATAATATTGATGCAATCGCAAACCTATAAAATACATTATAAAATGGACCTATTGTATTTATAAAATTTTTAGTAACAACGTAACTGCTTCCCCAGAGAAATGAAACTAAAGCAAGCATTAAATCCGCCTTTAAGGGCGTAATAGTTTTGTTCATTTTTTACTCCTCTTAAATTAATCAATCATAAAACATTATATATGTGGCAAAGCATTTTATCAACAATTGTTTATTTGTTTTTAAAGAAATAAAGACAAACTAAAAGGCAAATCTGATAGCTATTTGCCTTAGATTTGCCCAAGAGTGCATTTGTAAATTATTCCATACCGTATTTCTTCTTAAATTTATCAACTCTTCCGCCTTGGTCAACAAATTTCTGTTTTCCAGTAAAGAATGGATGACATTCTGAACATATTTCAACTTTTATTTCATCTAATACTGAACCTGTTTCAAAAGTATTTCCACATGCACATTTAACTGTTACAGTTTTATAATCAGGATGTATTCCTTTTTTCATCCAATTCACCTCTTTCTCATAACCTTATACTTAATATTAGTAACTAACGATATACTTTCAGTATTATAGCACAAGGTTTATTTATTTACAATATTTTTTTATAAAGTATATCATTTTTTTATAATATATACTTTAATCATTAAAATCAAATTTCATTTTATCAACACTTAAAATGTTGCTTGCATCTTTGATAAAATCATCATTCGTTTTTACCTTTATAAGACCATCGATTAATCTTTCAGTAACATCTGATACTGAAAAATTACTTAATGCTTTTCTAATTTGCCATATTGTTTGAAGCTCTTCAGGTTTTAAAAGCAATTCCTCTCTTCTAGTTCCTGATTTGTTAATATCTATAGCTGGGAAGATCCTCTTTTCTGACAACTTTCTGTCTAGATGAATTTCCATATTGCCAGTTCCTTTAAATTCTTCAAAAATCACATCATCCATTCTGCTTCCTGTTTCAATTAAAGCACTTGCCAATATGGTTAAACTTCCACCATATTCAATATTTCTAGCTGCTCCAAAAAATCTTTTTGGACCATGTAATGAACCTGGATCAAGCCCTCCAGATAAAGTTCTTCCAGTTGGAGGAATTGTTAAATTATATGCTCTTGCTAACCTTGTTATACTGTCTAACAAAATCACTACATCCTTACCATGTTCAACTAGTCTCTTTGCTCTTTCTAATACCATTTCAGCTACCTTAATATGATTTTTAGGAAGCTCGTCAAATGTTGAATAAACAACGTCGCCCTTTACATTTCTTTTCATATCTGTAACTTCTTCTGGTCGTTCATCTATTAAAAGCATAATAATTTCAATTTCTGGATAATTCTCTGCAATGCTGTTGGCAATGTCTTTTAATATTGTAGTTTTTCCCGCTTTAGGAGGAGCTACAATCATACCTCTTTGGCCTTTTCCAATAGGAGCTATTAAATCTATTACGCGCATTGTCATGTCTAATTGGGATTTCTCAAGTTTAATTCTTGAATCTGGATATATAGGGATAAGAGTATCGAAGTCTTTCCTGTTTCTTGAAAGTTCTGGGTTTTCATCATTTACTTTTTTTACATACAATAAAGCTTTAAATTTTTCACCTTGTTTTGGAGGCCTGGTTATTCCGCTTACTTTGTCACCCGTCTTTAAATGAAATCTCCTTATTTGAGAGGGGGAAATATACACATCATCTTCACTGGTTAAATAATTATTTGTTCTTAAAAAACCATATCCGTCCTGATGGGTTTCCAATATGCCTTCTACATTTAAAACTTCTTCACTGGATTGTATTTCATCAGATATTTTTTCAGGTAAATCTGCAATTAATTCTTCTTTTTCTTTTATATTTAGCTCGTTAAAACATTCTTCGCTATTTTTATTAATATCAACTTCTTTATTTTCTTTATTGTTTTGATCATTTTCAAATTCTTCTAAATTCTTTGCTTTTTCAACCGATTTGTTTTTTCTACTTTTATTATTTTCATTATTAACAGTTTTTGTTAAACTGTTTTCATTATCATTTTTGTTATTATTATTGATTTTTTCTTCCTCATTATTAATAAATTTATCTGCTTCTTCGTAATTCTTATAAGTTTTATTTATTTTATCAATTAATACTTCTTTTTTATATTTATAGGCATCAAAAATACCTCTGCTTTTAGCAATTTCCCTTAAGTCAGCAACCTTTAATTTTGCTAATTCACTAAAATCCAAAAAAACACCTCCATGTATAATTATATTTATAAAAAATTGGGGAATTTCAAACTGATAGGTGACTTTATAATATCATTTGCCTTTATTTTAGTCAAGCTTTATTATTCAAATAAATATTAAATTCCTATTTAATATATATTCTTTTAGTTTTTAAAATTAACACAAATTTCTATTTTGATTTAAATTTTAAAAATTCAAATAAATAATTTACTAATAGTAGTTGTTTCTTAAAATAGGTTAAAGTTTTAACAATGTGGTTGACTTTATGATTTATAGATATTATAATTATTGAGAAAATAGGTCCTTCACTTTAACCCTTATCAGTCTAGGACAAAACATAATTAAGAGGTGATATAGATGGTTAATTTAAGTATTTGTGTTGGAAGTGCATGTCATCTAAAGGGTTCCTATGAAGTAATAGAAAAATTTAAAACATGTGTAGAAAACAACAATCTAAATGATTCTATAGTGATTAAAGCTTCATTTTGCCTTGGCCAATGTACTGAAGCAGTATCAGTAAAATATAAAGATAATATTTATTCCGTTACACCTGAAACAGCAGAAAAATTTTTTGATGAAGTGATTAAAAAAAGTATAGCATAATCCAGGAGGATTTTTATGAAAATACTTGATTTTTACCCTGCAAATTGTAAAAACTGCTATAAATGTGTAAGAAATTGCAGCGTTAAAGCTATAAAAATGGTAAATGATCAGGCTCAAATCGTGGAAGAAAAATGTATTGCATGTGGAAAGTGTTTTTTAGTATGCCCACAAAATGCAAGAAATATACACAGCGATTTAGATGATGTAATTAAAGCCATAAAACAAGGAAAAAAAGTAATTGTTTCTCTAGCTCCTTCTTATTTAGGAGTATATGATGAACCATATAAATTAATTACAGCACTAAAACATATAGGTGTATGTATTATAGAAGAAACAGCTATTGGTGCTCAACAAGTTACAGAACTTTATAAGGAATATATCAACAATAATAATTTACAAAACGCAATTACTACATGTTGTCCATCAGCAAATATGATGGTGCAAACATACTATCCTGAACTGTTAAAGTACTTAATTCCAATAGACTCACCTATGATCGCCCATTGTAAAATGATTAGAAAAAGACATGGAGATGATGTTTATATTGTATTTTTAGGTCCATGCATATCTAAAAAATGTGAAGCATTTGGTTATCAGCAAGTAGGTATCATAAATGCAGTTATATCATTTGAAGAATTAGACAAATGGATGGAAATAAACAGTATCGATATTTCTTCATTTGAAAGGCAACGCCCAGATCTTGAGGGAAATTACACTGGCAAAGTATACCCCTTAGAAAAGGGAATAATTAATGGTTTAAAGGACGTTTTAATAAAAAACAATCTTACACCTCTTTCTGTAAATGGTACTGATAATTTAAAAGAGGTTTATAAATCTTTATTAAATGGTGAATTAAATAATGTTTGCATCGAAGCTAACAGCTGTATAGGCGGCTGTTTAGATGGACCTGCTGTTCCTAGAAACAATAAAAATTTGTTTGTTAGAAAATCTAATGCTGAAATTGAATTATTACCTGTTAGGGAAAAAGAATATATAAATTATTCATATGAAGAAAAACAACTTGATTATACTAGAAACTTTAGAAATAAAAAGTACAAGCCCCCAACTTATTCTGAAAATGACATTAAACAAATTTTGGAAAAAATCGGTAAACATACAGTTTCTGATGAATTAAATTGTGGCGCATGCGGCTATGACACATGCAGAGAAAAAGCTGCGTCTGTAATTGAAGGTTTATCTTATACAGAAATGTGTATCCCATACATGAGAAGTAAAGCAGAAAAATTATCTAATATTATATTTGAATATTCACCAAATATATTGGTTATAACGGATTTAAATTTAAATATTTTAGATCTTAACCCTGTTGGAGAAAAAATATTCAAAGCCAAAATAGATATTATCAGAGGGCACCATTTATCAAGTATTTTATCAACAGAAGACTTTGATGAAGCAATAAATTTAGAACAAAATATAATAGGGAAAAAAATTAATCTTGAAAATTATGGCATAACTGCTTATGAAAGTATAATATATCTTCCAAAAAATAAAGTTATATTTGGTATATTAAACGATATTACAAATGAAGAACTAAAGAAAAATCAGCTTGTTAATTTAAAATTAAACACAATTGAAACTGCCGATAAAGTAATAGAAAAACAAATGAGGGTAGCTCAAGAAATAGCTGGTTTATTAGGAGAGACAACTGCTGAAACAAAGGCTGCACTCCTTAAGCTTAAAAAAATAGTTTTTGAGGAAAATGGTAAAAATGAATAACTTCTTCGATATAAATTATAAAAGCATAAATAAATACGGTGAAGAGCTATGCGGTGATAAAGTTGAATCAATAAATAATGATGATGGCTGCATAGTTGTAATGTCTGATGGCTTAGGAAGCGGTGTAAAAGCAAATATATTGGCCACAATGACAACAAAAATAGCAGCTACTATGCTTAATAATGGAGCTACTATCGATGAAACAATAGAAACAATTTTGAATACATTACCTGAATGTAAAGTTAGAAAATTAGCATACTCCACATTTACAATTATTAAAATTGACAAAAATAATAATGCTTACATCATTGAATATGATAATCCTCCTTACTTTTATTACTCAAATAACAGAAGTATTTCTGTGGATAGAGTTGAAAGATATATAGGATCAAAAAAAATATATGAATCAAATATTAAACTTCAATTAGGTGATTCTTTATGTGTGGTAAGTGATGGTGCAATACACGCAGGTATAGGTGAAATGCTTAATTTAGGTTGGGCATGGGATGAAATTAATGATTATTTGAACAATTTAATTGAGATAAATAATTCATCAAGTATGATAAATGGCAACTTTATAGGAGTTTGCAACAATCTTTATAACAATAAACCAGGAGATGATACTACGATACTTACAATAAAATTAAGGGAACCTAAATATGTTGACGTTTTTGTAGGTCCACCTTCTGACAGAGCAATGGACAGCTACCTGGCAGAAATCATGAAAGAACCTAATAATGGAAAAATAATATGCGGTGGTACTACCGCCTTAATAGCTGAAAGAGAGTTGGGAAAATCATTGGTAGTGGATATGGATTCAATTACCCCTGACACACCTCCAATAGCTTATATGGAAGGATTTGATCTTGTTACTGAAGGAGTTTTAACTCTTGGTAAAACTCTTGAAAATATAAAAAAATACAATGCAAACAGTTATGAAAATGCTGTAGATATCAACAATTATAACGGGAGCGCACTATTAACAAGACTATTGACTGAACATAGCACTAATATTAATTTTTATGTGGGTAAAGCAGTTAATCCTGCACATCAAAACCCTCATTTCCCAGTAGGGTTTAATATAAAACAAAAAATTATACATGATTTAGTCAAAGAATTAAGGAAAGCAGGAAAGGAAGTTACAGTAAAATATTTATGAAAAAGAAATTTGATAATCAAGCTCAATACTTTAAATATAAAGTGTTAAAAGAAGTAATAAAATCTCAAAAAAATGATAATTTAATAAAGGACTTACTTGTTATTCCTCAAAGAATAATACCAGGTCCAGTAGCAGAAACAAGATGCTGCATATATAAGGAAAGAGCTATAATAAATGAAAGAGTTAAAAATGTAATTTATGAATATAATGATAATGTTGTTAATGTCATTGATTTAGCATGTGATGAGTGTCCTGTTTATAGATTTACTGTCACAGAGGCTTGCAGAGGTTGCCTTGCACATCACTGCAGAGAAAATTGCCCAGTAGGTGCTATTGAAATCATCAATAAAAGAGCACATATTAATCAAGAAAAATGCATAGAATGTGGTAAATGCAGCGCTGTATGTCCATTTGAAGCTATATCAGATGTAAAAAGGCCTTGTATTACGTCATGTAAAATAAAAGCTATTAATATTGAAACAGATACTAAAAAAGCAATTATTAATCAAGATGAATGTATTAATTGTGGAGCATGCGTATCTAGATGTCCATTTGGAGCTATCACAGATAAATCTCACGTTCTTGATATTATGAAATTAATACACAATTCAAATAGCAATACAAAATATAAGGTATATTGCATTGTAGCACCAGCAATAGCAGCTCAGTTCCCTGATGCGGAATTAGATAATATTGTGACAGCAATTAAACAACTTGGTTTCTATCAAGTTGTTGAAGCAGCCATAGGTGCTGATATAATTGCAGATTATGAATCTAAATTGCTAGAAGAAGAACTAAAAACTAAGAATTTTATAACTTCATCATGTTGCCCGGCATTTGTGAGATATATTAAAATAAAGTACCCAGAATTAATTGATAATATTTCAACTGCTGTTTCGCCAATGATTGCTACAGCAAGATTAATTAAAAATTCAGACAAGGATGCTAAAGTTGTTTTTATAGGACCATGTGTAGCTAAAAAGGCTGAATCTGCTCAAGATAATTTAAGTGATGATATTAATTATGTCATGAGCTTTGAAGAATTAGTTGCATATCTTGATGCATATGAAATTGAACCATCCCAATGCGAAAGTTCACCTTTAGATAATGCATCTTACTTTGGAAGAATTTTTGCTCGTTCTGGAGGAGTTACTGAAGCTATTAGAAATTCAGCTGCAAAACAAAATTTAGATTTAGAATTAAGACCTGTAGTTTGCAACGGGTTAGAAGAATGCGACAGAGCTCTTAAGTTAGCTAAATTAGGAAAATTAAACGGTAACTTTATTGAAGGGATGGCATGTATTGGTGGATGTGTCAATGGTCCAGTATCATTGTTTAAAAAACCTTCCGGAACAAATATAATAAATTCTAGCGCTTTAAGTGCTAAAAATAAAGATACTACAGACTTCATGAAAACATATAATATAGATGAATTTAATTTAAATATTTAATAAAAATCCCAGGCCTTGCAATTAAAGATTGCTGTAAGACCTGGGAACCTTGTTGTATTGACAGTACTTCCCTATTCTACTTTTTCTTTAAGTTCCTCATTTAATTCATTAAGCAAACTTTGTAATGTTTCACTTGCATCCCCTAATAATAGACTAACATTATTTTTACGCTTATATAGTGGATTTTCTATTCCAGCATAACCAGGTTTAAGATCATAATTGCAAAATATTATATACTTTGATTGGTCAACATTTAATATAGGCATACCATAAATTGGTGTACCCTCGGCCTCTCTAGCAGCAGGATTTAACACATCATTTGCTCCTACAACAATACATACATCGCAACTACTAAACTCATCATTAATATCATCCATTTCATACAACTTTTCATATTCTATATCTACTTCACATAACAAAACATTCATATGACCTGGCATTCTCCCAGCAACAGGATGAATAGCATATTTAACTTCTGCCCCATTTCCCTCTAATGCATCAGCTAATTGCTTTACTAAATGTTGTGCTTGTGCTAATGCCATACCATAACCAGGTACAATAATAACTTTTTTTGCTTGGCTTAATACCTCATATGCTGTTAATTCTTTTTCTGTTGATTTTTTTTCGACTTCTTTATCATCTTTAACATCTTCATTATTATCATTTCTAACAATTACCGATTCTTCTTCTACTGAATTTTTTGTAGTAGTCTTTCCTTGAAATATTTTCAAAATGCTGCTATTCATAGATTTGCACATTATTTGTGTCAATATTAGACCACTTGCTCCAACTATGCCACCTACAGATACAAGAAGAATATCTCCAATAGCCATACCACAAATTGATCCTGCAACACCACTAAATGAGTTTAAAAGTGAAATAGTAATTGGCATATCAGCTCCACCAACTCTTATTACAATCGCAATTCCTAATAATCCGCTTAAAATGAAGGTAATTACCGCCAATAATAATATAGGCAGATTATTTATTATAATAAAGCTAGTAATAATTATTAACAATATAATAATAGAAATAACAATAATAGTTTGATGGAATTTCCAAATTATTGGCTTAACACTAATTCTATTAGAAAGCTTTGCTGCTGCTATTAAACTACCTGTTAAAGTAATTGTACCAATTATAAGCGCAATTATTGATGTTATTGATTCAAATTTGGAACTAGCTACAAAAATTGTACAACCACCCACTATTAATGAAGCAGCACCTCCAATTCCATTTAATAAGGCGACTAATTGAGGCATTTGTATCATTTCTACCTTTTTTGTAAGGTATAATCCAATAATAACCCCTATTGCCATGCAAACTAATATTACATATAGCACAGATTTTTGTGGAAATATATCAAAATATATTATTGTGATAATTATTGCCAAGGTTACTGCTATACTATTTAAATAATTACCTTTTACTGCTGTTTCCACCTTACTCATTAGTGAAATTCCATAAAGAATTAGCAAAGACAATAAAGCACAAGCTAGATAATAAGTTTGTAATTGCATTATTTAGCTCCCTTCTTATCAAACATTTTAAGCATACGATGAGTTACACCAAAACCACCAGCAACATTTACCATGGCTAATATTATAGCTAATCCTCCAAAAATACTGCTTAATAATAAATTATATTTATTTGCTATTACTGATACGGTTGTAATACCTCCAAGTATAGTTATACCACTTAATGCATTCATTCCTGACATCAAAGGTGTGTGCAATAAACTTGGTACATTTTTTATAAGTTTATATCCACAGAGAGTAGCTACAATAAATATTAAAACTAACACTACAGATGACATACTTTATCCTCCAATACATATAATTAGATATTAAACGAGTACCATTGCTTCTTTAACTCCTTCATGAACAATTTTTTCTCCATCAGTTACTAATATTGAAGATACTATTTCATCATTCAAATCAAGTTCTATTTTGCCATCTTTATTTAAATATTTAACTAAGTTATAAATATTATTTGCAAACATCCATGTGGAACTTGTAGGAAGTTGACCTGGAATATTTTTAATTCCTTGAATAGTTACAGAATGTTTTACTTCTATTTCACCAGGTGATGTAATTTCGCAATTTCCACCTTGATCTATCGATATATCTACTATTACTGAGCCAGACTTCATCTCTTTAACAACATCTTCTGTTATTATAATTGGTGCAACTTTACCAGGTATAAGGGCGCTCAAAATAATTACGTCCATATTTATAATAGTATCTTTTAAATTTTCTCTTTCTTTAAGAAGCCATTCATTAGGAAGTTTATTAGCATATCCACCTTTACCAATAGCTATTTCAGCAGGAACACCTGTATCAATTATTTTTGCGCCAAGGCTTTTTGCTTGTTCACATGCATCTGGACGAATATCTGCAGCATAAACTACAGCTCCTAATCTTTTTGCAGTAGCTATAGCTTGAAGCCCAGCAACTCCAGCTCCAACTACCAAAACATTAGCTGGTTTTATCATTCCAACTGCACAGAAAATTTGCGGAATAAATTTAGAGAGAGATTCTGTTGCCATAATTACACTTTTATATCCAGCACAAGTACTCATAGAAGTTAATGCATCCATTTTCTGTGCTCTTGAAATTCGTGGTACTCCATCAAGCGTTAATCCTATAACACCTTTAGAAGCCATATTTTTAACCATTTCATGGTTAGCTTTTGAAGCAGGGTGAATAAAAGTTATTAAATACTGCCCTTTATGCATCATATCTATTTCATGTTTGTTCTTCTGTTGATTAAATAGAGGCTCTTTTACTTTCATTATAACTTCTGACTTATCATACAACTCCTCAACATCCTCAACCAATACAGCACCCGCTTTGCGATAATCTTCATCCGCAAAATGTGAACCTAATCCAGCTCCACACTCAACTAATATTGTAACTCCATCACTAACAAATTTTTTAACAGTGTCTGGAGTTACCGCCACACGGTTTTCCTCATGCATAATTTCTTTTGGAACACCAATAATCATTTTTATTCCTCCATTATTGTCTATATTCTAGAAATAATATAAAAATATTTCTATTTCAATATTATTATATACCCATGGCCATTAATAATATATAGCTGTTTGTGTAATAATTTTCCTGTTTTTCCTAATTATTTTTGCAGTTTTCATAAAAACTATTATTTTTATTATTTATAAATTAAAATCAGCCTAATAAGTTAAATTTTTGTAAAACTTTTAGTTGTTTTTCACTTATTAATTTAAAAACCCCTTATTCAACTATATGAATAGGGGGTTTTATACTAAATTATTTTACATATGCGTATTCAGGTTTTTTATCAAGCTGATGAATCGTATCTATAAATCTGATTGTTCCTGTTTTAGAACGTGTTACAACGGAATATGTCTTTGCTCTATTATCTGCCATATATCTAACACCTTTTAAAAGCTCTCCATCGGATACTCCAGTTGCTGCAAATAAGATGTCATTGCCTTTGGCCAAATCTTCCATAGTCAATACCCTATTCCACTTATCACCCATCATTTGAATGCATCTACTTTTTTCTTCTTCTGTTTCTGGTACTAATATACCTTGGAATTCTCCTCCCATACATTTAAGTGCTGCTGCTGCAATAACTCCTTCAGGAGCACCGCCTTTTCCTACTAATATATCAACTCCTGAGTCACTAAAACAAGTAGCAATAGCAGTTGCCACATCCCCATCTCCAAATAGCTTTATTCTTGCACCAACACTTCTTGCTTTGTCAATTAAATCTTTATGTCTTTCTCTATCTAACATGGTAACTGTTATTTCTGTAATATCCTTTTTTAATGCTTTGGCAACATTAAATAAATTTTGTTCAAATGGTGCTGTTATATCTATATGACCTGCTGCTTTAGGACCTACTGCAATTTTGTGCATATACATATCAGGAGCATGAAGCAAACATCCTTTTGGGGCTACTGCCACTACAGACAAAGCTCCTGGTAATCCTTTTGCACATAGGTTTGTCCCATCTAAAGGGTCAACTGCTATATCGATTTCAGGCGCACCCTCTTCCCATGTACCAATTTTTTCTCCTATATAAAGCATTGGAGCTTCATCCAATTCGCCTTCCCCTATTACAACAGTTCCAGCAATATCAAGGGATTGAAACATGCTTCTCATTCCATCAACTGCTGCCTGATCTGCAATCACCTTATTTCCTCTACCAAAATATTTACCACATCCAAGTGCTGCTGCTTCAGTAACCCTTACTATATTTAAAGCTAACTCCCTATCCAACTTAAATTCTCCTTTGTTATTAGTTTACTATTATGAGTATAACATATAATTTTTTCCTTGTGAAGTATAACATATTACTATTAATAAGATACAATATTTCTATTTTTTGAATATTTTTAACAGTAATACTAATAATATTATAATGCAGACATATTTTATTGAAGATTAATTGACTATATTTTATAATTCATGTAATATTATATTGAATATACTTTACGGAGGAACGTATGGAAAAATTGATTATTACAGCGTGCTTAACAGGAGCTGAAGTTACGAGAAAGCAACAGCCTAATTTACCTCTCACCCCAGACGAAATTGCTAATGCGGCATATGAATGCTATTTGGCTGGTGCATCAATGGTTCATATCCATGCAAGAGATAAAGATGGAAACCCAACCCAAGATTATGATGTATATAAAGAAATTAAGGAAAAAATAGAAGATAAATGCAACATAATATTTCAGCCATCTACAGGTGGTGCTACATATCATACACCTAAACAAAGAATGCAACCCATTGAATTAAAACCCGAAATGGCTACTTTAAGTATGGGGACATGCAATTTTGGTGATGACGTTTTTATGAATACAGAAAAAAATATAAAAATTTTTGTTAATCGCATGAATGAATTAGGAGTTAAACCAGAACTTGAATGTTTTGAAAAGGGAATGGTTGATACAGCCGTTAGACTTGCAAAAAAAGGAATTATTAATTCTCCTATGCATTTTGATTTTGTGCTTGGAGTTCCTGGTGCAATGGGCGGCGAATTAAGAGATTTATTGTTTATGGTTGAATCAATTCCTTCAGGATCCACTTGGACAGTTGCAGGTATTGGTAGGTATCAGCTGCCACTAAACATTGCTGCAATAACCTTAGGCGGTCACGTAAGAACTGGATTTGAAGATAATATTTATTATAAAAAAGGAGAGCTTGCTACATCAAACGCACAATTAGTTAAGCGAATAGCTCGAATTTCAAAAGAAATAGGACGGGATATCGCAACTCCAGACGAAGCAAGAGCTATACTTGGAATCAAAAAATAATGCAGGAATTTAATAATAATGCAGGAATTCAGATAATGCAGAAATGGAACAAATGCGTGAATATATAATGCACGAAATTTAGGTAATACTTAAAATTCAGAGAGAATAGAAAACAGCTTTCAATAAATTTAAAGAAAGCTGTTTTTTATAATATAATGATATTTTTTAAAAAATTAAAAATAAAAAGTGAATTCATGTGAATTACTGCATTCCTGAATTAATAATAATTCTGCATTCT
>JAQVWY010000007.1:0-52080 GCA_028709465.1 Tissierellia bacterium | reverse complement strand
TTCTGCATTCTTTGCATTCTATTTCTCCATCGCTAATTCCACTAACTTAACTATCAAATCTTTATATTCTATTCCAATTTTCTTTAACATTGATGGATATCTGCTTAAATCCGTAAGTCCTGGAATAGTATTTACTTCATTTAATAATATTTTGTTATCAGGAGTTACAAACATGTCTATTCTAGCCATACCTTTACATCCTAAAGCCTTATATGCTGATTTCGCTATTTCTTTTGCTTTATTTTGCATTTCTGTACTAATTCTGGCAGGACAATGGATTTTAGAATTATGTTGAGTATACTTTTCAACATAATCGAAAAAATCATTTTTAGTTTCTATTTCATCAACTTCTCCAACTATCAATTTATCATTTCCTATTACTGCACATCCTATTTCAAAACCTTCAACCATTGATTCAATTACAACTTTTTTATCACATTCAAAAGCTACCATTATTCCTTTTTCAAATTCATCATAATTTCGAATTTTACTTATACCTAAAGAAGAACCAGCATTAGCAGGCTTAATAAACATGGGAAGTCCTAACTTTTCATAGGCGTTTTCGTAAAGTAATTTTATGTTTAAACTGCTTGAATTTACAGCTGACATAAATGGTGCTGTTTTAATTTCTGCCATCTCACAAACAATATGAGTTAATTCTTTATCCATACATACTGCTGATGAAGTCATATCACAGCCTACAAAAGGAATTCCAGCTAACTGACATAATCCTTGAACTGTTCCATCTTCGCCATTTCTTCCATGAAGAACAGGAAATACGCAATCTATTTCTATTTTCTCATATTCATTATTTTCTTCATCATATTTAATAAATCCTTTAAATTTATCATCCATGCTTAATGAAACAGGTGACACTTTTTCTTTATGCCAAATATCATTGTATACACTTTCTTCATTACCCGCATATAATAGCCATTCTCCACTTTCTGTAATTCCAATTAATGTTATATCATATAGATCTCTTGGAACATTTTTTATTATAGCAGCTGCTGAATGAAGGGAAATAGTATACTCGTTAGATTTCCCTCCAAATAAAATAGCTAATTTAATTTTTTTCATATTAATCACCATTATATTCCTTTAATGTATTTGCTATATATTCTAACTTTAAAAACCTTGAACCTTTTATAAGAATTGAAACACTATCATTTAAATATTTTCTCAAATATTTTGCTGCTTCTTCCTTTGTATCAAATTCAATTATTTTTTTTATATTGGTATTTTCCCGAGCACCTTTTGCTATAAATTTAGATTCCACACCAATAGTAACAAGTTCATCTATATTATACTTTTTCAATCCTTCCCCTACATTATAATGTATATTATGGCTCATTTCTCTGTAGCCTAACATATCACCAAGCACAGCAATTTTTTTATCACCTTTAAACATCTCAAATATATCTAAGGCAGCCATTATACTAACTGGATTAGATTTGTAACAATCATTTAAAATTGTTAAATTATTTATATTAATAACTTCATTTCTCAAACCTGTTTTCTCAATTTTAGATAACCCTAATTTAATTTCTTCAGGACTCATTCCTAATTCCTTTGCAGCTAATATTGCCGCAAGGGCGTTTAAAGCTTGATGTTTACCTAACATTTCAATAAAAAGCTCGTCAAAATCATTATCACTTACTTTAAATGTGATACCATCTAATTTTTCATCAATTTTTTCTAACCATAATGTATTAGTATTATTTAATCCAAAAGTTGCTTTTCTAATACCTTTATTAATTTCAGTATTATAAACAGTATTTTTAATTAGCGAATCATCTCCAAAATATATAAATAAGCCATCATCTTTAATACCATTTACTAATTCTAATTTTGCCTTTGCTATTTCTTCAATAGATGAAAAATTATCTATATGTACCATTCCAACGCTTGTTATAATACCTATATCAGGTTGAACTAATTTAGTTAGAAAATCTATTTCTCCCTTTCTTTCCATTCCCATTTCTATAACTGCAACTTCACAATCCTCATCTAAACTTAACAATGTATATGGGACACCTATTTCTGTATTATAATTTCCAATTGTTTTTTGGGTTTTATACTTTTGAGACAATATTCCAGCTGTTATGTCTTTTGTAGAAGTTTTTCCATTGCTTCCTGTAATACCAATGAATTTAGTTTTTAATTTATTTCTGTATGCTTTTGATAATTTTTGTAAAGCCTCCACCGTATCATCAACTAAAATAACTCCTATGTTATCAGGTGGACTTGATTCCTTCTTATTCCATAGAGTAGCAGAAATTCCTTGCTTTATAGCATCCTGTACGTATT
Organism: Tissierellia bacterium; assembly: GCA_028709465.1. Lineage (GTDB taxonomy): Bacteria > Bacillota > Clostridia > Tissierellales > Sedimentibacteraceae > Sedimentibacter. The sequence goes on along the minus strand of JAQVWY010000007.1, from coordinate 49,770 downwards.
TGTGCCCATTTGTAGTTTCCCCTTCTATTGGAACAAATAAATTATTTTCTGATGCTTTTCTTGAATCTATGCATATTCCTTTAAAATATTTATTTAAATCGATATTACCAACAATTTCAGCATTTAATATATCTATAAGTTCTTTAATATACATTTTAACCATTTTAGTCCTTCTTTCATGAAAATCATTATTTCTTAATCATTATATCATAAATGCAAGCCGTAAAAAGGCTTGCTTCACAAAAATTCAATAAATACATCAGACAAAACCAAAAGGTTTTGTTTCATCTATTGTATTTATTATATTGTAATTCATGAATTATTACAAGGAAAAAAAAAGGCAGTTCATTTGAACTGCCCTTCTAAACTAATTTAATTGTTTATATTTATTGAAATTAATACTTCATTTCAGACATTCTTACATAGCCTTCATATCTATCTTTTGCATCAGCTTCTGCTTTAGCATATAATTGTTCAGCTACTTCTGGGAATGCTCCCTTTAATGAAGCGTATCTTACTTCACCTTCAAGGAATTCTCTAAATGAAGCAGTTGGAGCTTTAGAATCTAATGTAAATGGATTCTTTCCTTCTTCTTTAAGAAGTGGGTTGAATCTGTATAAATGCCAGTATCCAGCTTCAACAGCTTTCTTTTCTCTTTCAACAGTTTTACCCATACCTGCTTTAATACCATGATTGATACATGGAGCGTAAGCGATGATTAATGATGGTCCATCATAGCTTTCAGCTTCTTTTACTGCTTTTAAGAATTGATTCATGTTAGCACCTATAGCAACTTGAGCTACATATACATAACCATAAGTTGCAGCTATCATACCAAGATCTTTCTTCTTAACTCTCTTACCTGAAGCAGCAAATTTAGCAATTGAAGCAGTTGGAGTTGCTTTTGATGACTGACCACCTGTATTTGAGTAAACTTCAGTGTCAAGTACTAATACATTTACGTCTTCACCAGATGCTAATACGTGATCTAATCCGCCATATCCTATATCATATGCCCAGCCGTCTCCACCAAATATCCATTGTGATTTCTTAACTAAGTAATCTTTTTTATCTAAAATATTTTGTACATCTTTTGCACATGCATCACATGGAGTTAATCCACCTAATTCAACGAGAACTTTTTCTGATGCAGCTCTTGACTGTTCACCATTATTTTTGTTTGCAATCCATTCATTAAATGCATCTTTAACATTTTGAGGAATATCTTTTTCTAATAAATTTTCCATTGAAGTTTGAATTGAATTTCTCATTTGTTGTACAGCAGTTGCCATACCAAATCCAAATTCAGCATTGTCCTCAAACAATGAGTTAGCCCATGATGGACCTCTTCCATTACAGTCTTTTGTATATGGAGTTGCTGGTGCTGAAGCTCCCCAAATTGATGAACATCCAGTAGCATTAGCTACCATCATTCTATCACCAAATAATTGAGTAATAGTTTTAACGTAAGCTGTTTCACCACAGCCTGCACATGCACCTGAGAATTCAAAATATGGCATGCAGAACTGGCTGCCTTTTACAGTATTTTTATCCATTAAACTATCTTTTATAGTTACTTTTTCAGTAGCGTATTTCCAATTTGGAATTCCAGCTTTTGTTTCTTCAGCAATTGGAGTCATTACAAGAGCTTTTTCGCCTTTTTTACCTGGACAGATATCTGCACAGTTTCCGCATCCTGTACAATCTAATGGGCTTATAGCTATTCTGTATTCTAATCCTTCTAATCCCTTACCTATTGCTTTAACAGTTTCAAAACCTTCTGGAGCATTTGTTTTTTCTTCTTCATTTAACAATGTTGGTCTAATAACTGCGTGAGGACATACAAATGAACATTGGTTACACTGAATACAATTTTCTGGTCTCCATTTTGGAACTTCAACTGCAATTCCTCTCTTTTCATATGCAGCTGTTCCTGCAGGGAATGTACCGTCTTCTATATCAACAAATGTGCTTACTGGAAGGCTGTCACCTTCTTGTCTGTTCATAACATCAGCTACATTTTTAACAAATTCTGGCTTTTCATCTTCAGTAAATGGTACTACTAATCCACTGTTAGCTTTATCATCATCAACAGCATTCTTCCATGATTCAGGTATTTCAACTTTAACTAATTCTGCAATACCTTTTTGAACAGCTTCTTTGTTCATGTTTACTATTTTATCGCCTTTTTTACCGTAAGATTTAACAATAGCAGCATTTAAGTATTCAACTGCATCTTCTAAAGGAATAACATTAGCTAACTTAAAGAATGCAGATTGAATGATCATGTTTGTTCTGTTTCCAAGTCCTATTTCTTGAGCTAATTTTGTAGCATTAACTGTATAAAAATCTATTTCATTTTCAGCTAAATATCTTTTATATTTTGCTGGTAAATTTGCTTCTAATTCTTCTTTATCCCAAAGTGTATTTAATAAGAATTTACCGCCTTTTTTAAGTCCTGTTAACACATCATATTTATCAACATATGATTGTTGTGACAATGAAACAAAGTCCGCTTCATCTATTAAATAAGTTGATCTAATAGGTGATTTACCAAATCTCAAGTGAGATACAGTTACACCGCCTGATTTTTTAGAGTCATATGAAAAATATCCCTGAGCATACATGTTTGTATGGTCACCGATAATTTTTATAGCATCTTTGTTAGCTCCAACAGTACCATCTGAACCAAGACCCCAGAATTTACATCTAATTGTTCCAGGAGCTGATGTATTAACAACTGGAGGAATTTCTAATGATGTAAATGTAACATCATCATTTATACCGATTGTGAAACCATTCTTTGGTTCTTCTTGTTTTAAATTGTTGTAAATTGCAAATATTTGAGCTGGAGTAGTGTCTTTTGAACCTAATCCATATCTTCCGCCAACTATTACTGGTGCGTTTTCTTTATTATAGAATAATGCTTTAACATCTAAGTACAATGGTTCTCCAACTGCACCTGGTTCTTTACATCTATCAAGTACTGCTACCTTTTTAACGGTTTTTGGTAATACGTCAAAGAAATATTTTTCTGAGAAAGGTCTGTATAAGTGTACTATTACTAAACCAACTTTTTCACCTTTTGCATTTAAATAATCAATTACTTCTTCAGCTGTTTCTGTAACTGATCCCATAGCAACTATTATTCTTTCAGCATCTGGTGCTCCATAATAGTTAAATGGTTTATATTCTCTTCCTGTTATTTTTTCTATTTCTTTCATATAGTCAGCAACTATATCAGGAACTGCTTCATAGTATTTATTTGATGCTTCTCTAGCTTGGAAGAATATGTCTGGATTTTGAGCTGTACCTCTAGTTACTGGATGTTCTGGATTTAATGCTCTTCTTCTAAATTCATTAACTGCATCCATATCAACTAATCTTTCAAAATCAGCATAGTCAATAACTTCTATTTTTTGAATTTCGTGAGATGTTCTAAAGCCATCAAAGAAATGTAAAAAAGGCACTCTTGCTTTAAGAGTAGCTAAGTGAGCAACACCTGCTAAATCCATTGCTTCTTGAACACTGCTTGATGCCAATAATGCGAACCCAGTTTGTCTTGCTGCCATTACGTCAGAATGATCACCAAAGATTGATAAAGCATGGCCAGCAATAGCTCTTGCAGTTACATGAAATACAGCTGGTAATAACTCACCTGCTATTTTATACATGTTAGGAATCATTAACAATAATCCCTGTGAAGCTGTATAAGTAGTTGTTAAAGCACCTGCTTGCAATGAACCGTGAACTGCTCCTGCGGCACCGCCTTCTGACTGCATTTCAACAACTTTAACTGTTTGTCCAAAAATGTTCTTTTGTCCATGGGCAGCCCATTCATCAGCTAATTCAGCCATTGGTGATGAAGGTGTAATAGGAAATATAGCTGCAACATCTGTAAATGCATATGAGACATGCGCTGCTGCGTTATTTCCATCCATAGTTTTCATAACTTTTGACATATATATATCCTCCTATTAAATTATAAACAAGTTTCTGTAGAAATTATAACCTAAATGTTTGTAATATGCAACTAAAATAATACCTCCTTGTATTAAATTAAAAATAATTTGTTAGATATCTAATTATAATTTTACTAATCGTCAAAATTGCACTATCGAATAACGTTTTCAGAAGATTTGCTTAAAATATCAATTATATATAACTTACCATTTTGCAAATTATATAAATTTTTTTAGTTTTCAACAAAAACTTCTTAATATTTATACTTTAGTAATATAATTTTAAAAATTATATTACTAACACTGAACCATGTTATAAAATCGTTTAGTATACATATCCAATGCATTGTAGCCCAATAACTTCTGTCTATGATTTTTAGCTGCTATTTCTATTATAGCTGATATATTTCTTCCAGGCCTTACAGGTATTACAACGCTAGGGATTTTTACATCTAGTATTTCTATAAAATTATCATCCATCCCTATTCTGTCATATTCTTTTTTTTCATCCCATTCTTCAAGCTCTATTGCAAGCTCTATATACTGTTCTAGTTTTATAGATCCTACACCAAATAAGTGTTTAATATCTAATATTCCAATACCTCTGATTTCCATTAAATGTTGAGTAAGTTCTGGGCATGTTCCTTTTAACCTGTTGTCCACTTTCTTTATAATAACCGCATCGTCTGCAATAAGTCTATGTCCTCTATTTATTAATTCTAAAGAAGTTTCGCTTTTACCTATTCCACTTTTTCCTTTTATAAAAACACCTATACCAAATACTTCTAAGCATACACCGTGTACGGTAGTCTCTTGAGCAAGTTCTTCCTCAAGATAGCTTATCATCACATTTACTAATCTTGTTGTTTTAGCATTTGCTTTGAATACAGGTCTTTTATATTTTTTAGCATAAAATATTATTGTATCATCAACATTCATTTCATTTGCCACTACTAAAGCTGGAATTGGATAACTAAAAAATTTATCAAGCCTTTCCTTTTTTACATCTTCACTTAATGTTCTTATATAATACATTTCAGTTTTTCCCATTATTTGAACTCTTTCAAATGCAAACAAATCAAAATATCCTGCCATTTGAAGTCCTGGTCTTACTATTTCTGGTGTATAAATCCGCGATTGCACGTCTTCAGGATAATACACCGGTTCAAGACCCATGTAACTTATTAAATCTTCAAGCTTTACATATGCCATTTGCTTATACCATCCTTTTATTAATGCAGAATTAAGAATGTAGAATGCAGAAATTAATTCTCAATTCTTTATAATTAAATTATTTTGTTACTGTTCGCTCCCAACCATGTGTCATCTATCTTTCAGGCTACGCCTTCAGAATGACAAAATTGAACAGTAACATTCTTTTTAGCTTTTGTTAAAATAATTAAAAACTGATTCTGCTGCTTTTATATTCATTCCAGGTGCGCATTTAAGCTCCTCAATACTTTTCTTTTTAATATTTTCTACAGAACCAAAGGTTTTAAGTAAATTTATTTTTCTTTTACTTCCTATATTTTCAATATTATCTAATTCCGACTTAAACAAGGTTTTATCTCTTAAATTTCTGTGATACTCAATTGCAAATCTATGAGCCTCTTCTTGTATCTTATATATTAATCTATATACTTTGTCAGTTTTTTTAAATTCTATTTCTCTTCCCTTGTAAATCAATCCTCTTGTAGTATGTTTATCATCCTTTATCATGCCACATATAGGTATATTTAGGCCAAAGTTTTTTATAACATTTTCAGCAACATTCGTTTGGCCCTTACCCCCATCAATCAAAATAAGATCCGGCATTTTATTAAAGCCTTTCATATCATTATCTTCACTAAGCCCTCTGTTAATACGTCGCTCTAATACCTCTTCCATGCTTTTATAGTCATCTGGGCCGTGAACTGTCTTAATTTTAAATCGTCTATAATTAGATTTTGTCATTACGCCATTTTCAAAAACAACCATTGAGCCTACAGATTCTACTCCTTGAATATTTGAAATATCGTATGCTTCAATCCTCAATGGCTTCTCATCTAAATTCAATAAATCTTTAAGTTCTCCTACAGCTTGTATACTTTCATCTAATTCTCTTTTTATTCTCTGACTTCCTTTTTCAAGAATTTCCAATGCATTTTTCTTAACCATTTTAATTAACAAGCTTTTTTCCCCTTTGGAAGGTACTTTAACATGTACATTGTTTCCTCTTTTTCCAGAAAGATAATCCTCAAATATTTTAATATCTTCAATTTCTGTTTCAATATATATTTCTTTTGGAATATATACAGTTCCAGTATAAAATTGAGTAAGAAATGATTTAATTATTTCTTCTCTTGTATCATTTTCTGAAATATTTGTAAGCAAAAAATGCTCTCTTCCCATTATCTTGCCATTTCTTATAAAGAAGACTTGTATACAAGCTTCTTCTATACCAATGGCTACCCCAACAATATCTTGATCCATAGATGATGTTGTTGATACTATTTTTTGTTTTTCATTAATTATTTCTAATGCCTTTATTTGATCTCTGTATTTGGCAGCAGATTCAAAATCAAGATTATCTGATGCTATTTTCATTTTAGTCTTAAGAGTTTCTACAAGTCTCTCATCTTTTCCTGAAAGAAAACTAATTGCTTCATTGACTTCTTCCCTATATTCTTTTTCATCTACATCGCCCATACAAGGAGCATTGCATCTGTGTATATGATAGTTCAAACAAGGCCGTTCATTTGCTCTTGTTCCATCTAATTTTAAAGAACACTTGCGCAATTTATATAAATTTCCTATTAAATCAATTATTTCATTTACTGCATAATTACTAGTATAAGGTCCATAATATTTAGCCCCATCTTTTTTTACTTCTCTTACTTTAAATATTCGTGGATATTTTTCTTGTACTGTTATTTTAATATATGGATATTGCTTGTCATCTCTAAGTAATGTATTGTATTTAGGCCTGTGTTTTTTTATATAATTAGCTTCCAAAATAAGAGCTTCAACTTCATTATCAGTAATAATGTACTCAAACTCAATAATATTTTTTATCATTGCTTTAATTTTAGTCGTATGATTTTTTGAGTGAAAATATTGTTTAACTCTCTTTTTTAAGTTTTTAGCTTTTCCAACATAAATAATTTCACCGAAATTATTTTTCATAAGGTAAACTCCTGGGTTATCAGGAACCTTCTTCAATTCTTCTTGTACATCAAACATAGCAATCCCCTTTAGCTTACATGTATATATTATACCACTTTTGCCTTAATTTTAACATTAATATTTAATTAATTTAACAAATATTTTTAAATATTCAGTTATTGTATATTAATACATTGTTATAATTAAGTCTCTGTTATTTTAATTATATTTGTAAATATTTAAAAATAATATATAATATTATTATATCAAATACACTTTAAAGATGGAGGCTATTATGATTAATAAAGAACGTTTAATAGAAACATTTATGGAATATGTAAAAGTTGACAGCGAAACAAAAAACGAAAAAGCTATTGGTGAAAGAATTATGCATGATTTAAACTATATTGGTTTAAGTGCAGAATTTGATGATGCTGGCAAAAAAATAGGCTCAAACGGAAATAATATTTATTGCTTTATACCAGGAAACAATGATAGTGAACCTTTACTTTTTAGTGCACATATGGATACTGTAACACCTGGTATAGGTATAGAACCATATATTGATGGTAATTACATAAAAAGCAAAGGGAATACAATCCTTGGTGGTGATGATAAATCAGGAATAGTTGCAATACTTGAGGCATTACGAATAATAAAAGAAAACAATCTTAAACATAGACCTATTGAAATAATGTTTTCTATAGGTGAAGAAGGTGGACTAAACGGTGTTAAGAATTTTGATTTTTCAAAATTAAAATCTAATAAAGGTGTAATCCTTGACAGCAGCAATGGCACGGGTCATATTGTAACTTCTGCTCCTGGTCAAACTAGAATCTTTGCAAAAATAACAGGGAAAGCCTCACATGCTGGCGGAAGCCCAGAAGATGGAATAAGTGCAATTATGGTAGGGGCAGAAGCAATAACAAATATGAAGTTATTAAGAATAGATGAAGAAACTACAGCTAACATTGGTACATTTAATGCTGTTGGACCTACAAACATTGTTTCTCCATTAGCAGAAATTGTTGCTGAAGCTAGAAGCCGCTGTAATGAAAAACTTAAAGAACAGACAAATCATATGGTTGATTGTTTAATAAAATCTTGCGAAAAATATAAAGCGAAATTAGAATATGAAATAGAAGAATGCTATCACTCTTATGCTATTGATGATAATGATGAATTAGTTGAAATGGTATCTAACATATGTAAAAATTTAGGTCTTGAGGTTAAGAAAATACCATCTGGCGGTGGCAGTGATGCAAATGTTTATAACAAAAATGGTATAAAAGCAATTAATATTGGAACTGGAATGGAGTTTCCTCACACTCTTGAAGAAAGGCTTTCTATTAACGATTTTGTAGATGTAACAAAAGTTGTTCTTGAAATAATGACAAAATAACCGCAACTTTTTTGCCATTCTAAACCACAGGTGAAGAATCTCATATAAATACGGGACATTCCCTTATGATTTACTACATAGACTTACTATCATAAAGGGGTGTCTCCATACCTATTGAGGGCTCCTTTACTATCGTTCAGGATGACAGGCAAAGAAATTTTAGTTCAATTTACTTTTTAATAAGCTTTTTAACGTTATTCCAAATTAAACTAAAGTTAATAAGCATCATTAAAGAAACTAATATTATTTCATAAATAATCCAATATTTCACTTCAAATATCATAATTATACTTTGACATAAAACTATAATTGTATTTATTACTAATTTGGGCACATTCCATTTAATTGTAATAAAATTACTAGTATTTTTAGCCCTTATTAAAAATACAGTAAAATAGCTTATAAATGTTGCAAATGCTGCTCCGTTTACACCAAACTTATCTATTAGTAAAAATGTAAGTACTACATTTGTCACTGCACCAACCACTGTTGTTGAAAGTGTTAAATAGCTTTTTTTCTCAACCATATACACCGAACCTAAAAAAGTAACCAAACAGGAAAATGTTGTAGCCATAACAAGTATAGGTATGTACTTCCATGATAAATAAAAGCTTTCAGAAACTAATATTTTCGTTATAAATTTAGAAAATAAAATTATACATGATGCACTTAAAAATAATATAGATTGATAAACATTGAACACTTTAGAAAAAAACTTTGCCCTGCTTCTTTTATCCTCCTCTGAAACTGCAGACATCTGCCAAGCATCCATAAAAATATTTGAAATCAATACTATAATTGTTGGAATTTTATAAGATACAGCAAACAATCCATTTGCTTCATTTCCTAGTACATGGGCAACTATAAATCTATTAGAAACATTAGTCATCCACCAAAATATTGTTGATGGTATAAGGGGCAATGAGTATCTTACCATAGCTCTTGCCAAATCTTTATTTATATGATTTAAATGAACGTATCTTTTCAATTTAGCAGCAGAAAACAAAAATACTGTAGATAATAAATCTGATATTACAATTGCAAGTATATATCCTGTTATTCCTAATTTAAAAACTACTAATAATAAAACATTAAATACTATAGTTGTAAAAGTGCTTAATAGTCCGTCAAAGGCGTATAGCCTTACATATTCTTTTGATCTTACAAATTGAGAACATAATGTTCTCAAAGCTGACATAAGAACGAATAAATATATTAAAGCTGTTCTTCCAGAAATATATGTTATCTTGCTTACTATTGGTATAAATATAAGAAATATTGCAAATCCAGTTAATATTACAGCTAGTCCTACTGAAAAAACTTCGCTTTTTCTTATACTTCTATCTAACCCAAATCTTATTACACCATTAGCTATACCTAGTGAAACAATTGGTATTAAAAGATTAGAAGTCTGTATAATCAAATCAACCACACCATAATCCGTGCTACTTAAAACCCTAGTATATAGAGGCATCAGCAGAAAAACTAATACTTTTGATCCAAATGTTCCAATACCAAAAATAATTGTATTAGTTATTAATTTTTTGTATTTATTCATTTTATAACCTCATCCTTAAATATAACAAATTAAAAAACCTATATAGCAATTTTATACTATATAGGTCAATTAGTAAATAGAATCATTTTTTAGATATTCGGAGACATTCCTTTATGGTGTGTCTCCATACCTATTTATCTTATTGGACAAATACCATTTTCACAGCTTTCGTTTCCCACATCTATTTCAGATTCTTGGGCTTCATATTTGCTTAATAAAGAAGGTATGAATGGTTTCATTTCACTAATACGTTTATTGTATTCTTCTTCATCAATTGATTCATATGGCATGAGCTGATAGAAACTATCATCTAAAGATAGAAATGAAAGAGCAACAACATCATCCCAATTATTCCATACCCACTCTTCAACTTGTTCCCACTCATTATCTCGTACATGAACTGTAATAGAACAATTGTGGTCTACGTAATTTTCCATAAATAATTTATAATTTTCAAGCTGTTCTATAGCTGTAACATCATATTTTGTTTTGCCTTTTGGAGCCTTTTCCGGAAATTCTACTACCTTAGTAGTACATGTTTTTATTTCTTGTCCTACTTCAGGATATATAGAATATCCTAATTCTTCACATACTTTAACTAATGGATCATGACTGTTTATCCTCACTCTTCTTAAAAAATATGGAGAATGAGAATAATGAACACCGCTAGAAACCCCAGGTAATTGAGATAATGTACCTTCAGGTTTAATTGTAGTAACTAATAATGGTGCACTTTCTCCAATTTCATAAGAATATCTTTCGGATTCATCTTTAGCAGCACTTCTTAACTTTCTCAGCAACTCAGCTTGTTCATCTCTAGATATCCCTACTGCGTTAACCATATCTTGCCACCCTGTTAAAGAACAGCCTGTAATTTTATCTCTTTGTTGAACTCTGTCCCATTGGGATAACTCTAACTCAACACAAGTCATCCTATAAGCTGCCCTAGCTGACAGTTTTTGAGCTCTTAATAAAGCTTTTTCATCAAGCTTACCATTTTCATCAACAAATGAATACACATTAACTGTAGTTAAATTGCACAATCCTTTATTATCAAGGAGTATTTCTCCACATGGATTTACCCCATTCATATTTTCTCTTCTTTTGCTGCCAGCTTCTTCATTAACCCAACCTGGCTCGCCAGAATAACGCATTTGTTCAATTTGCCAATTTAACTGTTTACGTGTAGGTTTTTTCCTATAATAAATTGAATTATTGCTCATAGAGCGATGAATAATTTCCTTGTCTACTATCCATTGACCATCTATTTGTTTATATAGCTTGTTTTTAGCTTCAATGCAGTCTGTATCATCATAATCTATAAGCATTATTTCTGCAGTTCTTCTTACTCCGCCAACTACTACATTTTCACCAATTATATTGGCTATATCCAAACAATCTATAGGCTTTAATTTATATCTGTCTTTTCCTTCTATAGTCCCACGTTTTTTTACTACTTTATCAATTTTAGTAAACATATTTTTTAAACTTGTATGACCGCTAGCAGTTCCTCCAAATGTTTTTAATACTTCTCCCTTTGGTCTTACATTGTTATAATTCAAAATTATTGTATTAATATTTCTATATTCACTTGAGTTAATAATATTAAAAAAGTGATCTAATCCCTGAACCCAGCCTTCCTTACTATCTCCCACTATTATTTTTACCGAGTTATTATGTGTAAATTCAACACTAGTATTATCTTCTCTCTTGGATTTTTCCACAGGAGAATAATCTTCATGAATTATTTTAAAATTATTTCTTATTTTAGGAAGCTCTTCAACGTCACTTTTTAATATTCTAACACCAACACCTGAACCTATCATCAATAAATAAAACAAATCCCTAAATGCATGGAAATCATTTATTATTTCAAATGCACAATTATAATTTGCCATTGGATAATTATATGAAACAGGTGTTCCCCCTACCCAAAAAGTTCTTCCTGACAGAAATTGTCTTAAGTTAAAAATATTATCATATAACTCTTCCGCTTCTTCTTTTTTAGTAGGTACTAGACTGCAGTTATATTCAACCGCTCTTCTAACAGTTTCCCACCAATATTCTCTACGTCTTTCTTCAGGCATCCACCTTGAATATGTTCTGTAATAAACAAAATTTCCCAATTGATTCATAGGAGATTCCTTATGCTTATATTGGCTTATAAATTCTTCACTTAATAACTTGTAATCCTTTCTCTTTCTTGAATCTCTAGACTTATCCCTCTCATATCTATATAATATGTATTTTTTTGCAACATCTTTTCTTTTGCTGTCCATCAACTCATTTTCTACCATGTCTTGTACAACTTCAACGGCAATTGGAAAGTTTTTATCCGATAATTCTTCCTCAATTTTAAGGCTTATTTCTCTGGCTAATTCTTCATCCACTCCATCTTTAGTTTCTTTCATGGCTTTAATTATTGCATTGCTGATTTTAGATGGATTAAAATCAACAAATGTCCCTGTCCTCTTTAGTATTTTTATCATTAGCTACCTCTTTCTTATATTAAATATATTATAAAACTTATATATGTAGTACTACATATTGTAGCATTGCTTCAGTTATTAGTCAATAGCACACAATATGTAGTGTAATGTTGCTAATAATATTGATATTCCTATTGTTTTTGTATTTTTCACATATAAGGTAAAATTTTCCTTTGTTGATATTTCAACATTATATAAATTCTTAATAAAACTTAACAATTATTGGTATTAGTCAAGGAAATTTCATTGTATATTCCTATATTGACAATTCAATTTAGTGCAGTCCCTACAGCTTTTATTATTATAATTATTTTCATTTAAATAATTATCACAATTATCTTTAATTTTTAGTGCCCCAAAAAAATAAGTCATTGATTTTTCTGGTACTATCATATAATTTTCAGTTAAATGAACATCTATGTTTACATCCTTTTTCAATGTATCAAGTATTACTTGTTGGTATTTCAATTCTACACCACCATCGCCCGGCGCATATCTTTTAGTTAAAGCATATCCTAGCGCTAATAGTTTCCTTTTGATTTCTTTATTCATTTCATTTGATGTATTAAATATTACATATGTAGCTATTTCATTTAATAAATACCCTTTTAAATAAGAGCCTTCATTTATAAAATCATTTATTATATGGCTTATTATATCATTTGATGATAAAAAACATATTACAATTTTATTTATTTTGCAGTCAATGATTTTAAAAAGTGGTAAATCATTAATATCATCAACAACAGAATACAAGCATGTAAGCTTCATATTGTCTATTATTATTTGAGACAATTCGCCAAAAATTTCATCAGCATTTTTATAGCTTTCAGTATTTTTAATAAATTTTAATTTTTCAAATAATATTTCTTTGTTTATTTTAATATCTATATCAAATTTATTTACCATATTGCACCCATTAATATTATTAGTTATTTAAGTATAACTTTATATTGTAATGCTGTCTATATTGAATTTAATTTAAAAAACAGTATTCACTTTTATAATCGAATACTGTTTTATATTATCAACACTTTGATTTTGGAATATCAGAAAATTCAATTTGCACTAATTCATCTTTACTTTCTTGCATAATTACTTTATCGCTATTACTACTTTCATAAGAATAATTATATGGAATTTTTAAAATAAATTCAGTTCCCTTACCTAACATGCTTTTAACCTTAACACTTCCTCCATGCATTTCAACAAATGATTTTACCAAAAATAAACCAACTCCCGTACCCTCAGCAACTCGAGAAAGTGATTTATCAACTTGTTCATATCCTATAAATAAGTTTTGCAAATCTTTTTCCTCTATGCCTATTCCATCATCCTTAACAGAAACTTTAACATAGTCTTCTCTATCAACTACACTAACATTTATATGACTTCCCGGTTTAGAAAATTTAATAGCATTCGAAATTAAATTTAATAATACTTTTTCAATTCTAACTCTATCTAATGACATGATTTTTTTATTAATATTTGTATAAAAATATATTTTAAGACCTAAATCATCAATTAATTCTGAGGAAGCTTGTACAATATATCTAGTTATTTCAACTATATCTTCTTCACTAATATTTAATTTTAAACTGCCCAAACTAATTTTATGCATTTCTACTAAATTATTTATTACCTTTATTAATCTATAACAATTCTTTTTTATATGATCTATATTTCTTAAAATATCTTTATTGCTTCCATCATCACTTGTTAAGCTTATTTCCATTAACTGTGCGGCACTAAAAATAACATTTAACGGTGTTTTAAGTTCATGAGACATATTTATAAACATTTTATCATTTAGGGACAAAATTTCATTTAGTTCCTTTGTATCTTCCTGCTCATTAAAATTATCTAATTTAGTATATTCTGTAGCTATCGATTTTTTTTTGCCATCCATAAATGGTATCACTACACCTTTTTTTATATAATTCATATAATTACCTCACTTTCATACGTAAAAGTTCATCATTTTTACCTCCATTATTATCTATTAATATATATACCAAAACATATTGTCTTTAAACATATAAAATTCTTTTTTTTACATTATAATTTAGAATAATAATTTTCAAAGCACTGTTTTTAGCGAACTTTACCGATTTTAGTGAGTTGTAAAATTTTATGAATAATTATCCGATACTATATTATAAGAAATATATTTGTATATTTTCCCATACTAATTGATATATCTCCTGTGTCATATCCTGAATTATTTATTAGATTTATTTAATATAAAATCAATTAATTTTTTTGATACCTCTTCCTTTGTCATAATGGGAAGTTTAATAATTTCATCTTTTGTGATGAATGTAACAAGATTTGTATCAGTTCCGAAACCTGCTCCTTCTTCTTTTAAATTATTGGCAACTATCATGTCTACACGTTTCTTTTCAAGTTTCTTAACAGAATTCTCTACCATATTTTCTGTTTCCATAGAAAAGCCACATAAAAATTGACTATCTCTTCTATTATTCCCTAAATATTGAAGTATGTCATCAGTTTTTTTAAGCTCAATGCTTAAATCATCATCTTTTTTCTTTACCTTTTCATTAGATTCAAATTTAGGACTGTAATCAGCTACAGCAGCAGCCTTTATGATAATATCCTGATTTTTGTGAATACCTTTAACAGCTTCAAACATATCTTTTGCTGAACTTACTTCAACAATTTTAACAAAAGGCGGAAAGGGAATGCTTGTTTTCCCTGTTATCAACGTAACATTTGCCCCTCTTTGCATACAATGCTTCGCAATTGCATAACCCATCTTGCCAGTTGAGTGATTGCTTATAAAACGAACTGGGTCGATTTTTTCCCTTGTTGGTCCTGCAGTTACTAATACATTTAATCCTTCCATATCTTTATCATAAGCTATTTCCTTTAATATGTATTCTAATAAAACTTGTTCTGAAGGCATTTTACCTTCTCCTATATCCCCACACGCCAAAAGGCCTGTATCAGGAGTAATTACTTCCATTTCATAAGATTTAAGTTTATTTAAATTATCCTGAACTATTGGGTTGCGATACATGTTCGTATTCATAGCAGGAGCAATTATCTTTTTACATGGACATGCCATAACAGTTGTAGTGAGCATATCGTCGGCTATACCCTGAGCTATTTTACCTATTACATTTGCAGAAGCTGGAGCAACTAAAACAACATCGGCTTTTTTTGCCAATGACACATGCTCAACACTGTATTCAAAATCACGGTCAAAGGTATCTATTAAACACTTATTTTCAGTAAGTGTTTCAAAGGTGATAGGATTAATAAAATTCGTTGCATTCTTGGTCATTAAAACATTTATATTACAATTAAGTTTCTTTAACATGCTACAAAGATTCGCTATTTTATATGCAGCGATGCTTCCTGTTACAGCAACCACAACATTTTTTCCTTTTAACATTATTTATTTCTCCTTTGTCTATAAAATTAATATTACTATATTATTTTAAAATTGAATAAAATACAATCCTTAATTTAAAAAGGATAAATCATAAGATTTATCCTAAATGTTCTACTTTTCGAAATTTGTACAGCACTTGTCCCACAGCAGTAACAATTACGCCTGCTATGATTGCTTCAGGTATACCTTGCGTGCCTATTACTGTGAAAATTAATTTATATAAACTGTCAATAGCTAAACCTTTTGCTGCTGCGTAACTTGAACCAAATAAGAAATATATTCCAGACATTACTAAAATAGTATTTGTCAATGCACCAGCCACTCCAGCTACTGCAAATGCAATTGGTTTTGCAGAAATTTTATGCTCCATTGCTTTGATTACTGATTGATACACATAATACGCCACAACTCCAATTAAAATACGTGGTACAAAACATACTATTAAACTTCTTATGCCTCCGTGAACTCCTCCCATTGTATAAAATGGAGAAAATACAAATGAAGTGACATTTGGATTAAATGTGTTGTTAAACAAAGATGTCAACCCAAAAATGAAGCCTAATATGGCACCTTTCTTTGGTCCTAAGAATAGTGCACCAATAATTACTGGAATATGGATAATCGTTGCGTTCATGAATCCCAACGGAATATATCCAAGATAAGGTACAGATACCATAAGTAATATTATGGCTGCAAATAGTGCTAATTGCACTAATTCCAATGTTTTTGTGTTTCTATTATTCATTTTTTAGCCTCCTGTTATCGTTCTCTTAATGAGATACAATACAATTTGAAATTATTATACACAACATCAAAAAAAAATGCAACAATTATTCAAAAAATTTTGAATTATCTTACACTATTATAACCTCCTGATAAATTCTATATCCCCAACCAATTAATTATATTCATTGTATCTTTAAAACAATTGCTTTTCAAAAAATCATCTTCATATTTTTCAGAACACATCATAGGATGCCTGCTAATATAAAAATTACCAAATTTTATATATTGTTTCTTATCTTCTGCTTGTTTCCCCCATAAAAACCAATTTATATTTTTATTTTCATTAGATACATATTCCAATAATTTGACACTAAAATCCTTCCAAATTTCAATATGACTGCCAGTTATCCCTGGTTCTACGCTTAAATATGTATTAAGCAAAAGAACCCCTTGTTTCTCCCAACATTTAAATATTTCATCTGGGGGTAAAATTTTAAATTTACCATTTTTTATTTCTTCTTGTATGTGGGAAAACTTCTTAATATCCTTATATTCATTAATATTGTTATAATTCTTATGAATAAGTCTTACAATGTTTTTTAGTGAAACCTGTCTAAATTTATCGTTCCAAGAATGCAAATCTCCTACTTCAAAGGCTCGTCCTGTTGGCCTACCCTTTTCTGGATAAGGATCTTGTCCTAGCAACACAACTTTTACATCATTTAAATTACAAAGCATAAATCTTAAAATATTATCATGCCCTGGATTTGTGTTTGTCCCTATTTTCTTTTCAATTTCATTTAGTTCTTCACATATTTCTGTAGTTAGAAACTTTTTCCAAGAACTGTGAGTATTTTTGGGTATTAAACTCATTTATTGACCTCGCTTTAATCTATACTTAAATCAATATGACAATAACCGTTAGGATTCTTTTCTAAATATTTTTGATGGTATTCCTCTGCTCTATAAAAATTTCTTAATTTTTCAACTTCTGTTACTATAGGTTTATTATACTTTTTTGATTCATTTAATAATGATTCTTTTATTATTGATAAATCTTTTTCATCTGTATAATAAATTCCTGTTCTGTATTGAGTGCCTATATCTCCACCTTGTTTATTAAGGCTAGTAGGGTCTATTACCTTCCAAAATTTTTCAAGTATTTCAACAAGGGAAATTTCATTTTCGTCATATTTAATATAAACTGTTTCAGCAAATCCAGTTGCATTTGTGCAAACCTGTTCATAAGTAGGATTTTCTGTATTACCGTTTGCATATCCTACAACAGTTTCTACTATTCCTTTTTTTAGGTCAAAATATGCTTGCAATCCCCAAAAACATCCACCTGCTAAATATATTTCTTTCATATTTTCTCCAATCTAAAGTATTGTATATTCATATTTTTTTATAATTTTAATTTATTTATATATTACATTTTTACCAATCAATTGTAAACATATTCATTCATAATTTATAAAAAGCTATCTTAATAATGAGAGCGATAGCTTTTTATGCTTATTTATTTATTAATCATATTATTATAGTTCCTATTTGATATACAACTAATGCAACTATATATGCTGTAACAGTTTGGTAGACAGCAGTAATTATTGCATATTTAAATGAACCAAGCTCTCTCTTTGTTGCAGCAAAGGCAGCTATACAAGGCATATATAGTAAAGTAAACACTAAAAAAGCGTAGGAACTTAAAGGTGTAAATATGCCGTTAAGTATTAATGAAAGTTCTACATCGCTAACAGCTCCTGTTAATACTGTTAAAGTACTTACAACAGCTTCCTTGGCAGTTAATCCTGTAATTAAAGCTGTAGATGCTCTCCAGTCATTAAAACCTAATGGTTTAAATATAGGAGCAATTAGGGAACCTATTGATGCAAGTACACTTTTTGCACTATCATCTACCAAATTAAACGACCAATCAAAACTTTGTAAAAACCATATTGCTATTGAAGCTATAAAAATTATTGTGAAAGCCTTTTTAACAAAGTCCATTGCCTTATCGTACATATGCATCACTACACTTGTAGCAGAAGGTATGCGATATGCTGGAAGCTCCATTACAAATGGTACAGGATTTCCCTTAAATACAGTACTTTTTAACAATAACCCTGAAAGAATTGCAACAAGTATACCTATAAAATATAATGTTATCATAATGATAGCAGCATTGTTAGGAAAAAAGGCCATGGTAATCATACCGTATATAGGTAATTTAGCACTACAAGACATAAAAGGAGTCAATACAATAGTCATTTTTCGGTCACGTTCACTAGATAAAGTTCTAGTAGCCATTATAGCGGGGACGCTGCACCCAAATCCAATAAGCATTGGGACAAAAGAACGACCAGACAAACCTATCTTTCTAAGTGCCTTATCCATGACGAATGCTACTCTAGCCATGTAGCCGCTGTCTTCTAATAAGGATAAAAAGAAAAACAAAATAACTATTAGCGGCAAGAAGGAAAGTACACTTCCAACTCCTGCAAATATACCGTCAATTACTAATGAGTGTATAACTTCACTTACCCCTGCATCGATTATTAAACTAGAAACTAATTCAGTGATAACAGCTATTCCTTCTTCAAATATTTCTTGTAACGGAGCTCCAACAGCCCCAAAAGTAATCCAAAATATTAAAAACATTATTCCAAAAAAAATAGGGATACCAAAGTACTTATGGGTTAATATCTTATCAACTTTTTCCGATCTTATTTGCTCAAGTGTTTCTTGATGCTTTACAACTGCTTCAGCACATATTTTTTCAATATAACTGTAACGCATATCAGCTAATGCAGCTTCTTTGTCAGTACCTAATGCATTTTCCATATCCTCAACAACATGATTTATTATGTGCAATTGATTTTCTGATATATTTAATTCCTTAATAGTTATTTCATCGCCCTCTACTAGTTTAGTGGCTGCGAATCTCAAAGGATATGCAACCTTTTTAGCCTGATCTTCAATTAAATGGGATATTGAATGAATTGCCTTATGAACTTCACCAGTACAAAAGTCAAGTTTTCTAGGTTGCCTTTTTTCATAGGCAGTTTTCATAATAACATCCATGAGCTCTGAAATACCCTGATTTTTACTTGCTGATATTGGAACTACTGGAATTCCTAAATTATTAGATAGTTTAATTACATCAACAGAATTACCACTAGCAATAACTTCATCCATCATATTTAATGCTATTACCATTGGTATAGATAGTTCCATTAACTGCAATGTTAAATACAAATTTCTTTCAATATTTGTTGCATCTATTATGTTTATTATTAAGTCTGGTTTTTCTTTTAAAATAAAATCTCTTGTTACAACTTCTTCCATGGTATATGGTGATAGTGAATAAATACCTGGTAAATCAACTAATAGAGCTTCTTTATGATTCTTAATTATTCCTTCCTTCTTTTCAATTGTAACTCCAGGAAAATTCCCCACATGCTGATTGCTTCCAGTTAACTTATTAAACAATGTTGTTTTTCCAGAATTTTGATTACCCGCTAAAGCAAATATTAAACTCATTTATTGGTTACCTCTTCCATTACAATTTTTGCTGCTTCATCTCGTCTAATAGTAAGAACATAACTTCTTAAAAACAATTCAATTGGGTCACCCATCGGAGCTACTTTCCTAACTTCTACACGCGTCTTTGGTGTCAATCCCATATCAAGAAGCCTTCTTCTTAAAATTCCTTCTCCTCCAACAGATTTTATAATTCCACCATTTCCAGGTTTTATCATGTCTAATGTCATTTTATTTATCTCCTCCCAGAAAATTATAACAAATCGATTTTGATAATCATTATCAATTACTATATTAATAGTATATTATTATTGATAATCATTGTCAATAAGAAAATGTAAATATAATAAATAAAAATAGCATGATAAATTCATGCTACTTGTAAATTTTATAAAACTAACTTCTTAAGGTTGCAATTAAAGAATCGGGTTTTAATAATAAATTGATACCGTCTTCTATTGATTTAACTAACACATCAGATTGTTGAAGCAGGGAACCGCAAACTCCTTCTGCTCCTAATATTGCTATAGAAAGCAAAGCAATATTAAACATCTTAATATCATTAAAACCATTGCCATAGCAAATAGTTTTATCACTTCCTAATTCAGATACAATACCAGCTTTGAAATCAGACGCATTTCCTTTTGGAAATGTTTTTAGAGTTAAATTTAGCCCTTCACATTCCTTCGCAGCTGAACCATATGTATCTGCAGTCAAGACATAAATATTTACCATTTTAGATAATAAATTTAATTTTTCTTTTATATTTTCTGATATTTTACCATCTACAGCAATTGTTCCATTGAAATCAAATACAATATTTTCTATTATATAGTTTCCTCTACCAGGTATGTCAATATTCATCATAAAAACACCTCAATTTAATTTCTCATATACATTAAATACTCTTTTGTGCGAACATTAACAGGGTTATCAAACATTTCATTTTGATTCCCCTCTTCTATTATTTGACCTTCATCCATAAAAATTACATTATCTGCAATTCTTTTCGCTTGAGATAAATTATGGGTAACTATTATTATTGTATATTCATTTTTTAACTCTAATAGCATATTTTCAATATTTGCTGTATTTTTTATATCTAATGCTGAACATGGCTCATCTAATAAAATAATTTCGGGATTAACAGTTAAACATCTAGCAATAGCCAAGCGCTGTTGTTGCCCTCCAGATAATTTAGTAGCCATCATTTTTAAATTATCTTTTACTTCATCATAAAGACCAGTTTTCTTTAAATTTTTTATGACAATATCATTTAATTTTTCTTTTTTCTCGCCAAAATATTTAGGTGCATATATCATATTATTGTATATGGAAAAAGGAAAAACAATTGGTAATTGAAAAACCATTCCAACTGATTTTCGTAAGTTTTGAAGTGGCATATCCATAATATTTACATTATTTAGATGTATTTTACCTTCCATATTGCCGCCATATTCTTCAACTGTCCTATTCAGAGATTTGAGAAAAGTAGACTTACCACACCCAGAGGGACCTATAATTGCAGTAATTTTGTTTTTTTCAAATAAAGTATTAATTTTTTTAAGAATTTTTTTCTGCCCATAGCTAACACATAAATCCTCAGTTTTTAAAACTATCTCTTTCATACTACACATCCTCAAAATTGCCTATAAAATGGCAAATCAAATTTATTAATAAAACTAAAACTATCAATACAAATGCTGTTCCATATGCCATTTCTATAGATATACCTTCATTTACTAGTACGTATAAATGGTATGGTAAAGCCATTATGGGATCAGTTAATTTATTTGGAACTCCAGCAATAATTACAGCCCCAGTAAACATGATTGGAGCTGTAGCCCCCATAGCAAATACTATACCTAACCCTAGGGATGTCATTATATATTTTAAAGCATTTGGAATAACTAAATGAATAATAGTATATCCTTTAGGAATTCCTAAACTTAGTGAACATATAAATTGATCTTTTGATGTTTCTTCTAATGCTTTTTTCATACGTAATGCAATAAATGGAATAATCATAACCGTCAAAGTTAATGTTACGCTTATAAGGCTTTTATTTAAACCTAATCCTACTATTAAGACTGTATAGCCAAAAAGACCGATAATGACAGAAGGAATACCTGCTAACAATTGTAATGCATGTAACATATATTTTTGATTTTTTTTATTATTACAATAAAAAACTAAATATATTGAAGTACACAACCCTAGTAATCCACCTATTAATCCAGATAATAATCCCGACATTAAAGAACCCATAATTGCAGGAAATACACCCCCTTCAGTACCTAGTGGCATTCCTCCTGGTGCTTCTAAAATAAATTCTAAAGTAACAACCTTAATACCCTTATATAAAAAATATAAAAAAACACCAAATGTTACAACTACAACTATTATGCCGGAAATATATATCCATGATTTAAATATTATATCCTTTATTTTCATTTAAATCGCCTCGATCCCATTTTGTTTACTTTGTATGCAATGAATTGTATAATAAGTATTATCACTATTAATATAAGACCCGCAGTATATAATGCTGAATAATGAATACTTTTATATGTTGCTGTACCCATTTCAAGAGCGATTAGAGAGGGAATTGTTTCAGCTCTTCCTAATAAACGAGGAAATATAGGTGAGTTTCCCATAACCATCATAACAGCCATCGTTTCACCTACTGCTCTACTAAAAGCTAATAGTAAATTGACAAAAATACTGTTAGCAGCATAAGATAACATTATTACTCGCATAGTATACCATTTAGATACTCCTAAAGATTGAGAAGCAATATAATATTTTTCCTTCCCTTTTTCCAAAGTTTCAGCACATCCTGTAATTACATATGGAAAAAGCATAACTGATAAAAGTATTCCTCCAACTAGTACACTTTCTCCAGTAACCATATCTAAATTTTGCTCCATAAATTTAACAAGGACAACTAGTCCAAAAAATCCAAAAATAACTGATGGAATTCCAGCCAACATATCGATAAAGGATAAAATAACTTTTGAATGAGACTTTTTAACAAGAAAACTTAAGAAAAATGCACATCCAATCCCTAAGGGCATTACAATAGCAATAGCTAAAAAAGAAACATACAAAGTTCCAAGTATCATAGGTAAAAATGAAAAAGATGGATTGGAACTTAATGGGCTCCAAGTACCTCCCAAAAGAAATTCCTTCCAGCAAACTTTTTTCAAAAATGGCAAGCTCTCATTTAATATATAAAAAAATACCAGCAGAACTAATATGCTAGATAAAATAGCTCCTATGGTAATAACAATACGAAAAATATTTTCATTATATTTTTTCATGATAGCTCCTTAAAAATTTGAACTCCTACTAACAGCAGGAGTCCAATATATCATTTATTTTACAGGTACAAAACCCATAGATTCCACAACAGCTAACCCTTCATCACCCATCATATAATCAATAAATGACTGTTGTGGAGCAGTTAATTCACCATTAATAATTGCAATTAATGGTCTTTGAATTATGTAAGATCCATCAACAATGTTTTCTTTTGTAGCTTCAACTCCATCAACTTTTAAAGTTTTAATTTTACCTTCATTTTGATTTACAACTCCAAATGAAGCATAGCCAATAGCATACTCATTTTCTATTATTTTAGTAACCAGTGCTCCCATAGATGGTGCTTGAATGGCATCTGCTTTAACTTCAACATCACCCATTATTTTAGATTGGAAAACTTCATGAGCACCACCACCGATATCTCTAGTCACTACTATTATTTCCTTGTCTGGAAGAGATATATCTAAATCTTTCCATGTTTTATATTCTCCTGAGAATATCTTTATAATTTCATCTTTAGTTAAATCGTCTTTAACAGATAAAATTGGATTATTTGGATTTACTCCTAAAGTTAGTGCATCAATACCAACTTTAAATTCTTTAAGTTCTTTTAATTGTTCTTTTTCTGAATCTTTTACAGTTCTTGCTACCATACCAAAATCACTTGTTTTATCAATAACAGACTTAACACCTTGACCAGAACCACCTGCTGATACGTAAATAGCAATATTTTTTTCAGGGAAAGACGGATCAACCTTATCCCAAGATACAAATTCTTCAATGAAATTTGTAGATATTGAAGCAATTACTGGTGCCAAAGTTGAAGAACCGTTAAACAATATTTGTGAATTAAATTCTTCTTTATCTGAATTATCCTTTGGTGTTTCTACTGGTTCAGATGTATTCTCTGTTTCCTCTTTTGTGTCTGATTGAGTTGTTTGAGGTTCACTACAACCTGTTAAAATAAGTAAAACTGTTAATATAATACTTATAATACTAATAAACTTTTTCATATTTTCTCCTCTGCTTAATTACGTTAATACTTGTCATGAAAATGACATTTCTTTAACTAATATATCACAGAAAATCTTTTTATAAAAATAAATAAATTTTATATTATTCAGCAATTTCATAACTAAATATTATAGCTGTTGCTCCATCCTTTTTAATTGATGTTGGTCTCGGAATCTTTTTGTAATCAAAATAAGAAAATGTTCCTATAAAATAAAAAATAAGAGCTATACTTAATAGCATAATATATTAAATATAGCTCTTATAATTATTATTTAAAATCTTCTGCTTTTGAACCATAGCTTTCTATAACAGGCACTACGAACATAAATCCAATACCAGGTTCACTAAAATAATCTAACTCTTTCTTTATCTTTTCTACTACGCTATCAAGTTTTTCTTTATCATAAATCACACTAAATACAGTTTTATTATATGGTTTTCTGCCATCTATTAACTTCCTCACACTTGCAAGCATTGGAATATTAATATTATGATCTAAAAGCACTTTTCCCATACCCTGACTATCTATAGTGGTGGCTCCTATTTCTTCTTCATAAAATACTTCATGTATAGTATCTAATTTGTATATATCATTTAATATTAAAATTAATGCATACATTACTTACACTCCCTTATTTATATAATAATTGACTCTATCATAAATGCAAGCCGTGAAAAATCTTGCTTCACAACAATACAATAAATATATCAAAATAAAATCGTTAGATTTTATTACATTTTTTCGTTTATTATATCATATTAAATTTTACAATTCAATAACTTATGTATTATAATTTTTATAAAATACATATTTACAATTGTATGCAATATGAGCATTATTATATTGTAAATAATGGAAAAGAGATTTAATGTCTTTTATTTTAAGTTGATTTTAATAGTAAATTTGTTATAATATGATATAATTATTTATACAAAGAAACAATAATATTTATATTAATTTAATAATAAATTATAAGAAGTTTGGTTGGAAAAGCTAAATATTTCTATAGCTTTTGGAGGAATAAAAAATGAATAATTACTTAGTAGGACTAGATATAGGGTCAACTACAGTCAAAATAGCTGTTATGGACAACAAATGTGATATTATTCATAAAGAATATAGTCGTCATTATTCTGATGTTAAAAATACTGTAATCGAAATGATTAAAAATTCATCTGATTGTTTAAATGACAGCAATATAAAAATATGCGTTACAGGTTCTGGAGCAATTGATATATCAAAATATCTTGATATCCCCTTTGTTCAAGAGGTTGTAGCCGGCACTAAAGCTATAGAAAAATTTATTCCTAATACTGATGTTGCAATTGAGCTTGGCGGAGAAGATGCTAAAATAACATACTTATCAGATAATCTAGAACAGCGAATGAATGGATCATGTGCTGGAGGTACTGGTGCTTTCATCGATCAAATGGCCATATTGCTTAGAACTGATGCATCTGGCTTAAATGAATTAGCAAAAAACTATAAAACAATATACCCTATTGCTTCCCGATGTGGTGTTTTTGCAAAATCTGATGTTCAGCCTTTACTAAATGAAGGAGCAAGACAGGAAGATATTGCTGCTTCAATATTTCAAGCTGTTGTGAATCAAACAATCAGTGGATTGGCTCAAGGAAGACCAATAAGTGGTAATGTTGCCTTTTTAGGAGGACCATTATTCTTTTTGTCTGAGCTTAGAGAAAGATTTAAGGATACGTTGGAATTATCAGATAAAAATGCTATTTTCCCTAAAGATGCAAATTATTATGTTGCTATGGGGGCAGCATTATTATCAATAGATAATGATGAAATAAATTTCAATAACTTTTATAAAAAATTGATAAATACAATACAAAATTCAGATATTAAATATAGAAAAAAAGATTTAGATCCATTGTTCAAAAACGAAGAGGAATATAAGAATTTTTTGGACAGACATTCAGAGCATAAAGCTAAACGTTCCAATATAAACAGTTATTCAGGAAATGCATTCCTCGGAATTGATGCTGGTTCAACAACTACTAAGCTAGTTTTAATAACAGAATCAGGAGAAATTTTATTTTCCCACTATTCTAGTAATGAAGGGAATCCTTTAAACTCTACTATTAATGCTGTTAAATCTATGTATTCACAAATGCATGATAAAATAAAAATTCGTTATACAGCTGTTACTGGATATGGAGAACAACTTATAAAAGCCGCACTTAACATGGATATTGGAGAAATAGAAACTATTGCTCATTACAAAGCAGCTGATTTCTTTCTTGAAGGTGTTGATTTTATCATTGATATTGGTGGCCAAGATATGAAAAGCATGCTAATAAAAAATGGTGTTATTGATTCAATAATGCTTAATGAAGCATGTTCATCAGGATGTGGTTCTTTTATTGAAACATTTGCCAAGTCGGTTGATATGTCAGTTCAAGATTTCGCAGAAACAGCAATTTTTTCAGAACACCCTGTGGATTTAGGAACAAGATGTACTGTATTTATGAATTCAAAAGTAAAACAAGCCCAAAGAGAAGGTGCAACTGTTAGCGACATATCTGCAGGAATATCTTTCTCTGTAATAAAGAATGCATTGTTTAAAGTTATAAGATTAAAATCCCTTGATTCAATAGGAGAAAAAATTGTTGTTCAAGGTGGTACTTTCTATAATAATGCTGTTTTAAGAGCATTTGAACAAATAATAGGTCGTGATGTAGTAAGACCTGATATTGCAGGTATCATGGGAGCTTTTGGTGCTGCAATAATTGCCAAAAACAAATATGAAAATTATGACGGAATAGTAAATACTAAATTTTTAAAAGAAAATGAATTGAATAGTTTTTCTTTTGATACCTCAATGGAACGATGTGGTCGATGCGGAAATAATTGTCTGTTGACTATAAATAAATTTTCTGATGGAAGATACTATGTTTCTGGAAATAGATGTGAACGTGGTACTGAAAAATATGTGCATGTGGAAAAAAAAGAAAAACTTCCAAATTTATATAAATACAAATATAAAAGAATTTTTGATTATAAGCCTTTGTCTAAAGAAGAAGCAACTCGTGGAATAATTGGATTGCCAAGAGCATTAAATATGTATGAAGATTATCCATTCTGGTTCACATTTTTTACAGAACTGAAATATAGAGTAGTATTATCATCTGCATCATCTAAAAAAATATACGAACTCGGTATGGGTACAATCCCCTCAGAATCTGTATGTTATCCAGGTAAAATTACTCATGGGCATATTATGGATTTAGTAAATAAAAATATTAATAAAATATTTTACCCATGTATTGCTTATAATATCAAAGAAGATGAAAATGCTGGTAACCATTTTAATTGTCCTGTAGTGGTATCATATCCTGAATCAATAGAAGCCAATGTAAATTTAAAAGGCATTACATTTTATAAACCGTTTTTAAATTTAGATGATAAGGAAAGACTTATTAATAAACTTTTCAAAGAGCTTTCTAATGAGGATATCCCAATGGATGAAATGAAAAATGCCATAACAAAGGCTTATGAAGCGCTTAATAGTTATAAAAAAGATGTAAAAAAAGAAGGTGCCAAAGCATTAAAATATATTAATGATAATAATTTAAAGGGAATTGTATTAGCTGGACGTCCTTACCATATCGACCCAGAAATCAATCATGGTATACCTGAAATGATTGAAGGCTACGGATTAGCTGTAATATCAGAAGATGCCTTAGGAGATTCTCCTATAGAAAGGCCTTTACGAGTTATGGATCAGTGGACTTACCACACAAGACTTTATAAAGCAGCAACATATGTATCAAAAACAGATAATCTAGAGTTGATACAGCTTAATTCCTTTGGTTGTGGACTTGATGCTGTAACAACAGATCAGGTTAATGAAATACTTGAAAAAAACAATAAAATATATACATTAATTAAAATAGATGAAATTACAAATCTTGGGGCTATAAGAATCCGTATACGTTCTTTAATTGCATCTATTGAGGAGAGAGGCAAACAGAAAATAATTCCTTTGAAAAAAGAACTGGACAAGGCTAAAATTATTTTTACAAAAGATATGAGGAAGAAGCATACAATACTTGTGCCTCAAATGTCACCAATTCATTTTCAATTTTTCAAAACTGCCGGAATAAAATCTGGATATAATCTAGAAATATTACCTGCAGTAGATAAAAAAGCTATAGATGTGGGACTAAAAGTAGTAAATAATGATGCATGCTACCCTTCTATTATAGTTGTAGGTCAATTAATAAATGCCCTTGAATCAGGAAAATATGATCTGAATAACACGACGTTACTTATATCACAAACAGGGGGCGGCTGTAGAGCAACTAATTATATTGGGTTCATAAGAAAGGCATTGAAAGATCTGGGATATGATAATATTCCAGTTATATCATTTAATGTAGTAGGATTAGAAAAACAGCCTGGATTTAAATTAACCCTACCTTTTGTAAATAGATTAATTATGGCTGTAGTATTAGGCGATACCCTTATGCGTGCAACTTACAGAACTAGACCTTATGAAAAAGTAAAAGGTTCAGTCAATGAAATGTATAATAAATGGGTTGAAAAATGTCACAAAACAGTATATTCAGGGAATATAAAAGAATATAAAGAGACTATCAATGGTATCGTTGAAGATTTTGATAATATACCTTTAAATGAAACTATCAAAAAACCTAAAGTAGGCATTGTTGGTGAAATTCTAGTTAAATTTCATCCTAATGCTAACAATGATGTATTTTCTTTATTAGAGGATGAAGGTGCGGAAGTAGTAGTTCCTGATTTACTTGATTTCGCTTCTTATTGTACTTATAATGGCATTACTAAATATGAGGAATTATTAAAAGGAACTTTTAATAGCTGGTTACTGAATAAAGCAGCAACTAAACTTCTCGATTTATATAAAAATCCAAGTATTAAAGCTTTTGAAAAATCTAAAAGATTTACTACACCTAGTAAAATTCATGAGATTGCAAATAAAGCTAAACACTTTTTGTCTTTATGCAATCAATCTGGTGAAGGATGGTTTTTAACTGGAGAAATGATAGAACTTTTAGATAGTGGAGTTGATAATATCCTTTGTTTACAACCCTTTGCATGTTTACCAAACCATATTACCGGTAAAGGTATGATTAAAAAATTAAAAGAAGCATATCCAGTATCAAACATAGTCCCTATAGATTATGATGCAGGAGCTAGTGAAGTAAATCAAATAAATCGAATTAAATTAATGTTAACAAATGCCTTTAGAAATATGGATAATCATAAACCTTATGATGTAAAAGAAATGGAACATGAATTAACAACTAAACAAAAGAAACACGGTAAGTTAGGAAACGTTCAAGAAAATGCAAATGCATAAAAAAATATGGCTAAAACAGCCATATTTTTTTATATTAAACATTTATTATTTTGTTAATGCTTCTTTAATTATTGCTAATGCAGCATCTAATTGTTCGTAAGTACTTACGATAGGTGGTGCAAATCTTATTGTTTTTTCATGAGTTTCTTTCGCAAGAACTCCACCTTTTATAAGTTTTTTAACATATGGAGCAGCATTTACTGAAAATTCCATACCTATTAAAAGACCTCTACCTCTTACTTCAACTATTTCATCATTTTTAATTTCTCTTAATTTTGACATGAAATAGTCGCCTTTTTCTTTTGCTTGTTGTGGATAATTGTCTCTTTCTAATATTTCCATAGCTTTTATTGAAACAGCACATCCTAATGGATTTCCACCAAATGTAGAACCATGTGAACCTGGAGTATAAACTCCTAATATGTCTTCATTAGCAGCTACAGCAGATACAGCTATGATACCACCGCCAAGAGCTTTTCCTAATATGTATATATCAGGCTCAACTTCTTCAAATTGACTAGCGAACATGTTACCAGTTCTTGCAAAACCTGTTTGAACTTCGTCAGCAATTAATAATACATTGTTTTTCTTACATACTTCATATGCTTTTTTCATGAATCCTGCAGGAGGAATTATAACACCAGCTTCTCCTTGAATAGGTTCCATAATAAATGCAACTGTATTTGGAGTTATAGCTGCTTCAAGTTCTTCAAGATTACCGTATTCAACTGATTTAAAGCCAGGTGTGAAAGGTCCAAATCCTAATCTTGCATCATCATCATTACTCATAGAAATAATAGTGATTGTTCTTCCATGGAAATTATTTTTGCAGCATATAATTTCTTGCTTTCCTTCTTCTACACCTTTAACTAAGTGTCCCCATCTTCTAGCAGTTTTCAATGCAGTTTCAACAGCTTCTGCTCCTGTATTCATAGGAAGAACCATGCTCTTTCCAGTGAATTTACATAATTTTTCCATCCATTCGCCTAATTTTTCATTATAGAAAGCTCTAGATGACAAACTTAAAGTATCTAATTGGTCTTTTGCTGCCTGAACAAGTTCAGGATGTTTATGTCCAAAATTTAATGCTGAATAAGCACTTAACATGTCATAAAATACTTCACCTTCTGGATTCTTAACCATTATACCGTCTGCTTGTGAAAATACAACTTCTTTTGGCTTATAGTTATGAGCTCCATATTTCTCGGTTTGTTCCATAATTTCTTTTGATGAACGCATATTATTTTCCTCCAATAATTATTATAATATTTGTTTGAATTTATGCTTAAGCTTTTGTAAAGCTTAATTTACCTTTACATTCAAATGATAACCCTTATTATAAAAAAAGTCAAGTTTTTTTGAAATGTTTTCAAAGCATATGATAATTTAATTCTATTAGTTACATTTATTAATATTTATAAAAGCAAAGTTTTAATAATCGTAAATAAAAACCACTGATATTTATTATTAGTTTTTTTTCTTAAATATATTTATTCTTTTAATAACATAACATTTGAAAATTTTGTCTTTATTTAGAAGTCACCTAACATAATTATTAGTAATTGTTAATATGCATAATTCTAGCAATCTTCTTATATTAAAAATTCAGAAGATATAATATACCTTCTGAATATCATTTTATACTATAAATACTATAATGTTGTGACCATAACTGCCTTTATTGTATGCAATCTATTTTCAGCTTCATCGAATACCACTGAATGTCTACTTCTAAATACTTCATCTGTAACTTCTCGTATATCATAACCTAATTCCATTTGTTCTTTCGCTAATTTAGTTTCAAAATCATGAAATGCTGGCAAGCAATGCATAAATATTACGTCCTTGTTACCTGTGGATTTTAATAAATCCATTGTAACCTTATATGGAGCTAATATTTTTACTTTATATGGTATTTGAGCTTCTTCTCCCATTGAAGCCCACACATCAGTATAAATAACATCTGCATCTTTTAACGAATTAATATTATCAGAAAATTCTATTCTAGCACCAGAGTAATTTGCAACTTCATATACTTGATTTAATGTATTTTTATCAAGTTCATTAATTAATTCTTTCGGTCCATAAGCTACAAAATGCATTCCCATTTTTGCACAGCCTTTCATCCATGCATAAGACATATTGTTCCTAATATCACCTACAAACACAATTTTGACCTTTTTTAAGGGTTTATTAACATGTTCTTGTATTGTTAATAAATCTGCTAATATTTGTGTTGGGTGATCCACATCCGTTAGTCCATTCCATACAGGTACTCCAGAATACTTCGCAAGGCTTTCCACTATTTCTTGTTTATATCCCCTATATTCTATTCCATCATAGAATCTACCCAGTACTCTTGCAGTATCCTCTAAGGATTCCTTTTTACCCATTTGAGAATCTTTAGATTCTAAAAATGTAACATGAGCCCCTTCTTCTAAAGCTGATAACTCAAAAGCGCATCTGGTTCTCGTAGAACATTTATCAAATAATAATACTATATTTTTTCCCTCTAACATATTACTTCTTATGCCCGATCTCTTTTTACTTTTTAAATCGTGAGCTGTATCTATTAAATATCTGATTTCTTCAGTTGTAAAATCCAATAAAGTTAATAAGCTTCTTCCTTTTAAATTAATCGCCATAAAAACGCCTCCCATGATTAATTATAGAACTATTTGTATAATTATATATAATATCACCAGCAGACGAATTATGCAATATATTTTTATTAATTTTTTGTTATAATTATAAATATACTAATAACAATTTTCAAGCACCTTTTTTAGGCTTACGTCCTCGTTTAGATTTTTCATCAACTTGATTATTTTGTTCTATGCTGGCTTTAAGAGCATCCATAAGGCTTATTATATTATTTTTAGGTTCTTCAGCTGAAGCTGAAACTATTTCTTTTCCCGCGATTTTTTCTTCAATAACTTTTTTTAGCCTTACTTGGTACTCATCTTTATACATAGAAGGATCAAAAGGTCTATCCATTGAGGAAATAAGCGTTTTTGCCATCTTCAATTCTTCTTCTACTACATCAGTTTTTAAATAGGTTTTTGGAATATCCTTAATATCATCCGCATAAAACATTTTTTCCACCAAAATACCTTCTTCACGGGGAATTATTGCTAGTAAAGTTTCTTTGTTACCCATTACAGTTTTACCTATTGCTATTTTCTGTTCCTGCATCATTGCTGTCCTAAGCAGTTCAAATGCCTTTTCACCCCCTGCCTCTGGAACAGCGTGATAGGTTTTATCATAGTAAATGGGACTAATTTGACTTAGATTTGCAAAATGTAAAATTTGTATAGTTTTATCTTTTTCTGTTTTTATTTTTTCAAAATCATCATTGGTCATAATAACATATTTATCATCTTCATATTCAAAACCTTTTACAATATCGTTTGTCGTAACTTCCTTACCACAGTGCCCACAAACCTTTTTATAACGAATACGAGAACTATCATCTTTATGCAATTGATTAAAACTTATATCATTATCTTGAGTTGCTGTATAAAGTGAAATTGGAATGTGGACAAGACCAAATGAAATTGCTCCCTTATGTGCAGCTGCCATATTCTAACCTCCATATTGTTTTATATAACGCTATTATTAGAATATTTTCAGCTTATTATACAAATTAATGTTTAGTATCTAACTTTATTTTTAATTATTTAAAAAATCAAGAATATAGACTCCTTACTCCTAATTACTATTTTCTATATAACCTCGATTATAAAAGCCGTTGTTTGAGGTGGAATACTCATTGTCATAAAATCTGCATGCTCAATCCTAACCATCTGACCAGGTCTTAAATCCCTTAATCTTATCCGATTTCCTCTTCTGTCAAAAATATCTGTCATGTCATCTACTACAAAACGCATTTGGCTCATCATGTCATTTGGATTACCTGTTATAAGGAAATTATTATTTCTATCAATTTCCATAATCCTGTCCTCTACTATATTAGGAAAAACAGGTAAAGGATTTACGTATTCTCTTACTACCGTTATTATAAAAGCTCTTGATTGAGGAGGTATACTTCTAGTCATTGCAGCTGAAAAGCTTGCATCTACAACATTTCCTACTCTTAAATCCCTAACGTTAATTCTTCGTCCTCTTCTATTTCTTATAATTGTATTTCTATCAACTACCAATGTAACAAGTTCCATATTAATCACACTAAAATCACCTAACACCCCATATGAAATTGTAACAAAACTTGATCTATTATCATGAAATATTTCTTCTATTACTGCATCTTCCACATTTATTGCTAGATTATTTCTTCTATGCATTGCTTCTAATTCATTATTTGTATAAAAATCACTCATTTATTATTACCTCACTTTCAAATTATATATGCATTCACTATAATTATATATATTCACCATATCATATATTGTTCTGCATTATAAATTGTAAGTATTATTTAAGCATTTGGCTATTTTGAAAAAAGTCTTTCCAAGGGTCATTTCCAGCAATCCTTAAAAGTGCATCCTCTATATTAATTCCGTCAGGGGCAACAGTATAAAGTTCATTCCAAGCTATAGGCATAGACACTTTAGCTCCCTTTCTAGCTCTCAGGGAATATGGAGCAATACTTGTTGCTCCCCTTGCGTTTCGAATCCAGTCGATAAATATCTTATCTGTACGTTTCGCCTTT
The DNA here is from genome assembly GCA_028709465.1 of Tissierellia bacterium. GTDB lineage: Bacteria > Bacillota > Clostridia > Tissierellales > Sedimentibacteraceae > Sedimentibacter. The sequence continues at coordinate 15,152 of JAQVWY010000007.1, read as the reverse complement.
CTTACATTGCTTGTGTAGCGATCAGGCCATTTTTGCTCCATAACTTCAGCAATACGCTTTGCAAAATCATGAAATATACTCCAAGTTACTGAAGGATTTAAGGGGACGACAACATGATATCCTTTACCACCACTGGTTTTAAGATATGAATTTAGTGAAAGCTCATCGAGTATACTTTTAATATCTTCTACACCTTGGCGCACCCTGCCTATATCCATTCCTTCATCAGGATCCAAATCAAATACCATGAGATCAGGCATTTCAAGATTGTCAACACAGCTTCCCCAAGTGTGAAATTCCAGTGTTCCCATCTGTGCTTCATATATTAATCCAGATCTATTTTCAATATAGAAATATTCTTCCGTTTCTTCACTTCCTTTAGAAATAGGCATTGCAACAATGCCTTTGCTTCCTGAACCTGGGTGTTTCTTATAAAAGCACGTTTGTGATACCCCTTTAGGACAACGAACAATGCTTAGGATTCTTCGCCTCATATAGGGAAGCATGCGTTCTGATGCCTTGGAATAATAATGAACCACATCTTCTTTTGTAATTTTAGGTTCATCAAATATCACCTTGTGTGGATTAGTAATCTTTATTCCTTCAATAATAAGGTTACCTCCTTTATTAACTTTTGCTGATTCTTCCTCCTCTATATTAGCTGATTGAAGCAGTTCATTATCCTCAGTATTTTCCCTTTTTATATCCATAGGATCTTTGTCCTTTCGTAATCCTTTGAAGCTTGCTTGTCTTAACAGATTGTCTTTGGTCCATTCTCCAAATTTAATTTCAGCAGCCAACTCAGGTTCAAGCCATGTTATCTTTTCATTAGGTTTAGACTTAGGCGTTATTTTAAAAGGTGATTCCATTCTCTTTAGATTTTCAAATTCATTTTCTAATATTTTCATATCTCTATCGCTTATGCCAGTTCCTGCACGACCAGCGTATACTAATTCACCACCCTCATATACACCAAGGAGAAGGGAACTTACACCCCTTACTTTTTTGTCAGAAAGAGTATATCCTCCAATTACAAACTCCTGCCTTTTATCACATTTTAATTTTATCCAATCACCATTCCTTGTTCCGCTATAAATTGAATTAGCTTTTTTGCCTACAATACCTTCCATATTTGCCTCACAAGCTGCTGCAAAACTTTCTTTTCCATCCCCTTTGACATAACTGCTAAAGAATAAGTTTTTTGGAGCATTTTTCATTAAAGTTTCAAGATTTTTTTTCCTATCAATTAAAGGACGTCCTCGAAGGTCCTCCCCATCTAGCGCTAAAAGATCAAAAATAATATAAGTAAGATTCTTAACTCTATGATTTTTCATATAATTTTGCATTGCCTGGAAATCAGTCTTTCCCGATGAGTCTGTAATAACCATTTCTCCGTCTAAAATCATAGCTCTTCCTTGAGCCCAATCAATAAGAGAAGAAGCAATTGACTGAAAGTTTTTTGTATAATCATTACTGTTCCTTGTTATGAGCCTTATGCTATTACCTTCTACAAATGCTAATATCCTGTAACCATCATATTTTAATTCATATAACCAATCATCGCTTTCAGGAACATTTTTAACTAATTTAGCAAGTTGTACGCTGGTACTGTTGAAAGGATTTTTTATAATTTTTTCATCTTGCCCAGTTTCGATTTCTGTCATAGTTCGTCCAGTCCTTATACTAGTACTAAATTCAGATATTTTGTCTATGGTATTTGCATATTCGTCTTTCTCCTTAAGTAAAAGCCAATTATTTTTATCGCTCTCACCTTTTTTAAATTTCAATCTAACTAAAGCCCACTTTCCCTTTAGTCGCCTTCCTTTCAAAATAAATTTTAGTACTCCTTCACTAATTCCTTCTTCAACATTACCATAAGGTTCCCAATATCCTTCATCCCAAAGCATGACTACTCCGCCACCATATTCGCCTTTGGGAATTGTACCCTCAAAATTCCTATATTCCAATGGGTGATTCTCTACCTGTACTGCTAGTCTCTTTTCATAAGTACTATAAGAAGGACCTTTAGGTACCGCCCAGCTCAAAAGAACCCCCCTCCATTCCAAACGAAAATCATAGTGATTACTGCGAGCTGAATGATGTTGAACAACAAATCTCAAATTTTCTTCGATATTTTCTGTTTTACCTTTTGGTTCTAAGGTTTTTTCAAAATTTCTTTTTTGATTATACTCATATAATTGTTTAATCATTAAAACACTCTTTCTTTTTATTATCATTAACATTTATAATCTGTATATCTGCCATTTTATTAACTATGAACTATATATACATTATTATTGTAAAAAAAGCCTTTAGAAATGTATAAATTTATCATTTCCAAAAGCTTTTAGTTGTATTCAAAATATCTCCATATGGGTTATTGCTATTTTATTGCTGCTAATTTTTGGGCTTATTCAACCTTTATCTTTCTAGATTTCTCCCATAAATCATCTGCAACAGGAGCCCAATTCTTTGCAGCATCCAAACATTTTGCACTTAAATTATGAACATCTTCAGGATTATTCATATCTGTAGATTTAGCACCAGATTTTTCAACCATTTTAGTTAGTTTTCCAGGGTTATCCAATAGCGGACATGGTCTTAAATGATTTGCATTAAATGGCTGATGTTCTTTGTATTGCATAAATAAATTACTCTTATATGCTTCTAACAATGTTTTTTCATGAATATTTGAATCTGAATAATGTATGAAAGCACATGGTTCTATATCTCCATTAGCATTAATATGAAGATAATTTCTTCCGCCTGCTATACAACCATTTACATACTCACCATCATTCCAAAAATCCATTGTAAATATTGGCTTTGTGCTTCTGAAATCTCTTATTTGATGATACATAAACTTTCGTTGCTTTGCCGTAGCTAAAAGTTCTGGTGCTGCATCATTTCCCACTGGCATATACGTAAAAAACCATGCAAATTTAGCCCCTTTATCAATCATATCATCAAAATATTCTTCGCTGCCTATCACTTCAGTATTATGACTTGTATAACAACAAGAAATACCAAATGGAAGTTTCTTATTCTTGAGAATCTCCATAGCATTAGTTACTGCTTTATAAGTACCCGCACCTCTCCTAAAGTCTGTAGCCTCCTGAAAGCCTTCAACACTTATTGCTGGTACAAAATTTTTAACACAAAGCAATTCATCTGCAAACTTCTCATCTATAAGGGTGCCATTAGTAAATGCCAAAAATGCGCAATCATTATGTTTTTTACAAAGTTTAATAATGTCATCTTTGCGAACTAATGGCTCGCCACCAGAATAAATATACATATATGTTCCCAATTTCTTGCCCTGTTGTATAATGCTATCTAAAGTATCATAATCCATATTCATCTTGTTTCCATAATCAGCTGCCCAACATCCTGTACATTGTAAATTACAAGCAGAAGTTGGATCCATTAATATTGCCCAAGGAATGTTGCATCCATTTTCTTCTCTCGCTTTTCTTTGCCGTTTACCTCCTAATATTGTAGCATTAATAATGAAGTTTTCAAATAAAGTCCTTCGTACTCCAGAATCAATATCTGTATACAAACTCTTAGCAAGTTTATGCCAGTTACTGTTCTTGTCTTTTAAAACAGGTTCAATAACATTCATTTGTTTTTCTACGACACCGTTCTTATCAAATTTTTTTATCCAATCCAGTAATTTTGGAATATTAGTTTCAGGATTGGAATCTAAATAATCAAAAACTTTTTTCAATCCAAAAGACTGTAAATTTTCATATAAAGTCTTTTCACTCATAAATAAAGCCCCCTTTATATATTTAACAGTTTCCTTTTAATATTATTATATGACGAAATTCTAATTTTACATTAGACAATACATTTATATGTCTTAAATTTAGACAATTTGATAAAAACGACTAAAATTAAGACATATATTTAATTTGTCTATTTTGTTAATACCGATATAAATATATTATAAGATGGAAGACTAAACAGAATTAATATAGGAGATGCATAATGGAAAAATATAAGTTTATGCACACAATAATTGAATTGGCAGTAAAAAATGGAATTCGCTACATTGCAGACAATCCTAAAAGAGGTATAAGAAACCTACTTGATTTAGGAGAGTACTTTGCTTCCGGTGGTTTTCAAAAATCCTTTTTTGATATAGTCCATGAAATTCTTATTAATGAACAAAGTTTTTATTATGATAAAATTGAGGATATAGTTAAAAACACAAGTCACGATATAATTGCTAATTTTGGCATCAACATTGGTTATAACAGTTTTACATATGGGGCAAATATAATTAGAGAAAAAGAAAAAGAACTAAATTATAAAATACCTTGGACAATAGTATTTGATTTTAGAAAAGTAAAAGAAGAACATTTAACAATAGATGAAATTTCTAATGTTATTGAAAAAGGAAAAAGTGTTGGTATTTACTGTTATATTATTTTACTTGACTATAATGATATTTTAGCCGACTTATGTCCAATTATAAAAAATAATAATGATTGTGCGTTTTCAGTAGTGATTAGTCCTAGAATTATTACTGAAAAATTAATATTTAGTATAAGTGGTATTACTAATTTGTGTTTTTTTATAATAATAGATGAAACAGTTGAAGATGAGCTGCAAAATAGCATAAGTTATTTAAGAAAAGAAAAATGCCTATACGGAGGATGTTATTATTACAATAATGATAATTTTTCATTTATCACAGAAGATGAAAAAATTTCAAAAAAACTCCTTTCTATGAATGCAAATTTTGTAATGATGATACAAAAACCTGCCTGCAGCAAAGAAATTTTTAAAAACATATATGATTATATTTACAAATCGAGATTTAAAACTAATTCACCTGCTTTTATAATAGATCTTTATGGAGATTTAAATAGAATTGGTAATATAATTTCAGAAATTCCTAAAAAATCACACTTTATAAGCATTGATACAATTGGGCAAATAAGTTTATCTAACCTTGAAAACAATACGAAGTATAATATACGAACAAGTTCTTTTGAGGAAATTTTAAATATTATATCTTAATCTTCAATTAAATAAGTAGCAAAACCCTCAATGGCATTTTTTAATAATTTTACAAAAACATCAGGGGGGATTTCAGCACCTTCCATAAGCCACCTTGAAATAGAGACACGGATAGCATCAGCATAAAAAGTGGCGTAAAAGTAAACATCTTTTTTATTCTTAAATATTTCACTTAATTGCACTTTTAAAATGTTATGTATAGTGTCTGTAAAATATTCAGAAAATGAATTTTGACCTGTTACCTCAAAAGCATTTTTATAAAATCCTTTATTTTCATAAAAATATTCGCAAGTTTTCTCTAGTAATTGGAAGTTCTCCATGGAAAAGTCTTTAATAGAAGCAATTAATTCAGTATTAAAAATCCAATTTACTAAATCATATTTATCTTTGAAATGATAATAAAAGCTTTGTCTGTTCATATTGCATCCTTCTACTATGTCACTTATACTTATTTTTTTCATTGGATGTTCTTCCATTAATTTTTTCATAGAATATGCTAATGCTTTCTTTGTTATTTGTGAATCAGACATGTTATCAATCCCTTCAAATAAATCAAAAATATAGATATCTGTTTCATATATCTATTTTATCATCAAATTTAAAATTATTAAAGAAAATTATTCCATTAATAATCAACAGATGATATCTTCCACAGATATAATGATGCAACGGTACAATAAGGAGAATATCTGTCTCTGTATAACTCAAATTCCTTTTCTGTCAATCCATCTAACTCATATAATTTAATAATACCCCTGCGAATTCCTAAATCCTTATAGCTAAGTATATTTGGTCTTTGTAAAGAATGTAAAAGTAACATCTCAACCGTCCATACTCCCACACCTTTTAGTTGCGTCAACTCTTTGATTACTTCCTCATCTGTTAACTTTTTAAGATTTGGAAAATCTATGATACCATTTACAGCTGCTTTGGCTATATCTTTTATATAACTCGCTTTTCTAAAAGACATACCACATTCCTGCATTAATTTAACATCTGCCTTTTCAATATTTTCCTGGGTTATAGATCCAATCAATTTAACAAATCTTTTCTTTACCGTAACAGCTGCTTTGGTGGATATTTGTTGACTTATTATACTTGAAATAAGTGCAGAAAAAATATCTGGTTCAATTTCTCTTTCTATCATGCCTATTTTATCTATCTCTGTACCTAATATAGGATCCCTGTTTTTTAAATATTCAATTTCTTCATTGGTATATTTATAATAATTCATATGCTTCCACTTTCGAAAATTATTAGTTATTATATTTTAAATAATTCTATAATCAAACTTATAGATTTGTCAAGTAAATAAACAATTATGGAGGGCTAATGCCCTCCACATATATACTTTTATATTAATTTATCAGTGAGTTATATAGTCCATTGATTATGAATTATTCCAATCGATTTCCAATTACCTTCAAATTATTCAAACACTATCTAATACTTTGCCAATCAAGGCCATGATACTCATAATTAATTTCTGGTATATAGTATTCAACAACAATTTCATTCTCATATACCTCAAATTGGTTTTCAACTACATTACAACTACATAACACTTTATTGTATCCTATTTCAGCACCATTATTGTAATCTTCAGAATAAATGAACTTTTCATAATATTCACTTGGTGTTAACTTTATTTCATATCCAATGCCATCATAATATCACCATAAATTTTCATCTTCAAATAAATTATTCATATCTAATTTATTAATTATAACATCATTTTCCGTTGAAACTGTTGTATAAGGGGTAAATCTAACACCTTATTTTATTACTAATTAGGAAACATCATATCTTCCTTAAGCTCGTTTATAATTTTCTCAAGAAATATATAATCAACAGTATAATTATATTTGTCATTAGTTATACCTGGTTTTATAACTTTTGCCTGTAGTAGATTACTTATATGATATGAAATTGTTGCACTTGAAACTCCTAATGCTTTGGCAATTACTTTTGTTGACGTTTCTCCCATAGCCAATAATTTTAGCACTTCATATCTGGTTTTATCTCCTAAGTTTTTAAAAACATGAACTCTTTCATTTACCTTGTTCTCATTTATTTCTTTCATTCTTTTGAAGTATTCTTCTGTTTTCAATCCCCAAACTATGTAATTATTTTTACTTCCGCTTGAAACTAATAAAGCATATTGTTTTATTGCTGAAATTAATACTCTATTCTCTTCATCTTTAATTAAATCTAAGTCAAGTATTGAATAACTTATTTCTTTTAACCCATTAGAACCATTTTTATTGAAGAAATCCACTAAATAATGTCCATAATTATTTACTTCATCTTCATACGAATAATAAATCTCTTCAAAAATTGGAAGCAAACTAGACATTAAATTAACATACATTCTCATATGATCCATAGGTTCTTCAATTATCATAAATAAATTCCATTTTGTTGAAGGCTCTACAGGTAATTCTTTTATAATTGAAATCAATTGATCTTTATTTATATTTTCAGCTTTTTTCATTATTTCTTCTGAATATTCTTTATTATTTTCATTACTTGCCAATATTGAATAAGCAATACTTGACTTAATTTGCTTTTCATCTAAATCTAACAGCATGTTCAAATATTCTTTTTCATCTTTATAACCAAAAATTGTGTAGATATCAGTAATCAATTCTACAAAATCGTAACTATTCGTATACTGTTCGTCATAAAATAATTCAATATCTTTTATATATGGTTTTAATTTTCCTTCTACCCTATTAATTAAATTAATATAACCTTTCATATAAAATTCCTCACCGGCATATTCACCTTGTGACTTTTCAATACGTTCTTTTGAAAAAACCAATCCAGGAAAATATAAAAAATCATATAATTTGCTCTCTTTAAAATAAAATTTAAAATTCATCTATCACATCTCCTACATCTTTGAATGTAAATTTTCTTCTTTATTTGATTCAATATAATCATAATCTATTAAGGTGTATTTATATTTAATAATTGTAATAAAAAGTATCAACCCGCTTATAGTAACTACAATACTTGGAAATGTAATATCTAATAAAAATCCAAATATCATTTGACCAAGTGGCACAAATACAGTTACTGCAAAATTAAATACTGTGGAAGTTCTCCCCATTATATTTAAAGGTACTATTTTATCAAAAAGCGTTCCTAATGCTATATTAGCAACTGTTACAACCATTCCAATAACAAATGATACAATTAATAATCCCACATATGAAACCATATTAGTATTAAAAATATTTACTACATAACTTAAGGAAAATATCGCCATAATAAATATTAATATAGAAATAATTATAAAGCTTTGATAAATGAGTTTTCCAATCTTTGTTTTTCTAATAATTGATCCGCAAAATATAGGTGCAGCTAACATAGATACGGAAAATATCATTTGAAATATTCCAAATTGAATATCACTTATTAATAATACTTCTCTTAAATAATAAATAACTACTATCCCAAAAAGCGGTGAAGCTGAAAAATTAATTATGGTACCTAACCCTATCATTGTTGATAATAACTTATTGTTTTTAATAATATTGATACCTTCATTAAAATCGGTTTTAAAAACTCTTATATTTATTTTCTCTGGATGATTATTTAATTTAGGTATATTTATAAACATTTCACTTATAGATGATAATAAAAAACTAATAGAATTAACTATCAGTATTATTTTCATTCCAAATATTCCATATAGCACTGCGGCTATAATAGGAGAAAAAATGTTTCCAATATTCATAAATGCTGAATTTATTGAATTTGCCTCTAAATAGTCATCTTTATTGACTATACTAGGTAAAACCGCTGACATTGCTGAATGAAAAAAAATCTCACTAACTTCTAATAAAATAACTAATATATAAATAAGAGGTATTGATATTTTCCCATTAACTATGTAAATAACTGCAAAGATTCCAATTATTATTGAGTTTAACAAATCTAACATAACTATTGATTTTTTTCTGTCAAACCAATCTCCAAACACCCCAGCAATAGGAGATAAAATTAACCTTGGAACAATTGAAACAGATAGTATAGAAGCAAAAATGGTTGCAGAACCAGTAAGTGATAATACATATAAAGATAACGCAAATTGTTGAATGTTGCTACCAAGTAATGAAACTAATTTCCCAAATATTAATAAAGAGAAGTCTTTTTGCTTAATAAGTTTTAAACTCATATAAACCTCCAAGAACAGCTTTTTATTAATTATATAATAACGCTTATCTAATTTCAATATATAATTAGATATTTATCTAATATTGTATTTTTTTACATAAACATCTATAATAAATAAAAAATCTACACATAATTAAAATCCCTCAAACTATCTTTGAGGGATTGATTGTAATTTTTTTAAAGTTTGTATTTTATTATAACCGTCTACGCATTTCCTATTTTAACATTAAGCTATTATTTAATAAATTTGAAACATAAAAGATATAACAGCAATCCAATAAAATAAAATAGTACTCTCATTTTAATTTGAAAAAAACTGACCTAATTCTCCTAAGGTATTTACAATCAGTACTTTTTTAGACAAACCTACTATAGAACGGTTAACACCATATGTAATTTTTTCATAAATTTCTCCTTATTAAAAATTATGCATGCATTCATATTATATTAGACGATAAAAATTGTATAAGGTTCCGTATATTATTAATAAACTCTTATTCTAAAATTGTAATATGATCTATAAGTTCTTTTTCAAATTCTAATCGATGATGTTTAGTATATAGCCCTGGCATTCCTCCTGTATGCAGTAATATTATCTTTTCGCCTTTCCTTATCTTACCTTCTCCTATCATGTCTAATACACCAGCGAATACCTTTCCTGTATAACATGGATCTAATAATATTGCTTCTGACCTTGCCATACGATAAATAGCTTGTCGCACATTAAAATCAGGATTATTATAAGCTCCTCTTGTATAGCTTGTTTCAATATTAAAGTCCTTACGACTTGCATCGATAGAAAGATTGTATTCCTGCTTTACTTGCTGGAAGTATTCCACTATTCTTTTATCTTGATAATCAGCGAACGGAAGAATTGCAATTCCTGTGAGCCCTAAAGGTGAACCCTCGTTTTTAAAACCACAGTAAAGGCCTAAATAGGTTCCCATACTGCCAACACCAGTTATAACAGTGGCATCTTCAATACCTAACCTTTTAGCTTGAGCTGTTATTTCAACTGCTCCCTCATAGTATCCCATAACACCCACTACATCACTGCCGCCAAGCGGTATTTCATATACTATTTCACCCAAATCTTCATACCTAGCTTTTACATTTGCTATAGTTTCAGCAAGTTGTACACTTTGAGCCCGGCCATCATTCTTTTTCAAAACCACCTCTGCATTTAAGATACCATCCAAAAGTATATTTCCACTAATCTCACCAGGATATTCGTCAACACATATAATAACACATTTCATACCATACTTCGCTGCAGCAGCTGCTGTTTGACGACCATGATTAGTTTGTGCTCCTCCAACGGTTAGAAGTGTTGTAGCACCCTTCTGAATGGCATCATAAAGAATATATTCTAGTTTTCGCATCTTATTTCCGCCTGCCCCATACAAAGTAAGGTCATCACGTTTAATGAAGAGTTCAACTCCTAATTCTTTTGAGAGACTTGGAAGATAATTAATAGGAGTTGGATTAAAATCTAAAAGCGATACTTTTTCTTTTTTTACTAACATAGTGTTCAGCCTCCATTTATTCATTAAACCTTTACTGTAATTATAATTTTTTTAATTGATTTTTCGCTGTAACCTGATATAGAATCTTGACATCTTCTTTACTAATATCTAGGACCTACCCAGAATTCCTTATATTCTTTGATATCGTATGCATGGTTGCTAATCCAATCTCCAAAATTGGTTTGATCTGATAATATATTTATTGTATCAATCATGGATATAGATGTCAATAATTAAACTAACAAACGTTATTCTACTCCATATTCCCATTCAAACTTAAATAATTAAGGCTTCTATTATGAGAGGATACACCTTTCTGCAGATAATACTAGAAGATTCATATTTTTATCGAAACGCACTTATATTTTCCTTAAAACTTTTCCACAAGGATGTGAAGGGTCCTTATTTTCAACAACAATTATTTTGTTTTCCTCAATCATTTTATACCATACTATTGATATAATAGTGTAGACAAATATAGTATATTTCTTATAATTCTACAATGAAAATAATTTGATTAACCCTTTCGTTTTAGACTAAAACCAGCAAATTTTTAATTTTTCTTAAAATTAAACCCGTATTTGAATGTTAGTTGAGTCTTCTCCAAGAGGGGATATACTTGTATATTATTGCTGTCGTTATTAAAAATAAAAATAAAAGAAGAATAACAGCTCCTGATTTTGTTAATATTAAAGGGACAATTCCTAACGTTAAATTACATATTGTATGAAATAAGATGCATGCTAATAAACAAGCACAAATCAGACCTGCAACAGATGGAATAAAGGTTCCTATCCTTATGATCCAGTCTGATGAGATTAATAGAAAAATTTTTGAGTTAGATGGGATAAACACCATTAACCATAAAAGCCATGTAAAAATAAATGTGATACTTATATAAACTATTAACTCTTTAATTAAGAGATATGTTTGATATTTTTTATTAATATAGCTCATAATCTTTTGCATAAATGATAAAGCTTATGTCCTTCAGGACAATCCTCTAATACACCAAAAATTTCATATCCTTTTTTTAAATAAAAGTCTTTAGCTTGAAAATCATAAGTACTCAGATATGCAATATGGCACCCCATACTTCTTGCCTTATCTTCCACAATACTCAACAATTGCTTCGCAATTCCCCGATTGCGAAATTCTTTTTTCACCCATAATGTATCAATAGATAGAATATTCCACAATGCCGAACATGCCAAAATACCACCAATAATCTCTCCGTTCTCATCTTTTATGCTTCTATTAATGCTGATAAACGGTTTTTCCTGAGTAAGCGGTTTTGATTCGATATTAAATTGAAGCAACATATTGCCTATATACTCGGCTTCATCTTCCATGGGAATTATTATTTTATATCCAAAATCCATTTCCCTCACACCTCTTAAAATACAAATTATTTCACCTTATAAAACTAATACAAAGTAAAAAGGTAGCATATACCAACTTCCCATACTCCATCAACCCAATACTTAATATTATTAATATCCTTAATCAGTCTTCCAGATTGAAGCATCCGATACCAATAAGTCCCGGCCCTGTATGAACACCAAGAGCAGGGGAAATTTGTCCTTCCATATATATAGTTGCTTTATCTATATATGGCTGCATTATTTCTCTGACTTTATTTGCTTCCTCTTGAGCATATCCATGACAAATAGCAAGATAATAATTTTTCTTGTCCTTAATTTTATCCTGTACTATTTCTATCAGCTTATTAATACTTTGTTTTCTTCCTCGTACTTTTTCTACTGTATAATAAATTCCTTCTTTGTCACAGCTAATGATAGGTTTTATTTGAAGTACACTTCCTATCATTCCTTCTACACGCCCTAACCTTCCTCCCTTTACAAGATAATGCAGCGTTTGTAAACTATAGTAAATATTTGAGTTTTCAATTTTATTTTCTACCTTCTTAACAATTTCTTCAAAACTTAAATTTTCTTCGACTAATTGTGCTGCATATATGGACAGAAATCCAGATCCGAGAGCTATATTTTTTGTATCTATGACTTTTGTTTTAATATTATTAAACTCCTTACAAACCATTTCAATTGCTTTGAATGTTCCGCTCAATCCTGAAGAGATTACAGGAATGATTATTTTACTATATCCGTCTGCTATGATTTTTTCTATTACCTTATGCATTTCACCAATAGTTGGCAAACTAGTATGTGGTATTTCATTTTGCAGATTTTCATACACTTCTTCCGGCGTAATATCAATTCTGTCACGATATGATATGTCTTTGTAGTTGATAGTAAGTGCCATCTCATAAATATGAAACCTTTCCAGTAAATTTCGAGGTATATCTGAGCAAGAATCTGTCAGTATTGCAATCTTATTTTCATCCATAATATTTCTCCTTCTGCATTAAGGTTATTTACATCTTTTTAATTTTTGTTTCTATAATTTTTTCAGTTAAAAGTTTATTGGATAGTGCTGTAGTAATAGAGGAAATAGCAAGTTTTTCATATTTTATTTCTCTTTCCTCTAATACATATGGGCTGTATTTTTCTAAAATCGGAATAAAAACTCTCTTCATAGATTCCTCAAATGCTTCGCAAAAAGAATCATAAGCTATTTTCTCATTTCCTTGCAATGCAACCTGCAATTTAATTCCGTCTTTAATTTTTGAAATTGGGAGTATCTGTTTAAGTACAGTAATTACAATGACATAAGCAATGTGCAATTTTTCATACTTCTTCTTTACTGGTTTAGGCATTATTCCCCATTTTACATAATTGTTTACCATGTTTTTTGTAATAAGCTTTTCACTGTCATTATGCATAAAAGATAATTCATCAGTAACAATTTGTAACATCTGATCACAATAGATTGCAAAGTTCGGTAAATCATCCCACAAAACCAGTTTTACTTCGCTCATTATCTTGCTGTATTCATATAATTCTATATTGTTTAACATTGTTTTTCCTTTTTCCTATAACGATTTTATGTAGTTATCATAACTATATAGATTATAGTTTAAACGAATTCATATGTCAAGTATTAAGTTTTCGCTTGACATTAAATTTTTATTCAGTTACCCTTAAATCAAGAGATGACGTCAACTCTCAATACAACGAATGGAGAGTTAAAAATGTACCACAGAAGATTTAAAGGAACACACTATGATGCTGGCTATAAATGGGGAAATTTACTTCTTAAAAAAGGAAAAAAACTCGACTATTGCCCTGCTTTTGCTTTGACAGAGGAAAGATATGCCTTTGCCAATGAATGCACCATAGAGTATCAGAAATATTTTCCTGAAATTTTAGAGGAAATACAAGGTATTGCTGATGGAAATAAAGTGCCGGTGGAAACGCTTCACGCACTTCTATTTTCCATGTATTGCTTCGAGCTTAACAATAAATGCACCTGTTTTGCTTTTAGCACAAAGGACGAAATCGTGTTTGCACGGAACAGTGATTTTTTAGTAAGCCTTGAGAATCTCTACATGAACTGCCTGTATCATCTGAAAGATAGCTATTCTTTTAATGGAAACACCACTGCTTTTGTACAGATGGAGGATGGTGTAAATAGGCACGGTTTAGCAGTTGGAATTACTTTTGTGTACCCCCATTTACGAAAACCAGGGTTGAATGCTGGAATGCTTACACGATATCTTTTGGAAAAGTGCAGAACAACCAACGAAGCATTGGCAGCACTTCATCAGCTGCCCATTGCATCTGCACAGACGCTGACCATCGCAGATAAAAGCGGTGAAATTGTTGTTGTAGAATGCAATCCAAGGGTAATAGAAGTTATACGTCCTCGTAATGGAGAACAGTTTGTTGCAACTGCCAATAACTTCAATTCTGAAAAAATGCAGGACTATCAAAATCCTGAGATTGATGACTGGCGATCCAGCGAACGATATCAAACTGTACGTACCGCATTGGAACAGAATAAAGACGGTTATACTATAAAGTTTGCACAAGAGGTCTTATCTGGGAAATATGGTTTTATGTGTCAGTACAATCGCAAGCAAGGTGCCGATACCGTTTGGTCTGTACTCTACGACTTAAAGCGAAAGCAAGTTTGGCGTGTTGAGGGCAACCCTGCAAGAAAGAGCTTCAAAGAAGACTCTCGCTTAAAATTAGATTAAAACTATGGACTTATAAAATAGTACTGAACAGTGAACCACCCTCCAAAAGTTAGACCAAAATATAACTAATGGAGGGTGGTTTTAATTTGGCAAAATATGGCTTTGGATTAAAATGAATGTAGTAAAAGTTTATTCTCCTACCAAGACCTAGCATTAACAGTAGATATTAATAATCCAACATTAATTACATCTTGGGTATCAAAATTTCGCGAACAAGGGGTAAGAATTGAGGAGGTTTACTGTATCAATAATGCTCATAATCTTCACTAAAGATTGCGAATATCATCCAA
>JAQVWY010000055.1 GCA_028709465.1 Tissierellia bacterium | reverse complement strand
GTAATATTTATGCTGCTTTCAGCATTTATTGATGTATTAATGCCTTTATTTCAAAGATATGCAGTAAATAATTTCATTGTACCTAATAATACTGAGGGACTTAAAGAATTTATAGCAATTTATGCTGTAACATTAATATTTCAAGTTTTAACAGTTGTCATTTTTGCTCGCCTTGCAATTATAGTAGAAATGCGCTTGGGATATGATTTGCGACAAGCAATATTTACTCATTTGCAGAAGCTTTCTCTTTCTTATTATAATACAACACCTGTAGGATATATTATGGCAAGGGTATTAAGCGATACCAATAGAATAGGTTCAATGTTCGCTTGGGGAGTAGTAGATGTATTTTGGTCAATTACATATGTAATTGGTGTTTTTATTGCAATGATGCTTTTAAATTTTAAGTTAGCCTTACTAGTAATTGTAATTGTCCCCCTTATGGCAATAATAACTGTTTATTTTCAAAAGAAATTACTTGAAACAAATAGAAAGATAAGAAAAATTAACTCTAAAATGACTGGTGATTTTAATGAAGGAATTACTGGTGCTAAAACTACTAAAACATTAGTTATAGAGGAAGATAATTTAAATGATTTTAAAAAAGTTACAAGTGAGATGGAATTATCAACCATAAGAATGTCTAGATTAAATGCTGTTTTTATACCTATAATTGTTTTCTTTGGTTCTGTTTCAACTGCTATTGTCCTTGCTAGGGGAGGATATTTAGCTATGAATGATTTGATGGGAATCGGAACATTGTCAGCATTTTTGTCTTATGCTATAGGAATTTTTGAACCTATTCAACAATTGGCTAGAATTTTTGCTGAAGTAGTTGCCTTGCAAGCTAATATAGAAAGGGTTACTGAACTTCTAGAAAGGGAGCCTTTAATAAAGGATAGACAAGATGTAGTGGAAAAGTATGGTGATAATTTTAATCCAAAAAAAGAAAATTGGGAAGAAATTAAAGGTGAAATTGAATTTAAAAATGTAACATTTCGTTATCCTGATGGAGATGAGGAAGTGTTAAGTAACTTTAATTTGCATATACCAGCTGGTACTAACGTAGCTATAGTAGGTGAAACTGGAGCTGGAAAAAGTACATTGGTTAATTTGGCATGCAGGTTTTTCGAGCCTACAGAAGGTGAAATATTAATTGATGGGAAAAATTATAAAGAAAGGTCTCAGTTATGGCTTCATTCAAATTTAGGATATGTTTTACAAAACCCTCATTTATTTTCAGGTACTATTAGAGAAAATATAAGGTATGGTAAATTAGATGCAACTGATGAAGAAGTAGAAAGTGCAGCTAAAATAGTTTCTGCAGATAAAGTTGTTGAAAGATTTGAAAATGGATATGATTCAGAAGTTGGAGAAGGGGGAGACAAGCTTTCTACTGGGGAAAAACAGCTTATATCTATAGCGAGAGCTGTATTAGCTGATCCAAAGATTTTTGTTTTAGATGAAGCTACTTCGTCAATAGATACAAATACGGAAAAGCTCATACAAAATGGTATTGAATATTTGTTAAAGGGACGGACTTCTTTTATTATTGCTCATAGATTATCAACAATAAAAAAAGCTGATATAATATTGGTTGTAAAAGACGGTAAAATAGTTGAAAGTGGTAATCATAGAAGTCTTATAGATGAAAAGGGATATTATTATACATTGTATACTAAACAATATGAAGAAGAAAAGACATTAGAAGTTTTGAAATAATTAACATTGACATTAATTATTTTTTGTGGTAACATTCTAAGGCTGTGCTACATGGGGAGGTAGCGGTGCCCTGTACTTGCAATCCGCTGTAGCAAGGTGGAATTCCCTTTCAGAGGCTTAATTTATGAGGCTGACTTCTTCAAGTGATGTTGAGAACTTGGTCTCGTGCAACAAAATCCTATGAACCCTGTCAGGTCCGGAAGGAAGCAGCAGTAAGTAGATCATTTTGTGTGTCGCGAGAGTGCTGAGTTTGAGTTAACTGTTGAAGTATCGCTCGTAGATTAATGTCGAAGAAAGGGTGCACAGCCCTTGATATATATGAATGATAAAGATGAGATTGCTCATCTTTTTTTTATAGCCCTAACCCTATTTTTAAGAGTTTTTTTTTGAACAACTGACCCCTATCTAATATATAGAACTGTATCTTTTAAAGAGCACAGAATGTTATATAATTATATTAGAATAAATATATAGGAGGACGAGGCTATAATGAAAGATAAAAAAATAAAAGATATGGTATACATTTCACTGCTTGCAGCACTTATATGTGTAGCTACATTTATGATTCAAGTTCCATCAGTTGTATCTAATGGATATGTGCATTTAGGGGATGGTTTTATATTTATTGCTGTTATATTACTTGGTGGTAAAAGGGGAGCTTTTGCAGCTAGCATCGGAGCTGCTTTGTCAGATATATTAGGTGGATATGCACATTATGCAATACCAACATTTATAATAAAGGGAATAATGGCATTAATTATGGGATATGTAATATATAAAATGAATAAGGAAAGTAAGATTAGTTGGATTATTGGTGCTGTTTTAGGAAGTATTTGGCAAGTAGCAGCTTATTATGTGGTAGGCTCTTTAATGGTTGGTAATTTTATTTCTACTTTGATGGATATACCAGGCAATGCGGTACAATCAATAGCTGGAATAATAGTTGCAGTAATATTTGTTGCAGCATTTAAAAAAACATCTATTAGCAGAAAAATAATGGAAAACTAAAAAAGAAAAAGTGATCTTAAAAGAGATTCTTCACCTACCGTTCTGTCATCTTGAACGGTAGGGAATGATCTCTTTTATTTGTTTAATAGTTTCTTATTAGGTTTGTTTAATAAATTTATTCTTGCATTTTGGACAGGTCACTGCAATTTTTCCTTTACCTTTTGGAGCTCGAATCATTTGTTTGCAACTTGGACATTTAAAATATTTATAATATTTTCTTCCTTTTAACATATTTACTTTTGATTGCAATGTTTTATTAATAGGACTCCAAATTCTTAAAAACTTATAGTTTTCTTGTGAACGAAGCGCAATATCTCTAGACATAATTCTATATATACATATAAAAAATACTATATAGGACAAAAGTGTAATAATAGAAGAAGAAAAAGTTTCAGCTACAAAGGATAATGTCATTCCTAGTATTAATAGTGCCATAGATAATTGGTCTGTCCCATACCTTCCCATCATGAACATTCTAAAACGGTTCATATTTTCCTCCTAATTTGTTATTTCAGGATTAATGAATTTAGGTGGAGTTAAAATTCCAGATAAATCTCTGTCCTTTACAAAGTTTGTTAATGGTTTTTTATTAACTGTTATTTGTATGCCATCCACATTAGGGATAGAAGTAAATGAATATATTAGAGATTCTATCATCATAAGCTTTAAATCATCTTTATTATTATAAGAATTAGTAAATTTTTCATTAAAATCTAATATTAAGTTTCTGCCTTCTATCGTAACAGTATTTAATTTAACATCATTAGGGATTGGATTTCTTCCATAAGTTAATTTTACATCAGAATAATAATCAAATAATTTTTGGGCTTTTATTTCAGTTGAATCATTTTTATTGATTCCTGCAGCCTGAGCGTCGATTGGCAAATCAAATAAATAGTATCTTTCATTAACTTTATATGCTAAATATAATGAATAATTATATTCTGTGTTTGGTATAGCCTTTGAAGTGTCAATTCCATTAAAATAGGTTTCGACTTTCTTTCTGTCTATTGTAAAAGATACACTGTATATAGGCCAATACCTATCTACATCAAATATTGTTTTAACAAATGCATTGTATGCTAATGTGCCAATATTAACATTATTGTATAGGTTATAGCTACTAGGCAAATCTATCACTACATTTCCGTTATTATAAGTGCAATTTGTTACATCACCTATTATAGTTTTCATATTTGTATCTGATGGACCATTTTGGAGCTGCTCAATAGCCATTCTTGTAATAGATTTATCTTCTATAGAAAATTTTGTAACTGGAATTAAAGTATCTAATTTTTCACTTGTAAAATATATTGTCAAGCCTTTCGTTCCTGCGGGAGCGGCATTTAAAGCTGGTACATATGTGCCAGCTGTATCATATGTTACTTGTATATCAATAGAAGAATACTTTGAGTCCGCAATTAAATTAGATTGTAGAACTATCTTGTATGTTCCATCATCTAATTTTAGTTTTTCTTGGCTTATATCTAATGTAGTTACCATTGGGTTATCCTTATTAATAGTTAAAGTAGTATTAGATGAGAGATTTACTAGCTCTAAGTTTGATATATTTTCATGAATTAGTTTATTATCTTTATATATGTTAGCCGTAAATATATTTTGGTTAAGTGATTTTAACACTTCATCTGTATTAGAAGTATGCTTTATAACTATTGATTTTGGATTAAGAAAATCAATAGTTTCATTTTCTATTTCTAATCTTAATTCACTTGTTTCAACAGGTGTTTGTATCTCAATTGAATTTTTGTAATTAATTGGCGAGATGTCGAATAAGTAAGTAGAAGACAATAAGCCAATTAATCCAATAATAATTACATTAATAATTATCTTCATAAAGGTACCTCTTTCATAAAAAATATAAGCATATTTATATTATATACCATGAACAATAAAAAACAAATACTTTTTAACATTTCTGATTCTAACCATTGTTCCCCAATAGTTTTAAGTTCATATAATAAATTAAAAGTATTAAGGTGGGTGGGTATAGTGTACAAAAAGGGTCCAGATACGATTACTTTGTTAAAATTGAAAGATATGTTTGATGTCATATATATAATTAATAGAATTAAAAGCAGCAATTATGATAAAGGTATTGTTAATGATATCAATAAAGTCACTCCAATTAATCAGGCTGAAAATATAATTCGATATTTGTCTGATAGCAGCAACAATAAAAAAATGAATCAAAATGCAGAAATATTCATTGATTTATTAAGAAATATTGAATTATTAAATCAAAATAATGGAGGTTATGATTTATCAAAATCTAATAGGAATATAACTAATAGAGATCTGTTTAGCAAAATTAAATATTTTTTAAATTCTTTAAATAATGAAGAATAAAAGTAACATTTACATGGGGTAAAGAATAATATATAGAAAATAATAAATTATTAGGAGGTAACATACATGTTTCGAAATATATTAGGTGCTGGAGATAATAATGATACTTTATTATGGTTCTTCCTGTTATTGGTAATCTTCTTTTGCTTCTGCGGGGATGACAATGACTTAGTAGGAGGAATTGGAGGATTTGGTGGAGACAATTTATTATTCTTCTTCTTGTTGCTAGTAATTTTATTCTGTGTATTTGGATGCGGCGAAGAAGCTTGTGGTTGCTAATAAATAGCAATTAATGTTAAACAAAATGTACATTTCAAAAAACTTCTCTTTAACTGAGAAGTTTTTTGCTTTTTTTATTATTTCAATATAATTAGAATAAGCAGCTAATAAGTAGCTGCTTTGTTGCAAAGAATTACTCTTTGCTATAGAATACTAGTATCTATAGTTCTTCATGTCTCTTTCATTAATTCTGTTCATATCCATGGTGGGATTATTTGGTACATTGCAGCTTGCTGTTAAAAATGCTGTTACTATTCCTATAAAGTATTCAGATTCCCTTCTTATGTGATTTATAACCACTACAGCTGCAGGGTTATTTTTTACTGCTGTGCTGTCTCTTAAAAGCGTTCCTAAAAATCCGACAAAGACCTGACTTTGTCTTACAGCTAAATTTATTATGTTTATTATATCTTGATATATTTCTGAAGATAATATATTATGACAATTTACCCCTAATTCCATATACTG
Organism: Tissierellia bacterium; assembly: GCA_028709465.1. Lineage (GTDB taxonomy): Bacteria > Bacillota > Clostridia > Tissierellales > Sedimentibacteraceae > Sedimentibacter. Next base: position 12,876 of record JAQVWY010000055.1, on the reverse strand, counting down.
TACAATTCTTGCATGCGTTGAATCAAAAATTTCTTTATATTCTTCTAATTTATTAACATATTCTTCTTCTAAATCAGGAACAATTTCCTGTATAACATTTGTATGTTCGCTTTCCTGATGCTTCCAAAATTCCGCCTCTTCTAATGCTCTCAATATATTTTTTTCACCATAAAAAAATCTCATTGCATATTCCTCCAAATTATTATTTGATTTATTATACGCATTTGATTAAATATTGTTATAGTTTAATCCCATATATAATTATATTTAAATTGTTTACCTACTCATAAAATTCTTTAATTATAACATGAACAATTTATATGACTTGTATACTTAATGCATACAAGCGTACATATAGAATAATCGTATAGTTAATTAATTTGTCGTAAATACTTAAATCATATTATAATTGGATTAACATTATATATAATAAAATAATTATTGACAAAGGATTCTAAATGTATTATTATTAATTTTAAAATTATATATAATAACAAGGTGGTGTAATACATAAAATGAGGAAATCAGTTATTAAAATGATTGCAGTTATACTAATATTAAGCATGTTAGTAGGATGTGGCAACAAAGGTTCAAATACTGGTAATGAAAATGAAATTAGAATAGGTTTAAATTATGAATTGTCAGGTAATGTTGCTTCATATGGACAACAATCTGTAGACGGAATAATGATGGCATTTGACGAAATTAATGCAAATGGAGGAATTAATGGAAAGCAAATAGTTCCTGTTAAAATTGACAATAAGTCAGAGGCTGGTGAAGCAACTTCAGTAGCTACAAGACTTATGACTCAAGAAAATGTAGTGGCTTGTCTTGGACCTGCAACTTCAGGTGACTTTATGGCTACTATACCTGTAGCTATGCAAAATAGTATTCCTGTAATTTCATCTTCTGCTACTGCAGACTATGGTGTTACAGTAGATAACAACGGAAAGGTAAATGATTTTGTTTTCCGTACATGTTACACTGATGCATTCCAAGGGGTAACATTAGCAAACTTTGCAATTAATAATCTTAATGCTACAAAAGCGGTTATAATCCAAGATAATTCAAGCGATTATGGGAAAGGATTAGGAGAAAACTTTACTAAAACATTTAAAGAAGCTGGTGGAGAAATAGTTGCACTAGAAGGTTATGTAGCGAAGGATAAAGACTTTAACGCTATATTAACAAATATAAAAGGTGAAGATTTTGACGTAATATTTATTCCTGGTTATTATGAAGAAGCAGGTTTAATTATTAAACAAGCTCGTGATTTAGATATAGATGCTCCTATACTTGGTGCAGATGGTTTTGGTGCCCCAGAATTAACAACACTTGCAGGTGCTGAAAATTTAACTAATGTGTATTTTTCAAATCACTATTCTTCTTTAGGAGAAGATCCTCAAGTTACAGAATTCGTACAAGCATTCAAAGGCAAATATAATGGAAATGAACCAAGTGCATTTAATGCATTAGGTTATGACCTTGGTTACTTCATAGCTGATGCTATAGAACGTGCAGATTCTACAGATCCATTGAAAATTAAGGATGCTTTGAAAGCAACAAAAGATTTTGACGGAGTAACAGGTAATGTTACTGTAGGAGATGATCACAACGCAGTTAAATCAGCATTCGTTGTTGAATTAGAAAATGGAGTTCAAGTATCAAGCGTTCAAGTAGATCCACAATAAAAATTAAATATAATATTTGATAATAATAAGTTAGTATGATAATATAAAATTATTTACTAACTATTATTATTTTCAGTAAGGAGGTGCAGCATGGATCAGTTTTTACAACAACTTGTTAATGGTATTTCTTTGGGTAGTATATATGCATTAATAGCATTAGGTTATACTATGGTTTATGGAATTATTAAATTAATTAACTTTGCCCACGGAGATATTTATATGATAGGAGCCTATATAGGTTTCGCAGTTACAACTTATGCAAAATTAGGTTTTGTACCTGCCCTTATTATTTCAATGGTTTTATGTGCTATTTTAGGAATTATAATTGAAAAGGTAGCTTACAAACCTTTAAGGAACTCATCTAGAATAGCAGTATTAATTACAGCAATTGGTATGTCCCTTTTGTTAGAATATATAATGATGTTTTTTGTGGGAGCGGGGGTAAGGTCATTTCCAAAAGTACTTTCTGATTCATTATTTTATATAAGTAATATAACTATTAAAATGCAGCAAATTTATATAGTAATAACAACTGTAGTTCTAATGGTGATTTTACAATTTATAGTTAACAAAACTAAGATAGGTAAAGCTATGAGAGCAGTTTCTACTGATAAGGATGCAGCGCAATTAATGGGTATAAAAGTAGACAATACAATATCATTTACTTTTGCTATTGGGTCTGCATTAGCTGGAGCAGCAGGAGTTTTAGTGGGAATTTATTATAATTCTATAGACCCTTTAATGGGAATGATGCCAGGCCTAAAGGCCTTTGTTGCAGCAGTTTTTGGCGGCATAGGGAATATTCCAGGTGCGATGATTGGTGGACTTGTTATAGGCTTACTAGAAACATTTGTTTCCGGTTATGGTAATTCAATGTATAGAGATGCAGCTGTTTTTGCATTTTTGATTATTATATTGATTATCAAGCCATCCGGACTCCTTGGAAAGAATACGAAAGAGAAGGTGTAGTATGAAGGTATTAAATAAAAAGAACATTATTACATTAGTATTAATTCTGGTATTCTATTCTGTTATTCAAGGACTGATTTCAGCACGAGTTATAAATAGTTTTTATGAAATAACAATAGCAACTATTTGTATTAATATAATATTAGCAGTAAGCTTAAATTTAGTAACAGGATTTACAGGACAGTTTTCACTAGGACATGCAGGCTTTATGTCAATAGGAGCATATGCTGGTGCATTAACCGTAATGAATACAAATTCTACAATGGGTTTTCTTGCAGGAGTTTTAATAGGTGCTATAGCGGCTGCTTTTGTGGGAATAATAATAGGCATTCCTACCTTGAGACTAAAGGGTGATTATCTGGCAATAGCTACTTTAGGAATGGCAGAAATTATACGTGTTGTGTTTTTAAATATGAATGATATTACAAATGGAGCAGCAGGTTTAAATGGTATTCCAAGATATGCAAATTGGTTATGGTTATTTGTTTTTACGGCAGTTACTTTAATACTAATAAATAATTTTATTAAGTCATCTTTAGGCAGAGCATGCATATCTATCCGTGAAGATGAAATTGCTGCCGAGTCAATGGGTATAAATACTACTAAATATAAAGTAATGGCATTTTCTATAGGAGCATTTTTTGCAGGAATTGCAGGAGCTTTATATTCATCATATTTTTATTTTATTAAACCTGATTTGTTTGGTTTTATGAAATCAATAGATATTTTAGTAATAGTAGTATTTGGTGGAATGGGTAGTATTACTGGTTCTATTATTGCAGCAATTGTTCTTGCAGTTGTAACTACATTTTTACAGTCCTTTGCTGCGTTGAGAATGATTTTTTATGCCTTATTGTTGATAATTATAATGATTTTTAGACCTCAAGGTTTATTGGGAACAAAAGAAATAACTGATCTTTTTAAATTTAAGAAAAAAAGTGAAAAAATTGAATAAAGGAGGAGCCAAAAATGTCATTGCTTTCAGTTGAAAAATTAACGAAATCCTTTGGTGGATTGACGGCAGTTTCTAATGTTAACATGAAAATTGAAAAAGGAGAGCTTGTAGGACTTATTGGCCCTAACGGTGCAGGAAAAACTACCTTATTCAATCTATTAACAGGAGTTTATGTACCCTCATCAGGTAGCATAAAATTAAATATTGATGGAAACGAAAAAGAATTAGGTGGACTAAAATCCTATAATGTAACGAAGGCAGGTCTCGCTCGTACATTTCAAAATATAAGACTTTTTAAAGATTTAACAGTATTAGATAATATACGTATTGCAATGCATCAAAATGTTAAATACGGTTTAACTTCAGCTTTTTTTCGTTCAAATAAATTTTATGAGGAAGAAGTAAGATTGATGAAAGAAGCTGAACAATTATTGGATATTTTTAAGCTTACTCATAAGAAAAATGAATTAGCAAAAAATTTACCCTATGGAGAACAAAGACATCTTGAAATAGTTAGAGCCATGGCTACAAAACCAGTAATTTTATTGTTAGATGAACCTGCTGCTGGCATGAATCCTAATGAAACATTAGAATTGACTAATACTATTGCACAAATTAGGAAGGATTTTAATTTAACCGTATTGTTAATTGAACATGATATGTCTCTTGTTATGAAAATTTGTGAGCGTTTATATGTATTAGATTATGGAACATTAATAGCATCTGGAGCACCATCAGAGGTAAGAACAAATAAAAGAGTTATTGAAGCTTATTTAGGGGAGGATGTATAATATGTTAGAGATTAAAAACCTTAATGTTTATTATGGAGTAATCCATGCCCTAAAAAATGTTTCTTTAACAGTAAATAAAGGTGAGATTGTAACATTAATAGGAGCAAATGGTGCTGGAAAAACTACTACATTACGTACTTTGTCAGGTTTAAATAAAGCAACAAGCGGAGAAATTATATTAGAGGGAAAAAGCATAGTGAATCTCTCTGCTTCTAATAGGGTTGAAATAGGAATATCACAAGTTCCAGAAGGTAGAAGAATTTTTCCTCAAATGAGTGTTTTAGAAAATTTAGAATTAGGGGCCTTTCTAAGAAAAGACAAAAGTGAAATAAAAAAAGATATTGAACATATGTATGAACTATTTCCTATACTTGGGAAACGAAAAAAGCAAATGGCAGGCACTTTGTCTGGAGGAGAGCAGCAAATGCTAGCTATGGCTCGTGCCTTAATGTCAAAGCCAAATCTTCTTTTGCTAGATGAGCCTTCAATGGGGCTTGCACCTCTATTAGTACGTGAAATTTTTGATATAATAAAAAATATTAACATGACTGGTACTACTATCTTACTAGTTGAACAGAATGCTAAAATGGCTTTATCTATTGCCCATAGAGCTTATGTTTTAGAAACAGGCAAAATTGCCATGAGTGGAACTGGAGAAGAATTAGCAAAAAGTGATGAAATTCAAAAATCATATCTTGGAGGTAATTAATATGTATGTAAAAAGCAAAATGACCAAAAATCCATACACAATAGAAGTAAATGCTCCTATTAGCGAAGCTATCGAATTACTGAGAGAGAAAAATCTTAAAAGAGTTCCCGTAGTTAAAGGGGAAAAAGTTGTTGGTATTTTAACTAAGGGAGATATTCAAAAAGTATCCCCATCAAAAGCCACATCATTAAGTATTTTCGAAATAAACTATTTGTATACTAAAACTACTGTTAAAGATGCTATGACTAAAAATGTTATTACAATATATGAGGATTCATTATTAGAAGAAGCAGCGGTAATTATGAGAGAAAATAGAATTGGTTCTATTCCAGTAATAAAAGATGAAAAGCTTGTAGGTATCATTACAGAAAGTGATATTTTTGATTCCTTTATCAACCTTTTAGGATTCAAAGAAATAGGTTCTAGAATAACTGTAGAATCGAATGATGAACCTGGTGCATTAGCAGTTATAGCAGATATATTTAAGTCATTTAATGCAAATATAACTCATATAGTAGCTTACAGGGGTAACAATGGAAAAACTGATGTAGTTATTAGAACAGATACATTAGATACAGAAGAAATTGAAAAGAAGCTAGAAGAAAATGGATACAGAATAGAACACGTTTTAAAGAATGCAGAGAATTGAGAGGACATTGGGGACGGTTCTTGTTGGCTAGATTTGCCAGCAAGAACCGTCCTCTTTGCTTATTGTATTAAAAACCTTCTGTCATCCTGAACGGTAGTGAAGGATCCCTTCCCATTATTTAAGGTATTTTTCAAACCAATTAGTGATTTCTTCTAATCTTCTTACCCTGTGTTTTGGTTTTCCGCTTCTGCTTAATTCATGATTTTCACCTTTAAATAAACATAATCTAGCATCAACACCATGATATTTTAAGGCTGTAAACATTTGTAGTCCCTCTGGTAACCAACATCTGTAATCTTCCTCTGAATGAATGAATAAAGTTGGGGTTATAACTTGATTTGCATATTTTAAAGGGGAATGATACCACATTTTTTCAACATTATCCCATGGAGTAGCACCTATTTGATCAAAATTAAAAAAGTAACCTATATCAGTTGTACCAAATTTTGATATCCAATTGGATATACTTCTTTGAGAAGCAGCACATTTAAATCTGTCAGTGTGACCTATAATCCAATTAGTCATGAATCCTCCGTATGAGCCACCAGTGACTCCCACCCTTGAAGTATCTATTTGAGGATATTTTTTTAATACTAAATCTGTAAATTTCATTAAATCATCATAATCAATAGTGCCATATTTACCTCTAATGTCAGCAAATTCATTTCCTCTGCCATCACTGCCACGTGGATTGCAAAAAAATACGAAATAACCTTCATTAGCCCAATATTGCATTTCATGGAAGAACACTTCTCCAAAAACAGTTTTAGGACCTCCGTGAATGTCTAATATACCAGGATATGTTTTAGTTTCATCATAATTAACTGGTTTTAATATGAAACCTTCTATAACAACATCATCATTTGTAAATTTTATAGATTCTGGTGATACTATATTTTTAGTTTCTATTATGATTTCATTTAGTTTTGATCTTTGAATTTCTTCTCCATCAATAAATGAATATATTTCTTGTAGCCTAATGCCTCTTAAACCGATAAATACTATTTCATCATTACATACATCAAAGCAATCAATAGATCCAATATCGCTTGTTAATTTCTCTACTTTACCATCAAGAGATAGCTTTTTAATGAAGGAGCTTTTTGACTCAGTTGATACGAAATACAAATAATCATTAAAGATTCTTACTTCATTTCCACCGCCAAGTCTGCAATCAGAGCCAACAGAATTTGAAATTCCAAAATCATGTTCAAACAATAGTTTTATATCACCATCATCAATTGTATAGAAATTACAGTTTTGATTTAATCCATATGTATCCATTGAAGAACCACAAAATACAATTTTATCTTTTACAAATTCAGCAAATACTATTGAGTACTCTTCGTCTTCTATTAAACATTTTATATCATTTGAATATAAATCATATAAATAAAGTGAAGTAGTTTGTTCTTTTTTATTAGTGAAATTCTCTGAAATATATAATGCTTTTCCATCTCTTATCCCAGATATGTTAACATTTTCAAATTGATTAGAAATTGGTGATAAAATATTTGTTATTTTGTCATATAAATATAATCTATTTCTTTTTTTATTAGTAAAGCCTTCACCATTTGCCCAAAATGGTATTTCATCTAATACTTCATAATCTTTATTTTCTTTTATAATATCTGCGGCTTTTTCTTTTTCTTCTCCAGACAATGAATGAAGATTTATCCCATAATGATCATAAAGGGCAGTAATTAAAAATTCATCTTCAGCAAGCATTTTTATTTCAGAAACTAACATAGGTATTCTCATAAATTCATATGCTTCACCACCATGGATGTTAATTGCGTAAAATATTGTCCATTGTTCACCATTTTTTACTTTTTCTTTAAGTTTTTTATCTCTAATTGAAGGGAAAAGTATTGTATCATTATCAATCCATATAAAGCTTTTTTCTTCATTAAATGTCGTAAGTCTTTTAAACTCATAAGTTATACGATTGAAAATCCATATGTTTGACTTGTACGTATTTTCATCTTCATCTGCCATTTTAACAACGAAAGCTCCATGTTTCTTATCGGGAGAAAGTAATAGTTGCGATAAAAATTTATAATTTAAAAAATCTTTTAACTTTAAATTTTCCATTTGATTCCTCCTATATTATTTTAAATTATTATATAACTACTTAATAATTATTGCAAATAAAAGTAAAATATACTGTCAAAATTTCAAGACTGGTAGTATAATTAAAAATAAATGACTTTTTTATTGGAGGAATTATGGAAGATATTAGTATTAATAAAGAGTTTGCAGTTAAAACTTTAGAAGAATTATTAAATATACCGAGTCCAACTGGGTTTTGTAAAAATGTTATTAGCCATATTGAAAATATAGTAAAAGAATATGGTTTTAAATATGAAAAAAATAATAAAGGAAATCTGATTATTGAAATTGAAGGTTGCGATAACAGCTATTGCATTGGTATACCTGTTCATGTGGACACATTAGGTGCAATGGTTAGATCTATAAATTCTGATGGAACGATAAGAATTACTACAATAGGTGGCAATATGTTTTCAACCCTTGATGGAGAATACTGTAATATACATACTAGAAGTGGGAAAGTATATACTGGAACAGTACTATCTACTTCTCCATCAGTTCATGTTTTCCCAGATGCTGCGAAAAAAGAAAGAACAGAAGAAAACATGATGGTTAGATTAGATGAGATTGTACAAAATAAGGAAGATGTATTAAAGTTAAATATAATGACTGGAGATTTTATTTCTATTGATCCAAAATTTCAAATTACTGAAAGTGAATATATAAAATCTAGATATTTAGATAATAAGGCTGGGACAACATGTGCAATAAGCTTATTAGAAATTTTTAAAAGATTAGATATAAAGCCAAAAAATAAGGTTAAAATAATTATATCAACTTATGAAGAGGTTGGACATGGTTGTTCAAATATACCTGGTGACATTGATGAATTAATTGGAATAGACATGGGATGTATTGGACTAGATTTATCATGTACAGAGCAGGATGTATCAATATGTGTAAAGGATAGTTCAGGACCATATGATTATGACATTACAAGCAAACTTATTGACTTTGCTAAAAAACATGCTATTAGATATGCAGTAGATGTTTATCCTATGTATGGTTCAGATGTATCAGCATCACTTCGCGGAGGAAACAATATTAAGGGAGGACTTATAGGGCCAGGAGTAAGTGCTTCACATGGTATGGAAAGAACACATGTTGAAGGATTAATCAATACAATTAAATTAATATTTGCATATTTAACAGAGTAGAAGAGTTGACAAGGAATCTTCTGACAAGGGGGACAAGGGGGACGGTTCTTTTTGGCTAACAATTTTTTATAATTAAAAGGATAGAAACTAAAAAAGAATGTCTCCAAAGGGAGAGTACTAAAGAAAGATTAATGTAAAGGAGGCGTTAAAATGGATTTATTATTAAAATCATATAAGAAAAATTATGAATATTCATATACATTCGGTATGTTTCCAACGGTTGAATTAATAAAATCCAAACCCAGTTCTATTATTAAAGTTTTCGTAAGCTCAAATTTTAAATCTGATAGTTCCTTAAACATATTTGAAATTTGTAACCAATATAATATTAAAACTGAAATTAATGATAAACAATTCAATAGAATAGGGGCTAAGGAAAATTGTTATGTTATTGGAGTATTTAATAAATACGAATGCGAATTGGATTTAAGTAAATCCCACGTAGTTCTGGTCAATCCTAGCAATATGGGTAATATGGGAACTATAATAAGGACATTGACAGGTTTTGGAATAACTGATTTAGCTATAATAAGTCCAGGAGCAGATATATTTGATCCTAAAGTTATTAGAGCTTCAATGGGTGCGGTTTTTAGAATTAATTTTACTTATTTTGATAAATTTAATGATTATTATGAATTAATAAAAAATCATAAAATTTATACATTTATGTTAGATGGAAAAAAATCATTAAAAGATGTAAAACATGATCACAATGACAAGTTCGTACTAATTTTTGGCAATGAAGCTACAGGTCTTGATAAAAGTTTTTTGAAAATAGGAACAAGCGTTGTCATAAAACACACTGAGAATATTGATTCATTAAATTTAACTATTGCAGCAGGAATTGCTTTATACGAATTTTGTAGTTAAAAAATATAAAATAATAACAAAATCATTAATTTTTTTCAGCTATATAAAAACATTATATGCAAATAATATTGTTAGCTAAAAAGCTAAAATATTATGAAAAGGGATGATTAAAATAAATAATTTTAATAACAATCAGAATTTTTTAAACAATGTTAGACAATTTGAGTTAAATGAAGCAAAAGCGAAGATGGGAAACTATCAAGCTCAAGCTCAATTAAATGGAACTAAACAACTTAGAAATCAAGAATTTAAACAAATTCAGAATTACCAAAAGCAAGATAGTCAGAACAATAATATTAATTTTCAAAGTTTAAATGAACAATTATTGGTAGCTGACAAATTAAATAATGGCGTTAATAGTGAACAAAATGCAAAATTATATTCTAATTTAAATAATCCAGCTCAAAATCAATTTAATACTCTGTTTTAACTAAAAAATCAAAAAGGGCTTTTTAGCCCTTTTTGTACATCTAGCATATATATCCTGTTTTAATATTTTTTATTAGATTTTCTCCAAATATGCATACTATCAGCTTCTTTAATCAATTCTTCACGGAAATCGGGATGAGCTATATTAATAAGAGCTTCTGCTCGTTCCCAAGTATTTTTACCTTTTAATTTTTCTATACCGTATTCAGTTACTATCATATGTGTATATGTTCTTGGAACAGTAACTATTGAACCTAGAGCTAATGTAGGTTTAATTTTTGAAACTGTCTGACCTTTAATTGTAATAGTTGAAGGAAGACAAACAAAGCTTTGTCCGCCTTTTGATTTATAAGCCCCTATAACAAAGTCTAATTGACCGCCTGAACCGCTAACATGTTTTGTTCCAATACTTTCAGAACATATTTGACCAAATAAATCCACTTCAATAGCAGCATTAATAGATACAAAATCATCAATTTGTTTTATTACAGAAGGATCATTAGTATAGTCTATAGAAAATGAAGCTAAACCAGGATTATTATCAATATATTCGTACAATTCTTTAGAACCCATAGCAAAAGAATAAACTTGTTTATATCTATCAATACTTTTACGGGAACCATTTATTTTGCCAGCTTTAAACATTTCTACATATGCATCAGCGTACATTTCTGTATGAACACCTAAATCTTTTAAATCTGACTGTGCTACCATCTTTCCAACAGCATTAGGAATACCGCCTATACCAAGTTGTATACAATTACCATCATATAAACGTTCTATAATATGAGCTGCAATTTTTTTGTCAATGTCGCTAGGTTCTACTACTGGCAATGTAGTAACAGGAACATTTTTGCCCTCAATTATATAATCAATTTGTGAAATATGAACACTTTCTTGATCTCCTCCAAGACAGCGAGGTAAATTTTTATTAATTTCTAAAATTGTTATATCAGCTGTTTCAATCATTGCCATACAACTAACGTTGCTAGAACCAAAGTTAAAATAGCCGAACTCGTCCATTGGAGTAACCATTATTACAGCTATGTTACTAGGAATACAATCATTACGAGTCATAAAAGGATTTTCGTGAAGATTCTGAGGACAATGATATAAATTTTTGTGAATATATTTTTTATCATAACCAGCTGTAATTAATTGTTTATCATAATTTAAGCACATAAATATAGACATTCTTCTAAAATTAAATAATATATATTACAATTAAGTTAATATATCACAATTAAGTTATTCATTTTATATTAAATACTGTTATTAATAAGGAAATGAGACTATGAACTCAGTACCAATATCTTTTTTTGAATTAACTAAAATATCACCATGATGTTTTTTTATAACTCGATCTACAATGGATAATCCTAATCCTGTGCCATATGACTTTGTAGTAAATAAAGGTTTGAAAATCTGTTGTAAATCTACTTTTTCTATTCCAATGCCATTATCTGATATAATAATTTCTAAAGTTTCTTTTTCTTGGTTAACATTTGTTGAAATTTTTATTATACCATCCTGCTCAATGGATTCTATTGAATTAAAAATAATATTGATGAATGCTTGTTGTAGCTGTACATTATTTCCCTTTATATATGGTATTTTTGGAGCAAGTTTTTTTTCAATGTTAATTAATTTAGATTTTTTGTGAAAACTGCACACATCGCAACATTTTTCAATTATCTCGTTAATGTCAACTAGCGCATTAACATCGTTGTGGGTTATGGATACGTAGGACAGCATTTGGGAAGTTATTTCATCTATTCTATATGTTTGTTCTATAATTATTTTAATAAACTCTAATTCTTCATGCAAATTAGTTAAAGATTCTTCAAGAATTCTGGCACAGCCACGAATATTCATTATTGGATTTTTTATGTCATGAGCGACCTGTGCTGCTAATTCTCCTACAAATGCAAATTGCTTAAGTTGTTCAACCTCTCTATCATTTATCTTTTTGCCAGTCATATCGTTTCCGATTAATACAAATCCATCAACATTACCATTTCTATTTTTAATGGGCGTTATTTTTAAATCAACAAGCAACTTTCTATTTTGTTGTGTACATGTATCTTCCATAATCATAATGAAATTATTATTTTTTTCTATAAACTTATTAATTCGATATTTAATTTTAACAATTATGTCACTTGGAAAATAATTATAATAGTATGTTCCAATAATTTCTTTATATGACATTTTAAAAAAATTACAGAAAGCCTTATTTGCTGAGGTTATTTTTCCATCCATATCCATTCCGATAATAAATGAATCGACACTGTTGAAAAGGTTTTCTAAATAGTTTCTTTTTTTAACATTTTCATTATCTAATAGTGTATTTTCATAGGTAGTCTTAACTAAAAAATCAACTATTGCTATATCTCTGTCTGTATAATTTGATTTTGCCTTACAACATAAACAGTATACCTTATAATTTCTAAACTCTCTAATTGGAACAATTATCGCATCAAATTTGTTGCAATATTCATATGAATAATAAAGTTTTCCAGTGTTTAATTTATAAATTTCTTC
>JAQVWY010000135.1 GCA_028709465.1 Tissierellia bacterium | reverse complement strand
TACAAAAATAGTATAAATTTTAGTAAATTCTATTGTTATGAATAATAGTAACTATTCTGTTATTGCTATGAATAACCGCAGCTCTCCTGTCATTGTTATGAATAATAGTAACTATTATGTTATTGCTATGAATAACCGCAGCTCTCCTGTCATTGTTATGAATATTAGTAACTATTCTGTCATTCTGAAGGCGCAGCCTGAAGAATCTCGTGTTTTGAGATCCTTCAATATCTTTCAGGATGACAAAATCATTTCTGCATTTCTGCATTCTCCTTTAAATTTTTACATTATTTGAATAAAATTATCTGCTTTTTTATTTTTTTCTAAAAAATATGTTTCAAATAATAACATTTGTGGTATAATTATTTTTATATTTATGAATGAGGAAAATTATGTATAATCTTATTAAGGAAAATATATTAGAAAAAAATTTAATTAGTCAGGACGATAATGTGTTAGTAGGTTTATCAGGGGGTCCTGATTCTGTTTTTTTGTTTCACAACTTAAGGCTATTAAAGGAAACATTAAGTTTTAATTTGTATGCTTCTCATATAAATCATATGTACAGAGGAACTGATGCAGAGCATGATGAAGTTTTTGTTCGTAAATTATGTGATAGATATAATATTAAATTATTTGTTAAAAGAAAAAATACTAATGATTATTCTAAAGAGTTAAATGTAACTGAAGAAGAAGCAGGGAGAATTCTTCGCTATAATTTTTTTAGAGAAAATTTAAAGGAAATTGGCGGAGGTGTAATAGCAGTTGCTCATAATCTAAACGATCAGGCAGAAACGGTATTGCAAAGAATTATAAGAGGTACGGGCATGGATGGGTTAAAAGCAATGACATTTAAAAATGATGACATAATAAGGCCTATGCTCAATGTTAATAAAAGTGAAATACTAGAATTTTTAAATAACAATAATTTTGAATATTGTATTGATAAAACAAATGATCAAGATATATATGGGAGAAATAAAATTAGACTAAATTTAATACCTTATTTAGAGGCAAATTTTAATCCTAATATTCAAAATACATTGGTAAGAATGTCAGAAAACATGTATAATGACAGCAAAATTGTTGAAAAATATGTTAAAGACTTATATGAAGAAGTATTAATTAAAAAAAATGAAATGCAAGTAGTTTTTGACTTGTATAAATTAAAAAAAATGGAAGACTATGAAACGGGCAGACTAATTAAATATGCAATTGAATGTTTAAAGGGTAATACACATAATATTGAAATGAAGCATATTGAATATGTTAATGAATTTATAAATAGTGGAACAACTGGAAAAACTATTGATTTGTCTGAAGGATTCACAGTTTACATAAGCTATAATGATTTAATTGTTAGGAAATCTATTGAAAAAATAGAAAATTTTAAGTATAATATTAAAATAAATGAACCTTTATATATTAGAGAAATAGGAAAGGTTATACTTTGTAAATTAATAGATGCCGCTAACTTAAATATGAATGATAAATCCATTAATATAGATTATGAATTAGTTAATGGAAATTTAGTAGTAAGAAATAGACGTGATGGAGATAAAATTATTCCATGTGGTATGACTGGAACTAAAAAGCTAAAGGATATATTTATAGATATGAAGGTCCCTATCTATGAAAGAAACAAAAAACTAATAATAGCAGATGATGACAATATATTGTGGGTAGAAGATTTTAGGATTCATAATGATTACAGGGTATCATCTTCAACAAGAAAAATATTAAATATAACTATTACGGAGGCATAATGTAATGCATAATGACATTAAAGAAATTTTAATTGATGAAGAACAATTAACACAAAAAGTTAAAGAACTAGGTGGAAAAATAACAGAGGATTATAGAGGAAAAGATTTATTGCTTATATGTGTTTTAAAAGGTGCTACAATTTTTGTAAGTGATCTAATGAAACGCATAGATTTACCATTAGAGATTGATTTTATGGCTGTTTCTAGTTACGGCTCTGATACAAAATCATCTGGTGTAGTAAGAATATTAAAGGATTTAAATCAAGGAATCGAAGGAAAACATGTTTTAATAGTGGAGGATATAATTGATTCTGGGTTAACATTATCCTACTTAAGGGATAATCTTAAAGCTAGAGGGTCTGCCTCAGTTGAAATATGTACAATTCTTGATAAACCTGACAGAAGAAAAGCACATTTAGACATAAAATACACTGGTTTTCAGGTGCCAGATGAATTTGTCGTTGGATATGGATTAGACTATGCAGAAAAGTATAGAAATTTACCTTATGTAGCAGTTCTCAAAGAAGAAATATACAACAACAAATAAATTTAATAAATATTAAGAATTTATTTGATTTTTAATTGTAATGTAAAATCTAATATGTTACAATAATTTTAGCAAAACTGAATGGTCTTTGAGACGGGAGGAGGCAAAATTGAAAGGATTTATGAAAAGTATAGCAATGTATATTGTTATATTTGTTGTGATAATTTTAGTAGTACAAAGTATGGTAGAGCCTGCTACACAAGTACCTAAAATAACATATAGTGAACTGATAGTTCAGTTAAAAAATGATAATATTAAATCTATAACATTTACAGATAGTGAAATAAAAGGGGTTTACAAGGATGACACAGGATTCACATCTTATGTTCCAAGTATTTTTGTATTTTCCTCAAGTTTTTATGATAAATATTTAGCTGAAAAAGTTGAATCAGGACAATTAACAATTGAAGGACAGCCTACACCAGCAACTCCATTTTGGGTACAAATATTGCCAACTATTGGAATGCTAGTATTGCTTGGAGTATTGTGGTTTGTATTTATGAGACAATCACAAGGTGGTGGCGCTGGTAAAGCAATGAGCTTTGGTAAAAGCAGAGCTAGAATGGTTAAGGAAGATGATCCTAATAAAAAAGTTACTTTTGCAGATGTCGCTGGATTAGATGAAGAAAAAGAAGAATTAAGTGAAATAGTTGATTTTTTAAAGAATCCTGCAAAATTTGTTAAACTTGGTGCACGTATACCAAAGGGAGTTTTATTAGTTGGACCTCCTGGAACTGGTAAAACTTATTTATCAAAAGCAGTATCAGGTGAAGCTGGAGTACCATTTTTTAGTATTAGTGGATCTGATTTCGTAGAAATGTTTGTGGGTGTTGGAGCATCAAGAGTTAGAGATTTATTTGATCAGGCAAAGAAAAATTCTCCTTGTATAGTTTTTATAGATGAAATTGATGCCGTTGGTAGAAGAAGAGGCGCTGGAATGGGTGGCGGTAATGATGAAAGAGAACAGACATTAAATCAACTTTTAGTTGAAATGGATGGTTTTGCAGGCAATGAAGGTATAATAATAATTGCTGCAACAAACAGACCTGATATTCTTGACCCAGCTTTATTACGTCCAGGGAGATTTGACAGACAAGTTCATGTTGGATTACCAGATGTTAAGGCTAGAGAAGAAATATTGAAAATTCACGTAAGAAAAAAACCACTTGCTGAAGATATAAATTTAGAGATTGTTGCAAAAAGAACCCCGGGATTTACTCCTGCAGATTTGGAAAATGCAATGAATGAAGCTGCATTATTAACAGCAAGACAAAATAAAGCTGCAATTACAATGGATATTATTGAAGAGGCTATAACAAAGGTTATTGCAGGACCCGAAAAAAGAAGTAAAGTCATTAGTGATTCTGAAAAGAAACTTACAGCTTATCATGAGGCTGGTCACGCTGTGGTTGCTAAGTTATCATCATCGAAAGATCCAGTTCATATGATTACAATTATTCCTAGAGGTGGTGCTGGCGGATTTACAATGTATTTGCCAGAGGAAGACAGATCATATAGATCTAAATCAGATATGGAAGAAAGTATTGTTCGCTTATTAGGTGGCAGGGTAGCTGAAAAGTTAGTATTAAATGATATTTCTACAGGTGCTTCTAATGATATTGAAAGAGCTACTAAAATAGCTAGAGCAATGGTAACAACATATGGTATGAGTGATGAATTAGGTCCAATGGCATATGGAACTAATGATGATGAAGTCTTTTTAGGAAGAGATTTTAACAAAATTAGAAATTATAGCGAAGAAGTTGCTGCAAAAATAGATAAAGAAATGCGTAGAATAATCGATAATGCATATCATAAAACAGAAAAATTATTATCTGAAAATATGGAAAAACTAGAAAGAGTAGCAAATGCATTATTAGAAAAAGAAACAATATCAGGCAAGGAATTTGAAGCTTTGTTTGAAGGAATGTCGATTTAATGCAAAAATGTATGGAATGCAGATAATGAAGAATTTAACAGGATTTGTATCAGTAGATACAAATCCTTATTTTTTGGTATTTTTTGACGTAATAATTATTAGGGCTTATTAATATTTTTAAATATTTTGATTGACAAATATTGTTTATAGTGCTATTATATTTTCAATAACCGAACATACTCGGTGAGTGGATTCGGCGAGCAGATTCGGTTTAGAATTACAACTATATATCTTTGAACAAAATATTACTTAACATATTAATACCATTAATAATAATTTGCGTT
>JAQVWY010000054.1:4347-19161 GCA_028709465.1 Tissierellia bacterium | reverse complement strand
GATAATAATATACTATAAATGGAAATGAAAGACATTAAATTGGACAACGGGGACTGGACAACGGGGATGGATGGACAACGGGGACGGTTCTGATGGACAACGGGTGGACAACGGGGACGGTTCTTACTGGCAATTCCTGCCAACAAGGAGCGTTCTCGTTGGTTACTCGTTGATTTGTTGCCAAAAAGAACCGTCCCCGTTGGCTTTCTTAAATGAAAAAGGAGTTGCTTTGAATCCTGGAGAATCATTTGGAGCTGAATGGAAGAACTATGTAAGAATTTCTTATTGTTGCTCAATGGAAGATGTTATTGAAGCAATGGATTTGATTAAAGAGTATATAGAAAGCAAAATATTTAGCTAAAACAAAAAAACAACGGGGACGGTTCTAACCGGAAATTATTGCCAAAAAATAACCGTCCTGGTTGGTTTTTTAGAAAATTAAGTACCACAAAATGTTTTATAAGAACAAAAAGATGGGGGAGGAGTCTTTGAGTATTCTGTTTGTTCCTGAGTATGTTCGTAAGGGTTCATTAAAACATTTAGAAGTTTTTCCATAAAACTTAAATCACCATTTTTTACTGCAGCTTCTAATGCTTCTTCTACTCGATGATTACGCGGTATAACTGCAGGATTTGATTTTTTCATCAATTGAATTGTTTTTTCATTATTTTCTTCTTGCCTGATTAATCTTGTTTTCCATAAATTGTACCATTTAACAAATTCTGAATCTTTATAAAGAGATAATTCTTCAGGTTTTTTGAAGATTAGATCTACGAAAGTATTAGTATAATCAGCACCATTATTTTGCATAATTTTAAGAAGTTTATTAATTAAAGTTTCATCGTTTGGCTCTTCATTAAATATGCCTAGTTTTGACTTCATACCTGAAATCCAATTGCTTTTATATAATTTATCAAATTCTGATAATGAATCTTCTGTCATTTTAACAGATTTATCTTGATCTTCATTGAGTAAGGGCAATAATGTTTCTGCAAATTTAGAGAGATTCCATTTTGCTATTATAGGCTGTTTACCATATGCATAACGTCCAAAGGTATCGATAGAACTAAAAACAGTTTCGGTATTATAAGTATCCATAAATGCACAAGGACCATAGTCAATGGTTTCACCACTTATTGTCATATTGTCAGTATTCATTACACCATGTATAAAGCCAACTAACATCCATTTTGAAATAAGTTTCGCTTGGCGCTTTATAACTTCTTTTAAAAATAGTAGATATTTATCATCATTATCTTGTATATAAGGATAATGTCTTTCAATTGTATAATCAGCAAGTTTCTGAAGTTCATCTTTAGGTCGATATTTTGAAGCATATTGAAATGTACCTACACGAATATGGCTAGATGCTACTCTAGATAAAACTGCACCTGGCAAAAAAGTATCTCTGTAAACCAATTCACCAGTTTTAACTACAGCTAGGCTTCTAGTTGTTTCGATTCCCAATGCATACATTGCTTCGCTTATAATATATTCTCGAAGCATTGGACCAAGTGTAGCTTTTCCATCACCTCGTCGTGAATATGGAGTACGACCTGAACCTTTTAACTGAATATCAAATCTTTCGCCTTTTGGTGTTATCTGTTCACCAAGAAGTATTGCCCTTCCGTCTCCAAGCATTGTAAAAGATCCAAATTGGTGACCTGCATATGCTTGAGCAATGGGTGTGAAGGTGTCAAGGAGTATATTTCCAGCTAATATTTTTATTCCCTCATCACTTTGTAATTCTTCAATATCTAATCCTAAATAAGAAGCTAAAGAATGATTAAGCACAACTAATTTAGGTGATTTTACAGGAGTTGGATTCAATTTTGTAAAAAATGATTGGGGAAGTATAGTATAACTGTTATCTAAATTCCAACCTGTTGTTGTTATTTTGCTTTTTTTCATAACAATTCCTTTCTAATTAATATTAATTTTATTTTCCTCATATAAATTGAATCTATACTAAAAATTTATTATTTAAATTTGAATTTCATTAAGAAAAAACTTGACAAAAGTAAAATTATAGAGTATCATAAATATGATGATACTATCATCCTACGTTTAATGAAAGGAGGAAATCATGGCTTATTTTAAAGGAGATGTGTATTCATACGAGCTTGGGAAAATGACTCCATTGGAAGTATATTTACCTTATGATGACAAAAAAAGATTTTTAGTTAACAAACCGGCAACAACTTTGGTTTTACTGCATGGATTAGGTGGGAATTATAGTTATTGGGGAAGATTTACATCAGTAGAAAGGTATGCTCAAAATTATAATTTAGCATTGGTTATGCCAGATGCAGAAATGAGCATGTATGCTGATATGAAATATGGTCAAAATTATGAAAAATATATTGCTTTTGAGTTAAAGGAAATCATTAACAACCTTTTCAAAATGGAAACTGACCGTGAGCATTATTACATAGCAGGATTGTCAATGGGTGGTTATGGAGCATTAAAGATTGCGCTGAAATATCCAGATATATTTGGAAAGTGTGGCTCTTTTTCAGGAGCTCTTATGATTGGCACCAAAAAAAATCTCTATGAATTATCTAACTGGATTGATCCAGGAGTATCTAATGAATATTGTGAAGAGTATGAGATTAAAAAAGCATTACAAAAAGGATGTATGGCTGCCTATGGTGAAAGCTTTACTTTTAAAGAAGATGAAGATTTGTTTTGTTTAGCTAAAAAAGCTAAACATAGTAAAAAAAATTTACCAAAAATTTTAATGACTTGTGGGACTGAAGATTTTGTTTATGATATCAATAAAAAATATGTTGATTATTTAAAAGAATTAGATATAGACCGCGAGTTTCATGAATGGCCAGGTATTCATGACTGGAAATTCTGGGATGAAAGTATAAGAGATTATATTAATTTTTTTGTTAATAACTAAAAATTGGAGGTTAAAATGGAAAAATTACGATTCAGGGGTGGAATTTTTTCGGCATTTATACCATTAATTATTTTTGCTGTGGGAGTACTTTTGTTATTTGTAATTTGGAGAGGTATA
This sequence comes from Tissierellia bacterium, assembly GCA_028709465.1. GTDB lineage: Bacteria > Bacillota > Clostridia > Tissierellales > Sedimentibacteraceae > Sedimentibacter. The sequence goes on along the minus strand of JAQVWY010000054.1, from coordinate 16,136 downwards.
GATTTTATAGCACTATCAACCTTGGCTTTTGTTGGGATTTTTATTGGAAGCTTATTTTGCAAGGATTTTGATAAGTATTGGGAATCAGTAGCAAAAGGTATAGCTGACCCAACATCAATACTTATACTTGTTGTTCTTTTTGTTGTTGGAATGTTCGGAGCTTTAATAAAAGCTTGCGACATTTCTAGAGGATTTGTTTGGTTAGCGAATTCAGTGAATCTTACAGGAGGGGCATTTGCAATTTTCGTTTTTATTGTTACATGCATAATTTCAACTGCGACAGGATCATCTTTTGCTGCACTTTTCACGGGCTTTCCTATATTCTATCCTGCAGCTGTTATGCTAGGATGTGACCCTGCTGTTATGGCTGGACTCATATTATCCGGTGCAATTTTTGGTGATAATTTGGCACCTATATCAGATACAACAATTTTATCTGCAACTACGCAACATTATAAAAATAAAGAAGGAACAGCGGAAATAGGCGGATGTGTAGCAACTAGAGCAAAATATTCTTTAGTTAGTGCTGCTATTTCTATAGTTATCTATTATTTTATAGCTGGAGGTAGCAGTATAGTTGATGGAACAAATGAATTGCTTGCTGGTAGTATGAATTCTAAAAGTTTAATAATGCTTATACCTGTAACAGCTGCATTATATATATCAATTAAAACAAGAAATATATTCCAAGCAATGGTAGTAGGTTTGATATCAGGAACTCCAATTGCATTAATATTTGGATTGTTAACTCCAAAAGATATATTTTATGTAATTGATGGTGTTCCAAGTGGATTCTTGTATAATGGTATTAACGGAATGGTGGGAGTTGTGGTACTAATTATTTCAATATTTGGCATTATGGGAGTTATGCAAGAGGCAGGGGCAATTGATTATGTTATAAATAAAATGCTAAGTAGCAAAATAGCACAAACACCTATGGGTGCTGAATTAATGCTTTGTATATCAATGACTTTGGTAACAATTTTCATGGGAGCTGCACAAGATCCAGCTATATTAACTATGGGGCCTGTATTTGATAAAGTAGGACAAGAGAAAAATATTCATCCTTACAGAAGAGCTAATCTTTTAGATGGTTTTTCAAACTCGTTACCAGTTAGTATCCCTTTTATTAGTTGTTATATATTTATGACTTCTCAGTTATCAGCAGGATATGATTTTATTGCGCCTCTTACGGCAATACAAGTTTCAAAAGGTATGGTATACAATGTTGTATTGTTTATCACGCTGTTTACATCAATTTTCATTGGATGGGGTAGATATTATGAAGGCCCTAATGGTGAGATGATGAAAGAAGATGGCACAATAATAAAATCAAAGTATATAAAAGCTAAAGGTATATAAAAATTTTTACTCATAATGAAAATTAGATAATTAAATGTCAACTCATTGTTTTTCCCTATAATATTATGCTCCTTTCATAGTTAATAGTTGTAAGGCTGTTTACTGTAATGAGGAGCATATTTTATTATAAATGAAATATAAGCTGATGATTTAAACTTAATGTTATGTACAAATTCCATTACTTGTAGTATAATCTATATTAAAATCCATTATTTGAATTATAGTAAATATATAAAATTATATGGAAAACGAAAAAAGAGGTAGATACGATGAAAATAGTTAAACCCAAAAATAAATCTTTATCATTGCAAGTAGCAGAAGAATTGGAAAAACAAATATCTTTGGGTTCGTGGAAAGTGGGTAGTAAAATTCCTTCAGAAACTGAGTTAATGGAGCTTTTTGGAGTGAGTAGGAACACTCTTAGAGAAGCCATTAGATACTTGGCTATTATAGGTGTACTTGATACTAGGCCTGGTAATGGAACTTATATTATAACAGAAAATGTATTTAACGCTTCTATGAAAAGAAGGCTAGAAAATGAAAAACTTTCTCATATTCTTGAAACTAGAATGCTATTAGAGCCAGAAATTATTAATTTAGCTACTATGAGAGGAACTGATGAGGATATTAACAATCTTGTGATATGCCATAATAATTTACTAAATAGTTTTGAAAACTATTGGACAGATTATGTTGAAGCTGATATAAAATTTCACAGCCAAATTGCTGATATGTGTAAAAATCCACTATTAGCGGATTTCTATCGCGCTATAACAGAGGCTTTACCTGAATATATACATGATAATTTTCTAAAATTATGTAATGATAATAAAGATTTGTATTTACATAAGGAACTTGTGGATTTAATTAAGATTAGAGATGGGGAAAAAGCAAAAGATATAACTAGTCTCATGTTGTCTATGGAAATGAAACTTATAGAAAAAACCCTTAATTAGGTTCCTACCATACCAAACGGGGACGGTTGGTCCCCATTGATTGGTTTCCCATTGGCTTGGATTTCAATTGAGAGCGTCTTCTTATGTTACATTATTTTTTTAAGGTCATAACTAGTAGGATTTTGGAATACCCTTAATTCAAAAAAATCTGTAACTGCCAGCAAATGATCAAATATATCTGACTGGGCTGCTTCGTATCCAGTCAAATTTGTATCATTTATGAAAAAATATAGTTCTAAAGGCAGGCCATTTTCATTTGGAGCCAACTGCCTAACCATTTGAGTTAAACTTCCATGAACTTTAGGATGATTTGTAATATAATTTTGAGCATAAATTCTAAATATCCCTATATTGGTTAAATTTCTTCCATTAATTAATAATTCAGTATTTTCAATTTTTTCATTATACTTTAATATTTCTTTTTCTTTATTATTTATATAGTTTTTTAAATAATTTATTTTCTTATATTTTTCTAGCATTTCTTTAGTGCAAAATTTAATGCTGGTAATATCTATGTTAATTGAACGTTTAATACGCCGTGCTCCAATTTCTTTAATGCCTCTCCAATTTTTAAAGGAATCTGAAACTAAGGCATATGTAGGTATGGTTACTATTGTTTTATCAAAATTTTGAATCTTTACCGTAGTTAGTGTTATTTCTAGAACATCACCATCAGCGCCATATTTTGGCATTTCAATCCAATCGTCAATTCTAACCATATCATTCCAGATTAATTGAATCCCTGCGACAAAGCCTACTATGGAATCTTTAAATATTAAAGAAGTAATCGCTGTTAATGCTCCTATTCCGCTTATTAAAGCTATAGGGCTTCTGTCAATTAATGTGGATACAATTACAATACCAAATATTATATAAAATACAATTTCTATAACTTGCAATAATCCCTTTATAGGTCGGTCTTTAGATATGGGAAATTGCCTGTAAATGTCATCAACAGATTTAATCAATGATTTCGCTATAATAATCAATATTATCAGTATATAGATTATTGAGAGTTTAGAAATTAATTCGTATAATTCATCAAAGAAAATTGCACAATTATACACCAAAATACCAGGTATTATCAATTCGATTTTTTGAAATACCCTATTGTTTAGTAAAATGTCATCCCAATTATAATTAGTTTTTTTAATACGTTTTTCTAAATATTTTAATATAACTTTATTGATAATTAGTAAAACTATTGCACTAATAGCTAATAATATAATAACCAATATAAAATAGTACAAATATTTTGCTATAGTTATATTAAGTCCATATTTTATTAAAGTTTCATATATAATTTCCATGCATTCACATCCTTCGCAGCAGTTATCTGGTTATTAAAAATAATAGAGCCAAAGAAACCTTTAGCTCATTTATTTATACTATAATTATACTATTCTTTAAATTATTTGTAAACACTTGAAAATTTCGGAAATGGAAAACAAATTTTATATGGTAAGTTTAAAAATATTTTTAAAAATGATTAAATATGATATAATTATAAAAATATGGAAGCAGAGATATATTAGGAGTATGGGACTATATTGAATTTAAAACGGAGGTAAAAATGGAAAATATTAATAAAGATGATAGAACGTATATATCATGGGAATTGATAGGTGATTTCATGGTTGCAGCATTTGAAAAGGTTGGAGTACCTCATGATGATGCTTTAATTTGTGCAGATATTCTAATGGAGAGTGATAGAAGGGGAATTGAAAGTCATGGGTGCAACAGATTTAAACCCATATACATAGATCGGATAAATGCTGGTATTCAAAATCCAGTAACACAATTTGAAGTTATAAAAGAAACACCTACAACTGCTGTGGTAGATGGTCATGATGGTATGGGTATGGTTGTATCATATAAATCCATGAATATGGCAATAGAAAAAGCAAAGAAATATGGTATGGGAATGGTTGCAGTGCGCAATTCAACTCATTATGGTATAGCAGGATACTATGCAACTATGGCTACTAAAGAAAATATGATTGGTATAACAGGAACAAATGCAAGACCATCCATTGCCCCTACATTTGGAGTGGAAAATATGTTAGGAACTAATCCTTTAACATTTGGAATACCTACTGATGAAGAATTTCCTTTTGTTTTAGACTGTGCTACAAGTATTACTCAAAGAGGTAAGATTGAATATTTTGCAAGATCTGGTAAAGACACACCTGAAGGAATGGTTATTAGCAGAGATGGAAAAGCATTGACAGATAGTAATCAAATATTAATTGATTTAGTTAATGGCAGTGCAGCTTTAGCACCCTTAGGAGGTATAGGAGAAGAACTGGGAGGATATAAAGGGTATGGGTATGCTACTGTAGTAGAAATTCTTTCTGCTGCATTGCAAGCGGGCAGTTATTTAAAGATGCTTAGTGGTATTGGCAATCGTGGAGAAAAGGTTCCATATCATTTAGGTCATTTCTTTATTGCGATAGACACTAATGCATTTATGGGAGCAGATGAATTTAAAAAGACTGCAGGAGAAATATTGAGGGCGTTACGTTCATCTAATAAGGCACCAGGAGAAAGGAAAATTTATACAGCAGGCGAAAAAGAATACTTAACTTATCTTGAGCGTAAAGATAAAGGAGTTCCTATTGGACAGACAGTGCAAAAAGAACTTATAGAGGTACGTGATAGATTAGGATTGACACATAGGTTTCAGTTTGAAGAAGATTAATTATTTATTGAAATATAAGAAAGGTATAATGTTAGTTATGACTAAGGGAGAAAAAAAGAAAAGAAAAATTTTTGAAATAGCAATAAACTTATTCAAAGAGAAGGGTTATGACAATATTTCTATTGAAGAAATAGCTGCTAATGCAAATATTGCGAAAGGTACATTTTATATTTATTTTCCTTCAAAAGCAAATTTAATAGCTAAACTTTTTACTGATTATGATTATATATATATAGATTTATATAATACACTAGGTGACGTTAAATCATCATATGATAAGACAATGGCAATAATTAAAAAATCATTTGATATAACTAATAATAAAATTGGATATGATTTAACAAGAATTGCTTATCAATATCAATTAGAACACAAAATTGATTCTACAGATTTAAATCGACCTCTTTATAAAGTATTATCACAAATTATATTAGAAGGACAAAAAAACAAAGAATTTAATAATATAAAGTCGGCTGATTATTATACCATGCTTATTGTCAGAAATTTAAGAGGAGTTATATATGAATGGTGCATGACGCAACAGTCTTTTGATATTGAAGAACACGGTTGTGAATATATGGAATATTTAATAAAAATTTTATTATAATAAAAATAGGAATATCTTGAGTGTTAAATTGATATTTAGCATTTGAGATATTTTTTTTATAAAATAAACTCAGTACTATTAAAAAAATGGTTATGATTTTTATAAATTTTTTGTAATTAATATGTAGTTAATATTGACAAAGCATGTATACGGTTTTATAATAAATATGACCGCGGTCATATTTAGATTCAGTACTATTAAACAAGTATAAAAAAATAGTAGTGTTGTTGCTAAATAATTAATTTTTATGAAGGAAAGGGGAAAAATATGAAAACTGTTTTAGAAAGATTTTTAACTTATACTGCTATTGATACGCAGTCAGTATATAATCCGAAGACTTTTCCAAGTACGGAAAAACAAAAGGATTTATCTTTATTATTAGCTAAGGAGCTTAAAGAATTAGGTGCAATAAATGTTTGTGTAGCAGATGATGCTAGTGTTTATGGCACTATACCTGCAAATTATGAGAATTGTAAGGCACCTATTATAGGATTTTCAGCTCATATTGACACTACTCCTGAATTAACTGGAACAAATGTCAAAGCTCATGTAGTAAAAAACTATGATGGCAAAGATATTGTTTTAAATGAAAAAGAAAATATAGTAATGGAAGTTAGTAAATTTCCACATCTATTAAATTACATAGGACAAGATTTAGTAGTAACTGATGGTACTACACTTTTAGGGGCTGATGATAAGGCTGGTATAGCAGAGATAATGAGTATGGCTCAATATTTTCATGAAAATCCTGATGTTAAGCATGGGGAGATACAATTCTTTTTCCCATCTGATGAAGAAGTTGGATGTTTAGGTGCTAAAAACTTAAATAAAACTAAATTTAATCCTGATTTCGCTTATACATTAGATGGTGGTCCAATTGGTGAAATTACTTATGAATGCTTTAATGCAGCTGAAGCCATAGTAAAGATAAATGGTGTTAATATTCATCCTGGTTTATCTAAAAACCAAATGAAAAATGCAATTTTGATTGCTAAAGAATTTTTAAATATGCTTCCTGATGCTGAAACACCAGGTCATACTGAAAAATATGAGGGGTATTATCATATTCTTGAATTTGAAGGTGAAGTAGAACATACTAGATTGAAATTTTATTTAAGAGATCATGATAAAGCAAAGTTTGAAGAAAGAAAAAATATAATTAAGGAAATATCAAATTTCTTAAATAAAGTTTATGGAGAAAATACTGTGGAATTTGAAGTTATTGATACATATAGTAATACTAGCGAAGTAATTTTGCCATGCTTTGAAATAGTTGAGGCTATTCAAAATGCTATGACATCTTTAGATGTAAAACCTTATTTTTCTCCTATGAGGGGCGGTACAGATGGTTCAATAATATCTTTTATGGATATTCCATGTCCTAACATCTGTACAGGGGGGCATAATTTCCATGGTAGATATGAATATGTTCCTGTTCAATCGATGGAAAAAATAACAGATATAATAATTAATATAGTTAAAGGTTTTGTTAAATAACAAAGATAAATATTTTTAAATAATCTCTTTATTAAACAGTATTCGATGAGTAGAAATATCGAATACTGTTTGTTTTATTTTGATATTAAAGGCGTTTACTAACTTACTATCTTATAATATGTTCTAGCAGTCAAAATATATAAAAGTGTATAAATAATTGCAAATACTACAATTGTTGCGACTGTACATAATGCAAACAATGGTACATTTGTTAAATTAAATATTGCTAACAGCCTTGTTATTACATTAAATGCAAAAGCAATATGAATTATCGCTGTAATTAATGGAAGGAAAAAAACCATAAGCACTTGGCTTTTAATTGCTCGCTTAACTTCGTCTCGGCTCATTCCAACTTTTTGCATTATTTCAAATCTTTCTTTATCATCATAACCCTCGACTATTTGTTTGTAATATATTATTAGCACTGTTGCCATTATAAACAATATACCTAAAAATATACCAAGAAAAAATAAACCTCCATACATAGTGTAAAAACTGTCTCTGGAGGCCTCCGCTCCCTGAGCATAACCTATTACATTTAATTTACCAATGCCTTCACTTAAGCTATAAACTAAATTCATTTGTGTTTGTTCATCTGTATCTGCATCAAATCCATAAATATAGGAAAGCTCATCCGTATCTTCTTTATTGATTACATGAGTTTCAAACACTTTGTCAATTGTATTTTTACTATCAACTACAACAATATAACTATCAGTAAGCATATCAGATAATATTTCTGCTGAATCAAATGTGGTGAGACGTTCCTTAATTAATAACTCTAATCCGTTAATATTTAATATTTTTCCAGATATATTACCACTTAATGAATAAATAAGCGATTCATTGTTATTTAGGGAAACATCCTTATGCTCAATCCTATTGTATTCATCCTTTGTCATGAATATTAAAACAGCAGAATTATTTGATGAATAGTCATAGTTATTTGTAATAAATTTTGAATCCTTCTCCATTGCTACAAGGCTCATAACGCGAAACCTAACGGGATTTTTTACTTCAACATGGTATTCTGATGTATTCTTTTCTATTAATCTATCCAATGCTTCTGCCTGTTCATCTGAAACATTGCTTGCATTTACCATAACATTTCTTGGAAATCTAGTTCTTAAAGCATCCTCCATACCAATGTACAGGCTTATGGTAGAGGAAATCATTACTATAACGCAGGTTGATAAAATACAAATATTAGCAAGGCCTGCAGCATTTTGCTTCATACGATATATCATGCCTGAAACAGAAATAAAATTTTTAGGTTTATAGTAATAATTTTTATTCTTTTTAAGCATCTTTAAAATCGCAATGCTGCCAGCAGTAAACAAACAATATGTTCCAATAATTACTAAAATAACTGCAACAAAAAACAAATTTAGTGCTTCAAGAGGTGATTTAGTTACTACTGCAATATAGTAACCTGCTCCAAGAGATAATGCTCCTATGATTGTCATCAACTTTTTAGTTTTTGGTTCTTTTTCTCCAGTATTACCCCCTTTTAACAATTCAATAGGATTTGAAATATGAACCTGCCTTATATTATAGATAAGGTTTATAAAAAATATCATGCAAAATAATGCGATAGAAATCAACACTGCGATTATTGGGACTTCAAAACCAAATGTTGCTTTAAAGGAAATTAGTTTTAAAAGAAGTAAGATCATTAGTTTACTTATAAGTATGCCTAGAATCAACCCTGATATAAGACTTATAGCTGCAGTAATAATTGTTTCATGAAACATAATTTTAGCCACATGTTTTTTTTCCATTCCCAGTATGTTAAACAGACCAAACTCTTTTTTTCGTCTTTTTATTAAGAAGCTATTTGTGTAAAATAAAAATATTAAAGAAAATATTCCTATTACAATTGCACCGAGAAACAAAAGATATCTTACAGATCCGCTGTCGCTAACACTGCCTATATCTTTTGCGACCACTAAAAAACACATGTTATAAAACATCATAATCGTTCCTATACATGTTAAAATATATGGAATATATGTCTTTGAGTTTTTTTGTATATTGTTTAAAGCAAGTTTTTGATAGAATAATTTATTCATTATTTTTGCCCCCAGTTGCTATTATGGTAAGGGTGTCAGAAATTTTCTGATACATTTCTTCATTAGTCATATTTGCTTTATAAAGCTGGTGATAAATACTGCCATCCTTAATAAACAATACTCTCTTTGCATGGCTGGCTGCCTTTACACTATGTGTAACCATTAAAATTGTCTGTCTGTTTTTGTTAATATCATTAAAAATACTTAATACACCATCAGAAGAACGAGAATCAAGGGATCCTGTTGGTTCATCAGCTAGAATTATTTTGGGATTTGTTATTAATGCTCTAGCTATTGCAGTTCTTTGCTTTTGTCCTCCTGAAATCTCATATGGGTATTTATTTAATATATCACCAATTTCTAACATTTTAGATATTGGTTCAAGTTTTTCATTCATTTCATCGTATTGCTTTCCAGCTAAAACCAGTGGCAAAAATATATTGTCTTTTATAGAAAATGTATCAAGTAAATTAAAGTCCTGAAATACAAAACCTAAATTATCTCTTCTAAATGCAGATATTTCTTTTTCACTTATAGATACAATATTATTTCCATTTAGCAACACCTCACCACTTGTAGGTTTATCAAGAGAAGCAAGAATGTTTAAAAGGGTAGTTTTACCAGAACCAGACTCTCCCATTATGGCAACATACTCGCCTTGCTCAACAGAAAAAGAAACATTAGATAATGCTTGAACAGGATTTCCTCCAAAACGTGTTGTATATATTTTTTTAATATTTTTTACATCTAATAATGTCATAATTACCTCCAATTATTTTCTTCCTGTTCATAATATCAAAAAAAGAAAATGACCTCCATAACTTTGGCTTACATTTTCTTTATTATTCTTACAATTTGGTAAGGTTATTCAAAATCGATTTCCATTGTTTTAAGTCCAATTTTAACTTTAGTTCCTTTACCTATTTCAGATTCGATTTCAATGGTGTGTGATAACTTATTTAATATTTGTTTGCATAAATAAAGACCAATTCCTGTGGATTTTTTATCTAATCTTCCATTGTAGCCAGTAAATCCTTTTTCAAATACTCTAGGCAAATCTTCTTGCTCAATTCCTATACCTGTATCTTCAATAACTAATGTTTCAGGAAGAATTTCATCTATATAAATTGATATTTCTCCTGAGAGTGTGTATTTTAGTGAATTTGAAAGCAATTGTTCTACAACGAAAACTAGCCATTTTTCGTCAGTTAGCACACTGCAGTTTAAATCTATATAATTTAGCTTTATTTTTTTACGAATAAATATTCTAGCATATTTTTTTATAGCTTGTTTTACAATATCATCTAGTGAATATTTTTTTAATATTAAATCAGAATTCAATTCCTCTAACCGAAGATACTGTAATACCATTTCCACATATTGCTCAATTATAAAAAGCTGTTCTAGTAGTTCCTTATTAGTTTCTGTTTTTTCAAACTGTAGTATCAGGCTCATGGCAGATATCGGTGTCTTAATTTGGTGCACCCATAAAGTATAATATTCTACCAAATCTGAATAAAATTTGTTTCCTTCGTTATTTATTTTTTTCCTGCTGCTATCTATTTCTTTAATTAGTTCTTGATAATCCTTTTCTATTAAATTAATAGTGCTGGGAAATTTATATTCAGCTATTGTAATGTTATTTTTTAATTTATTTAGAATTGTATGACGTCTATAAAAATAAACAAAGTTAATTATAAATATAATTGTTACAAAGAATATCACAAGTATAGCCGCATAAACAATTGGTTCTATTGGTATGTTATAGAGCATAAAAATTACAAGAAATATACACAATGATATTGTGCCTGTAATTATAACAATTATATTTTTCTTTAAATATGAAGCAAATATATTTAATAATTTACTCATTCTATTCCACCAAATAACCGATACCTTTTTTAGTTTTAATGAAATTATCTAGACCTAATTCTGAAAGTTTTTTTCGAAGACGAGTCATATTTACTGTTAGTGTATTATCATCAATAAATTGGTCGCTTTCCCAAAGTCTCTGCATAATTTCATCTCTGGACACTACACTTCCTTTGTTTTCCATCAATATCTGCATGATTTTATAGTCGTTTTTAGTTAGTTCAATTTTTTGATTCTCATAAGTTAGAGTGGTATCGCTTAAGTTTAAAATAACTCCATTATGCTCAATGGCATTTATTTGACCTTGCAAAGAATATGATCTACGTAACAGTGCCCCTAATTTTGCCGTTAAAACATTTAAATCAAAAGGCTTTACTATAAAATCGTCTCCTCCCATATTCATTGCCATAACAATATTTAAATTATCACTAGCAGAGGAAATAAACATAACTGGAACTTTAGATATTTTACGTATTTCTCCACACCAATAAAAGCCATTAAAAAAAGGTAGCATTATATCAAGAAGAACAATATGAGGATCAAAATCATTAAATTGTTCAATGATATTTTTAAAATTCGTTATATAGATAACTCTATAATCCCACTTATTAAGATGATCTTTTAATCTCTTTGCAATTGTTAAATCATCTTCAATAATCATTATTTTATACATAATTCCTCCAAAATTACTCCAGTTACTAGATAGTATAAGACTTTTCTTA
>JAQVWY010000054.1:0-4247 GCA_028709465.1 Tissierellia bacterium | reverse complement strand
ATAATCCCACTTATTAAGATGATCTTTTAATCTCTTTGCAATTGTTAAATCATCTTCAATAATCATTATTTTATACATAATTCCTCCAAAATTACTCCAGTTACTAGATAGTATAAGACTTTTCTTACATTTAATCAAGAGTATTGAATCTACTATTATATATAGTCTAATACTATTGTAGCTCCAAGTGGTAGCTTTTTAGTAAAAAAGATTTAGTCTGAAAGGATTCAAATCTTTTAATTCGAGAAACAAATCAAACCATCAATAAGTTTGTTGACTTATTGATTAGTAGATACATTAAATACAGTAGGAAAGTATGTATAAAATTATAAAATATTTATCAAATGTAATATATGTTACATAATTTTAGCATTAATAATGTTAATATAAAGGTAAATATTTAATTAAAATTAGGAGGATATAGTTATTATTTGAAGCTTCATCGATGGGAGTTAAATTTATGGTTTTAAGGTTTGTTTTGGATATATTTGGCATTATAGTTATTGCATATACCACTGAAAAACTGCTTTCTAAAGAAGAAAAAGAAGAAATTTACAATAGAGCTTCATTAGTTGAATAAGAATTTTATCATTAATACTTTGAGTATCTTATTGTTTTTTCTTTTGTTTATAGTAGTATATTATTGAGGAAAGCAGCGCTGCTCCTATTTTTACCAGAAGGTCTGTAGATGTATCTTCTAATCCACCTTTTACAAGACCAGTTTTAAAAATATAATCAACAGAAAATTCAAACATTTCCCAAAATGTTCCTAAAGTTACTGTGAAGCTGAATGCAAATAAAGCTATAAAGAAATTAAGTCTTTTGTTGCTTATATTATTTTCCTTCGTAATTATTCCTTTAACTAAATGTATCGAAATTATTACACCATAAAACCCAAATACAATATGGAGAAACAAATCAAACCACCAATAAGTAATATAAAAATTATTTATTTCACCTAAATAACTTGCGAAAAATAAAAAAATTATAGTTATAAATTGAAAGGTAGAAGGCAAATAAATATTTTTTTTGTTTGCAATATAAGTAATTATAAATGGTATAGCCATGTTTACTAATCCTAAAATAGCTAACCATAAATTTTTCCAATTACCTTGGATAGTTCCTTTAATACCTGAATAAATAAAAAATATTGAAAAAATAACTGCTAGTAAAATTGCAATTTTGCTGTATTTGTTTTTCATTGGAAGCTCCTTTTATAATAATAATCAGTAGTATATGCAATTGAATGCTTTTTATAATCAGCAAAAGTGAATTTATGATAGTTTCATAATATTTATTTAAGGATAAGAAAATGTTAACAAATTGTAAAGGAAGTAGTAGATTCTGCTAAAAAAGGCCATGAAGTTTTAAAAAACATTCATGACCTTTTTATTTTACAATGAAGTAGCAGGTCGAACAATTAACTGATTTCCATCGTAGTCAATTTCAAGATTAGTATCAGGTTCTAAATTTTTAGATATTATCAACTTTCCTATTAATGTTTCCACTTTGCTTTGAACGAAGCGCTTCAATGGTCTTGCGCCGTATACAGGGTCGTATCCTGCTTCAGCAATATAATTTTTTGCATTTATGGTTGCAGATACAGTCAACTGCTTATCACTTAATCTTTTGTTAAGATCATTGAATAATAAATCTAATATTGATGATATTTCAGATTTTTTCAAAGGTTTGTAGAATATAATTTCATCCAATCTGTTTAAGAATTCTGGTCTAAATTGATGTTTTAATAGGGTGTTTACAGAATTCTTTGCTTCTTCTGTGATTTCACCTTGGCTGTTAATACCTTCTAATATATAATTGGAACCTAAATTTGAGGTTAAAATTATTATTGTATTTTTAAAATCTACAGTTCTTCCTTGAGAATCGGTGATCCTCCCGTCATCAAGAACCTGTAGCAAAATATTAAAAACATCTGAGTGAGCCTTTTCTATTTCATCAAACAAAACTACTGAATATGGTTTTCTTCTCACAGCTTCAGTTAATTGACCACCTTCTTCATATCCTACATATCCTGGAGGCGCTCCTATTAGTCTTGAAACAGAGAATTTTTCCATATATTCGCTCATATCAATTCTTATTATATTTTTTTCATCATCAAACAAAGCTTGTGCCAATGCTTTAGCAAGTTCTGTTTTTCCAACTCCTGTTGGACCTAAAAACAAAAATGATCCTATTGGTCTGTTGGGGTCTTGAATGCCTGCCCTGGATCTTATTATAGCTTCAGTAACCTTTTCAACAGCTTCGTTTTGACCAATAACTCTTTCATGAAGAATATCATCAAGTCTTAATAATTTTTCTCTTTCACCTTCCATTAATTTAGAAACAGGTATACCAGTCCACCTTGCTACTATACGTGCTATTTCTTCTTCACTTACTTTATCTCTTAACAAATTATTTTGGCCTTGGGCTTGTTCTGCAACTTCCTCTTCTTGTTGAAGGGATTTTTGCAATACTGGCAGAGTTCCATATTTTAATTCAGCAGCTTTATTCAAATCATAATTTCTTTCTGCTTTTTCAATATCAGCATTTACCTGTTCAATTTCCTCACGAAGCTTTTGAACTTTTGATATGGTACCTTTTTCATTTTCCCATTTTGCTTTCATTTCCTTAAATTGAGCTCTCATATCAGCCAGCTCTTTTTGTATATCTTTAAGATGTTCTTCTGAAAGTTTATCATGTTCTTTTTTAAGAGCAGCCTCTTCTATTTCGTGCTGCATAATTTTTCTTGAAATTTCATCTAGTTCAGATGGCATTGAATCCATTTCTGTACGTATTAAGGCACATGCTTCATCAATTAAATCTATAGCTTTATCAGGAAGAAAACGGTCAGATATATATCTGTTAGACAACATGGCTGCAGCTATTAATGCCTGGTCTTGTATTTTTACACCATGAAATACTTCGTATCTTTCCTTGAGGCCTCTCAATATAGATATGGTATCTTCAACAGTTGGTTCGTCTACCATAACTGGTTGAAATCTTCTTTCAAGAGCAGCATCCTTTTCTATATATTGTCTGTATTCATTTAAGGTAGTTGCTCCAATACAGTGTAGCTCCCCTCTTGCAAGCATTGGTTTAAGCATATTTCCTGCATCCATAGCCCCTTCAGTTTTACCTGCTCCAACAATTGTGTGAAGCTCATCTATAAAAAGTATTATTTTTCCTTCACTTTTTTTAATTTCTTCAAGAACAGCTTTAAGCCTTTCTTCAAATTCGCCTCTGAATTTAGCTCCTGCTACTAATGAACTCATATCTAAGGAGAATATTTTTCTTTCTTTTAGATTTGTTGGGACGTCACCTCTCACAATACGAAGTGCTAGTCCTTCTGCTATAGCTGTTTTACCAACACCTGGTTCTCCGATTAAAACAGGATTGTTTTTTGTTTTACGTGATAATATTCGGATTACATTTCTTATTTCCGAATCACGTCCTATTACAGGATCTAATTTGTTGTTTTTAGCTAATTCAACTAAATCAGCACCATATTTAGTTAGTACGTCATAAGTAGATTCAGGAGTATCGGATGTAACTCTTGTATTTCCTCTGACAGTAATCAAAGAATTTAAAAATTTATCCTTGTCTAATCCAAATTCATTAAATATATTTTTTAAACTGTTTTTTGGCAAATTTAAAAGTGACAGCATGATATGTTCTACAGAAACATATTCATCTTTCATTCTATTTGCTTGATTTTCAGCATCAACTAATACTCTGTCTACATCTTGGGATACATACACTTTTCCCGATTCTCTCCCAGGTCCTGATACTCGTGGCATTCTATCTATAATATTTTTTAATTTAGATTTAAATTGATCACCATTAATATTCATTTTTGTAAGAAGTTGGCCAATGAGACCATCTTCTTGGCTTACAAGGGCATACAACAAATGTTCCTGTTCTATTTGCATATTTTGGTGTTCAATAGCTATATTTTGAGCATCTTGAATTGCTTCTAAAGATTTTTGAGTAAACTTTTGTACATTCATTATTAAACCTCCTATGTTGCATTTAATATAAAATTAAATAATAATTAATAATATTATGATACCGCAAAAATATTAATTTAAACCAAATTTGGAGCCAGTGTCCAATATTTTCATAAAATTATTGCGTGGGATAGTTTATATGGGGTATAATTAGCATAACAAAATATATTAGTTGGGGTGTATGTATGGATAATGAAAAGAAAAAATATATCAGTATAATAGTTGTCAGCATAATTGGTA
>JAQVWY010000001.1 GCA_028709465.1 Tissierellia bacterium | reverse complement strand
AGAAAGATATTATAATAAAATTAAAGTAGTTAAAACAAACGAAGAAACAATAAACAGATTCAGAGAAGCCTGCACATTAAAAGCAAATAGCAAACTAAGCGACTGGCACAGTAAATATTAAACCCTGCAAAGGGTTTTTTCTTTTGTCTGTTTTTTATATTATTTTGATATATCCTCCAGAAGCTCCAGAAGCCTCTACAATTGATTTAAGGATATATAATATAAATATACCATCATTGTAGGATGATTAATCCAGAAGCCTCTGAAGTGCTTTAAAATTGATTTTAAAGTGTATAATATAATACCATACCAAATTCTACTTTGATGCAAAAATATTTTAAGGATAGTAAAAATAAATTAAACGAAGGTATTGAAATTGATTTATGGTAATGTTATAATTAGTTATAATCAAATATAAAGGAGTGTTTTAAGTGACAAAAATTGAAGAATTAAAAATCAGACTTGAAAAAATCAGAGAAAACAAAAAAATGAAAAAACAATTTATTATCCAAATTTAAAAATAAAAGTAAAATATTAAAGGAGGGAATAACATGGACTGGGGTTCAAGAGTGCAATTGTCAATGATAATTAATCAAAAGGGTGGAAAAATCAGAGTTGTAAATGATTTTAATAATACTGATAAAATTATGACAGCAGACGAAGTTAGACAAATGACCAGAAAAATGACATCTAATCAATACGGATGGAAAGATGAAAAAGATTATATCTGGATATATGATAAACAAAATCCATATAAAAATATCATTAGATAAGCCGAAAGGCTTATTTTTTTTACTATCCAATAATTCAAACAAAAGACTTATTTGATGAGCTTTTTAATTTTTAAGGAAATGCAAAATAAACCTTGACAAGAAAACTAAAATGTAATAAAATCTTTATGACGGGATAAATAAATTAATAAAGGAGTGTATAAGATGAGTAAAACTAATTTTTTCGCAAATTGTAAAACTCTGGAAGAGCTTAAAAAGGAATACAAAAAGCTTGCAATGCTACATCACCCAGACAGAGGCGGCAGACTTGAAACAATGCAGGCAGTAAACAATGAATATGACGAACTCTTCCCACTCTTAAAAAATAAGCATAACAAAGAAAATACAAAAAACCAGACTACAGAAGGAATAAATGATTATAAAGACATCATAAACCAGCTTATTAAATATAGAGACATAACAATTGAATTATGTGGCACGTGGTTATATGTTTACGGAGACGGAACAAAAGCAATAAAAGATATAATTAGTGACCTGGGATTTTGGTGGGCGAATAAAAAGAAAATGTGGTACTTAAAACCAGAAGGATTTATAAGTCATAAACATAAAACTTGGTCAATGGATGCAATAAGAGAGACATATGGCAGTAACAAAATAGAGACACAAAAACCAGTATACATAAGCTAATAACAATATAATTAAATACATAACAGACTAAAAGCAGGATATTTTATTATCCTGCTTAAACTTTTTATTGACATATTATATAAATCTATTATATAATAATAGTAATAAAATATCATATAAATCAAGGAGGTAACAATATTATGACGTTAGCACAGTTTGCACATGATAAAAATATGACATATGAGCAATACGAACAACTACAGGCAAATATAAAAGCACTTGCAGAAGCTACATTGCAGGACTTAAAACAAGTACATAAAACCGATACCGGAGTATATTACCCTATAACAGAGATAATACATCCATTGGCAGACAATAACACAAAAGCATTTTTAATAGTAGAGCTTAAAAAACTTGGTGTAGAATTCTACGATAACAATGCATTGTATAGATATTAAAGGAGGTAAAAACAAAATGAAAAAATATAACAATGTAATAGAATACATACTTATAGAATATTATAAATTATCTGAAAATGAATTTAATACTGAAAAAATGGAACTATTTTTTACGGATGAAAACAGGGAAAGAGACATAGTCAATGATTTAAACAGATGTTTTAAAGATTATTTTATGACAGTATATCAGGGAATTAAAAACGGTGACTACTGGTATAAAATAATAATAAAAGATTTACAAGGACTTGCAGAGTCTTATAATATGTAAAAAAGTATAACAGACTATCAAAACAGGTTGCAAAATACCTGTTTTTATTTTGGCATAACACATCAGTATATAACAATCAATCAAATAACAATTTTATGAGGTTATAAAAAGATATAAAATAAATTTAATAAAAATGTTGACATATAATAATATAAGGTTTATAATCTAAAGTAATAAATTAAGTTTTTTATATTGTACTATAACAATATAATACACTTATAAAGTGCAAAAAGGAGAAAAAATGTTTATTAAAAAATTAAATATTGAAATCAACGAAGAAAAATTTGTTCCAGAATACAAAGAAAAAAATATACAATGGTTTTACGCCTTAGATAATGAGGCACAAATAATATTGTTTGAAGATGCATACAATAATTATCATAGTTTATTGACTGTGATAATTGACGGGATAACTAATTCAATACCTGTTTTATTATTTGAAGAATTGACTGAAATGTCTGCCGAATCAATAGCAGACATAAAAAGAAGTAAAACAGATTATTGGATGCTTAAAAAGCATCAGCAAAAAGTTGAAGTAATTTGCGAAAAACCTTTATTTACATTATGTGGTACATCGTATAATGGTTGTGGTGATATTATACATATAACCTCTGCTATGCTTAAAAATGCAACAATTGGAACAAAATGGGAAGGCAGGGACAGTCACAACTGTGGAAGGGATTTAGACGAAGAATCCCTAGAGATAATTTATAAAAATGAAAGGGGTTGTAGTTGCCTATACAGGCAATGGGGAACTACAGATGATGATAATCCTAAAGATTGGGAGAAAGAGCCAAAAATAATATGGTTTGAATTATATTAAAATTAACTAGTTGAAAAGACTGGATAATAACAGTCTTTTCTTTTTTTTACTTAATAACACATAACAATTATTAATTAACAATATTTCAACCAAACACTTCTTTGGTTATTTTTATAAACAAATGTTAAATAAATTTAAAATACATATTGCATTATAAAAATGTATATGCTATAATATAGAAAAATAGATTAATAGGAGGATTTTATAAATGATAGAAAAGTTTTGGAAAGAAGAAGGATATAAAACAGCTATTAAAAATCTGACTGAAGAAATTAGTTACATAATGACTATTCCGGCACACGATACAATTTTAACCAGAAGAATAATTGACAACTTAATAACACTTAGAAAAGCATACCAGGCAGAAGCTAAAGAAAAAGGTTTTAATATTTCTATTGAAGAATATCAAAAAATGTTTCCATTAAAGAATAATTTTTAATTAATGCAGATGGCTGGAGTATAACACTCCAGTAATGCACTAGCTTAAAGGCTAACCGTCCAAAGTCGGCAATATATAATAGGAGGCAATAAAATGAAAATAGAGGATATAATTACATGCTGTGGAGATCGGTAAAATTCCGACAGGCTGAAAAGCCTTAAAGCTTATAAGATTAAAAAGGAAGTGAAAACATGAAGAAAGAAATAATGAAAGCTGTAATAGTTAATCAAGATGGGAAGCATCATAAAACCATAACAGGAACAACAAACACAAACGGTTATTTTTACAAACAATATAATAAATATTGTAATGATAAAGGATATACTCAAAAAATAGAATCCTCTGAATGTACTGGTTCAATGGCTTGGAGTAATGGCTCAGACATTTTAATATTTAATTGGATTAAATAATCAGATAGAAAAAGTATTTTATAGGGAAGTGAGAATATAACAATGAACAAAATTATAGAGGTTGGCAGAACAGATATAGAACTGGTAACAAAAATTGAAGCAATGGGAACTTGGGAGTCAGAAAAATATAATTTTGACTTACATAATAGTTTTGATATCTGGAGTTTTAATGGTGAACTTTATAAGATTTATAAAGACAGTGACAAAATAAAATAATCTATAACAAAACCCTGCCATAACAGGCAGGTTGGACACCTTCAAAGCATGAAAAATCCATTGTTTCGGGCTGGTGGTGAATATAAAGGAGGTATTATACATGAATGTAGATTCTTATAAACAATTAAAAACAGAAGCAATAATAGAAGATATTAAAAATTTTTTAGATAATGGTAAGATGGTAAATATATCTAGTGGTTGTGTTAATGATACAATTTTATCTTATAAAGAAGAAATAGAACATATTAATAATTGTTATGGTGGGTATAATAAAAAATCATATGTATTTATAACAACAGCTTGTATATTTCCAAAAGAAATTAAACTGGAAAATTTTCAGAAAGTAGATTATGAAGAATGGAAAGGAAATATATTTATAGAAGTTTTATGATAATTCAATAAAATCCAAAATTTATATAAAGTAAATATTAAGGAGGAAAAAATAATGAATAAAAAGTTAATGGAAGTATTAGAAAAAGAGATTATAACAGCAGAGGAATATGACTTTATAGCAGAACAAGAGGAAGTCTTAGAAATAGAAAATTGTGGAGCATCCGGAAAATATATTGAAAAAACATGGTACAATGTAAAATTAAATAATGGAGAAGAATATAGTATATATTTATAAGCCTTGCAAAAGGCTTTTTCTTTTTATATATTAATAATGAGGTGATAATATGTTGCCAGAAATAGAAATCTATAAAAAAGTTTTATCTGGAGAGTTAAAAAGATTCCCTTTGCATTTTTGGAAAGAATGTACAGAACAAGAAATAATAAATATTATTAAATATTTGTTTGAAAGTATATTACAATATACGGAAGAAGAATTAAAAGAGAATCTTAATGCAAATTTATTTATAAAGTATAAACTTAGATATTTACTATTAAAATTATTTAACGGTAGTCCGTATACTGCAATAAATTTTGCATATCCAAATAAATATAATGCATGGGAATTTTACCAAGTACCTAATAGGTATTGGACAAAAGAAACATGTCAAAAAGCTTTAAAATGGCTAATAAATAAAACAAATTATACAGATATAGAATTTATTAATAAATTAAATTTAGAACTATTAGAAAAATATAACCTTAACGGGATGCTAGATATTTATTTTAAAAATAATCTTTATAATATAGTAGATTTTTTGTATCCTAATAAATATAAGCCATGGGAAATTAATAAAACAACTAGAAATTTTTGGACAGAAAAAACAAAAAACGAGGCTTTAATATGCCTAAAAAATAAATTTTATGATATAAATAATATTAATAAAGAATTATTATCTAATTTAGGTTTGGACGGTATGTTAACAAAATTTTATAAAAATAACATAACAAATTTAAAAGCGGATTTAATTAAATTAAAAGCCGATTAAACCCGGCTTTATTTTTTTATATCTCAATAATAAAATACTCTATAAACTTATTAATAATTTATTTGACATTTGGGAATAATAAGCATATAATATATAGTAGGATGATAAATAAATTATAGGAGGTTGAAAACATGAATATAGAGAAAAAATTAAAATACCTTGATATTAATATATCAACAAAAATATTTGATATAAAAAGGGAGTTAGAACAAAGAGAAAAGGGGTATTATGAACTATCAGAAAATACATGCAAAGTTATGGAAGCCTTAATAAATAAAAGAATGCAAGATAAAGGAAATAATAATATTGATAATATAGAACAAATATTAAAAAATAAACAATATATAAAAAATCAATATACGCCTTATACTACTTCAGAGTTAATAAAAATACTTGACATTTTAGAAGAAATTTATAATATTTTTGAAGATTAAATAAATTACTAGCAAGATGATAAATAAATTAATAACTACACCAAATAGATGTTTTGTATGATTATTCCATATATAAAAACTTTAAGAAAACACAAAATAAACTCATAAAGAGTATTGCAATTCAAGCAATAGTATGGTAATATATAGGTAAGGTAAATAATTAAATTAATATAAAGGAGTCGATAAAAATGGCAAATTTCAAAAATGTAAAATTCACAAATGGAGCAACTAAAGAAGCGGCAAAAACAATTCTAAACAGAATCAAAAATGATATAGCATTCAGGGAACAGGAAGTTATTGACAATCTGTCAGAAGTTGAACGAAATACAGACGTTCCGGCAGGATATATACAATATTGGTTTTATGACAAAAACGGCGAAGGTTTCCAAGCTGGGAAGTATGCAAATGGTAGCTATGGAATAAGTCAGTAAAAATTTTTAATAATTAAAGGTAGGGAATAAAAATGGTTAAGATCACAATGAAGACGGACAATGCAGCTTTTTCAGATGATTATGAAGGAGAGGTTGCAAGAATACTTCGAGAAATAGCAGATAATATTGAAGAAGGGAACTTCATATTATCCGCTAGAGATATAAATGGAAATACAGTATGTAAAATTGAATATGAGCAGGACAGATAAAATCCTGCTTCCTTAATGCAGCTATAACAAAATGTTATAACAGTCTCAAGCCTGATAATGCAGAGAGAGAGGAAACAAATAAAAGGAAGTGTTTATTATGACAACCTTACAAAACATTATTAATCATTTTGGTATAACAGAAGATATTAGAGAAGCAGGCTATATATTAATAAATGGTCAATTTTTAGATTTATCTGAAAAGAATAACGGAGGGGAAGTGGGATACAGAACGGCAGACCATAGAGACATTAATATGTTTTATGATAATAAAAGTAATACAGAATCATTAATTGCATTTATGAATGAAGGAAATATCCGTTTAACACCCGAAACTAAAGGTATAGACATAACAATAAAACCAAATAAAGAACAGCAACAAGCTCTTAGACAATTTATAAATTATTTTAAAGGTGAATGTCTTCTTGATATATCGGATGAAAATGGTAAAAATCTTTTTAATAAAGAATATTCAATTAAAACAAGCTCAACGAAAATAATCAATGATATTATGGACTATTTTAATAATGAAAGGAAGTGTAATTATGAATAAATTGACAGTAAGAGAACAGGAAACCATAAAATATATTGAAAAAATAACAAATATGGTTGAAAAGTTAAACGGGATAAATTTATTATGGGTATAAAGGGAGGTATAACAGAAATGAAAGCAGAAGCCAGAGAACTATATGTTTATATTAAAGACCGTTTTGAAAAGGAATTAAGCAAAATTCTTATTATATCAGTGCGAAAAGTTGTTAAAAAGGCTATAGATAGATATTGTAAAGATTGTTGTACTAATAATGGAAATCTATTTTCTGAAGAGGATTTTCAAGAAGTTGTTAATAAAATTTATAAAGAAATAATGAATAATGAATTATAATAGCATAGCATAGCAGGATTAAAACCTCTTACAGATACACAACTAAAATTGTTATGTGTCTGTAGCAGGTTTTAATAAAAAATAGAAAGAGGTTGTTTAGAATGGATTTTGAAAAATATAAAAAATTTAAAAGAGCGGAAGAAGTTGAAAATATTATTGATTATTTATTTTATAATACCATAGAAGGATTTGAAGATTATCAAAAAGAAGAATTAATAAGAAATTTACGAGTTCTTGAAGAAGTTCTTGAAAGGGGTTAATTAAATAATCATACAAAAAACATTTTATGTTTTTCAAGACGTTCCGAACTGGTTAGAACATAATTGGATTTACTATACAAATAGTATTGAAAATTTAAATGGTTGGCTTAACGGAGCAGTAAAAGCAAAATGTAAAATGATAAAGGAGATGTAATAAAATGAGTAGACCTAAAGCATATTGCCCGGAACAGGGGTATAAATATCAAATTCTTTGTAGGAATCAGCAGTACGATAGAGCATACGAACATTGTGATTATGCAATAGATTCAGCAGATAAAAAGCATTTACTTGCAAATTATAGGCAAGCATACGGAGCAGGATGGGAATTTAAAACTATTATGCTTCCGGCGAAGTATTGGGGAAAATAACGGTAGTAAAGGAGGCTTTACAAATGGTTTCAATGGAGCAACTTTTGGAATTAATAAAACAATATAACAGTACAAACCCTAAGATTATACAGGAAAATGTTCAGTGCAAATAAAAAATATTTGAAAGGTGGAGTAAAAAATGGAAACTTTAAGAGAATATTACGTAAATAATAAAGGTTTTGGAAGTATGTTAACAGCTTGTAAAACAGCAAGAAAAAATGGATTTATAGAATCATTAAGTGAAATGGTTGAATTATATAAAGAGGTATTTCCAGAAAAGAAAACAGGAGCATTTTCAAGAAGAAAAATAGACCATTTTATAAACAGATACGGCGAGAATTTATTTGAAATAGTGTTGAAAGAAGCTACAAACAAAGAAGGACATTCTTTTAAAGTGAATTGCAGTGATTTTGAAGGCAATACATGACAGTCTGAAATGATTGAAGGGAAAGATGCTTACAAAGAACATATAGGTGTAGAATGGCATAACAGATAGTGTTTTTACTACTTTGATAAAAATGGAAGAAACTTTATAGCTGATTACTGTAATAGCAGGGTTATAGTGGGTAATGGAGTAAAAGGAATTAGGGAAGAAATTGACGGAATAAAAGAAGCTTTAAGGAACTGCGGCTATATAGTAGAATAACAGCATAATAATCTTGTCTGATGAGTGCTTGACGGTAACAAGCCGAATCCTGCTTATAACAGAGCAGGACATAGGAAACCAAAATAATAAAAGGATGTGTATATAAATGTTAGTAATAATAGTAAGAGTTAGTGACCAGACAGAAGGAGTAGAGTATGAGCTTATAGAAATGGAAGAAATCGAAAAGCAGGATATAAGGAGAATTGAAGCTTGAATTACACTATAACAGTCAGTATAGAGAGTACAGCGAATACGAAGGGAATTATGGAGTATAACAACAAGCCAACAAAGTGAATTAAAAGCATACTGAGAGATACAATTCACTTGATACATATAACAGACCATAATAATTAATAGGGAGGTTTTAAAAAATGGTTTAAGATATTACACAACAGAAAATTTAAGGAAAGATTAATCGATTCTATAGAACTATCTAAAATGGAAAATATAACAAAATAACAGACCATAACAGATTGAAAGGAAGGAAAAGGGAATGTTAATAAAAGCAACCTATAATGACTATATAGAGGATTTTGCAAAGAAGGTTATTGCTAACCAGAAAGAAAATCCAACACAGATTATAACAGCAGAGTTTAAAGGTTTTGTAATATTAGTTGATAAAAATACTACAGTTGAAAGTTTTGTAAAAGATTATGATTTTCAATGGGATGTTGCTATTAATGATTATAAATATATACAGAAATTTAAAATATAAAATAACAGGAGGTTAAAAAATGAGAATGTAAGTATTGAAAGTAAAAAATTATGATTGTCCAGATTATATAGAAAAAGACTCTAATTTTACAATTGGAGAAAAAATAATAGTTGAATATGATTGGTCAGATAAAGAAAGTTGTATGAATGGATATAAAAATACTTGGCATAAGGATAAAGCATTATTTACAGTATCAGATATATTTTGTAATATGCTTATAATGCGTAATGAAATAATGATTCAATTAAGTTCAGAAGATAAATTGTTTATAAAAAGATGCAATTGTACTAAATTTGAAGTGTTTGAAAACTTATTAAAAGAAAGAATATGTTATTAAATAGTAGCTCTATATAAATACATTTGTTTTTATTTCAAAATAATTCGTAAAAATAACGAATAATATATTGACAAATACGAATAATAGATATATAATAGAGTTAAGAGCAACACAATAAAACATAAAGGAGTGTATAAATGCTAGGTAATGTTTATATGACTACTGAGGAAATAATAAAACAATATAATTTAAAACTCACTGAAACAAACGGAGATATAAAATTCTATGAAAATGAAAAAGGCAACCAATACCAACAAATACAAGACGGAGAAATATTTAAAGTAAAAGATGGGAGCATATCTTATAAAGCAATTAAACAAATAAACGGATGCATAATTAAATATAATACTAATGGTATATATGGCTTTTCAGTTTTTAAAGGTGGAAAAAATTTAGAAGATAGAATATGGACACTTGTTGAAGCTGAAAGAATAGCAAAAGAATTGAATTAACAGGAGTTGTTTAAAATGGCAAAGAAACTTATTAAAGAGGTAAAACCATATTGCAATTTATATATTGATGATAAAACAGGTATATCATGGATTGAGGATGGAAATACGGGTATGGGACATAGTGTACATCCTAACATTGATATAACTGGAAGTGTCAGAGGAATGAAAGAGCGTGGATATTGGGATAAAGAAGATAAAATTGTTCGCTCTCATGGATGGCAGTATAATATTTCAAAATTCGTTTGTAATGATGAATTAGACGAAATTGTTGCAAAACATTGTCAATGCGAAAAATGTATAGAAAGAAGAAGGGCGGGGAATTAAAATGTTTGCTATACTTCAAAAACAATCAAGATATAAAAAGTATGAAAATGTTGCATTAATAAAAAATACCGAAGAAAAAGCTTTTATTGTGGCTTTACATTATATAGAATCAAAAAATAGTCAATGTTATGCTATGACACCTTCAGAAAACATTTTCAAATATAATAACGAAGAATCTGAAGTAATAGCATTAAAACAGTCTATAGAAAAATTTGAATCAATTAGAATATAATAAAATCAAGTGGAGAAAGGCAATAGGAGTTGATATAATGAATTTAGCTCAAGAACTCTCAGAAATACGAAAAGAGAAGGGCATAACACAAAGATGGTTAACAGAGCAGATTCAACGACACATGCCAGAAATGACGGAAGATAAATTGTCAAGACGATTATTGGGTAAGGTAGATATAACAGGAATTGAGTTGTTGTTAATAGCAAAGTATTTAGGAGTAGACTTGAATGAATTGAAAAATAAGGTATAAAATTGAAAGGATGGATTAATAAAATGAAAAATAATATAAGTTATGGAAAATTAGCAAATTGTCAGAGTTATGCTGAAAAGGTTATTGATTTTTACAAGTTATGCAATAAAGGAGAAGTACCAACCAATGCAACAGATGCAGAATTAGCTGTAAAAGAATATAACAAAGAACATCGTAGTTTTAAAGCGATGTTTGGATATTCTATAAGAGGATATAT
Organism: Tissierellia bacterium; assembly: GCA_028709465.1. Lineage (GTDB taxonomy): Bacteria > Bacillota > Clostridia > Tissierellales > Sedimentibacteraceae > Sedimentibacter. The sequence continues at coordinate 156,362 of JAQVWY010000001.1, read as the reverse complement.
AGAAGAAATAGTTAATTGTATAGGGCTTATAGTTGAAATTTAAGACCAAAGATAGATTTTGTTTAAAAATAATTATTAATAATGAGGAAAGAAAAATGGATAATAATTTTAAACAGCTATGTGTGTGGCAGGGTTTTGCATTAGGGAATCATTCAATAGCAGATTTTGAGGAACATATGAAAAATACTTTTGATGTAAAAATTAAGTTTGCTGAAGAAGTTGAAACAAACGGGAGCGAAGCAAGAAATGAAGAAGGAGGAAGACACGATTTATTATTCTATATTCATGACGAAGATATATCAAAATTTGCAGTAAAAAGACTTGCTTACGGAATTAGATGGTGGGAAGATGTAGTTTTATATAATGACGGAGCTTACTTGTATAATCAAGAAATTCTTGATAAATATTCTGTTAAGTGGTGATTATATTGTGTTAGGTTGCATTGATAATAAAGTGCAACCAATAGACCGTATAATGGAGCTAAAAATTTTAAGGAAATAACAAATAAACTTGTTGCAATTTATTTTTAAATGTGCTATAATATTAGTATAGAAAGAAAATAAATTAAAGAGGGAGTGTTACAAATGTTAAGTCAAAAAGAAGAGTTAAAGACAAGAATGGACGAATTTACAAATTTTGTAGATACTGATACCAAGGCTAGTATCAGAGAACTAATAGAAAAAATCAACTCTCAAAGAATTACCTGTGGTTCTTACTTGCAAAGCGTAATAATGGAAAGTAATCAAGCAGAAGGAAAGAATTCTAAGGTACAGGAATATATGAATACACAAAGGAATTATGTATATTCTAAGCCAAAAGAATTATGGAGAATTGGCAATCTTGTATATTCTATATTGTGGAAAATAGATATAGGTTCAATTTGTCTATATAGAAAAGCAAAATCTTCAAATTATAACAAAACACTTGACGGACAACAAAGGCTCACATCTTTATACTTATTTATTACCAATAAAGTTCAATTGGACATGAGTAAAATACCTTCTCTTTATTCCGGCATATGTATTGACGAACAAATTTATTTAACAGAAGAGTTACAAGGAAAATATTTTAAAGAGCTTCCAGAGACTTTACAAAGCACTATATTAGATTATAAAATTGCCATAAAAGAGTATTATAACTGTACTGAAGAATTAGCAAATCTCATTTATGTCATGAAAAATACAGGGATGAAAGCTTTAACTGCTCAAGACATAAGGAAAGCTGCTATATCAAATCAAGTAAGAAATTTTATAACAGAAACATCTCAAACTAGCTGGATGAATCATATATATGGTGGTACAGATAACAGCCGACAAGAAATAATAAATTATTTTATCACTATCTTATCTAAAGGGATAGAAATTTCACTTGACAAAAATACAGTAGATGAAGTAATTTGTGGAATGGAATATATACCAGATGACATGCAAAATAAAATACATAATATCAACCAATATCTGGATAAAGTATTTGAAATATTAATAGATGAAAAGAAAGTACAAAATGACAAAGGTAAAAAAGTAAAAGATTATAATAAATATCAATTTAAAGTAGTTGATAAAACAAATGCTCTTTCAATAATCTATGCGGCATATAAAGCTATAGATAGAATAACAGAAAATGACTTTTCAAAGTGGATTATGAATTTTTTTATAAATCCTTCTGACAAATATAAACAGGGAAGAAATGGTAAGGTAGGAGATAAGCAAAATGTTATTTTAAGGATAACAGCAATTGAAGAAGAAATGGTTAAGAGTTTCAATAAAACTTTTAAGGTTGAAGTTCAAGAAGAACAGCAGGAGACAGAAAATAAAACAGATAATAAACTATTTGATATGGATGCTTTAATAGAAAGGATAGAGAAAGAAGAACAGAAGGAGGCTATAGGTATATAGCCTGTAGCCTCATATTAAAAGGAGAGTGTATTATAATGCTAACAAACATAATCAGAATAGGTAAATCCAATTACACCATAGACCAATTCACAACAGCAGTAAATAACTCTAGCCGATTTACAGAGGTTGCCGACAAGCTAGGACTCAATAAGCAAATGTCTCCACATATCAGAACTATAAAAGACTATATTGAACAGCTTCAGATTGATACTTCACATTTTACCTATACATATAATAAGTCAGAAAACTATGACCAGAAAAAACAGGAACATTCAAAGCAGTATAATATTACAGACAATAACAGACATTATTTAGAAGAGTTTAAAAACTTCTTTGATAAACCAGCATGTTATATTAACTACAAATGCACAATAGCAAACTTCATGGAGTTTATACAAAAAGATATAACAGAAATGAGCCTGAAAGACATGGAATCCTTCCTGAGTGATACAGAAAACGAGAACACAAGAAACAACAAAACAACACATATAAAAGGTATATTAACTTACATAGTTAAGAATAATGTGAATGATTGCTGTGAGACTATAAGCAAAGATGCATTAATTGCTATAATATCAATGTAGGGAGGATATAAAATGAAAATTGATTTTAATGAAATTGCTTGTATAAATATTAATAAAGGTAATACAGAAGTAATTGAACCACAATTTCAAGCATTTTTGAATAGAGCTAATATTAAAAAATACAAACCGACAGATGATGAAATAAAAGAAGAAAAATGGACAGTACTAAGAGTATTTTATAACACTATAACAAATAAAGTTATTGATTCAAAATTAGTGCTTGATTATTCAATAGATGCTATAAAACCTGAGATAGATTTTTTATTAACAGACAAAGAAAAAGATATTATATGTAAAACAATGCAGTCTGATTATGGTAAGGAATTTATTGAATGGGAAGGTGGATTATAATAAGCATAACAAAATAAATTATAAATATATGGAGGTATAAAAAATGAAAACATATAAACATGTATATTTTAGGATTAATACACCGATGTACTATAAAGCAAAATATGGGGTAGGTTTTGCGAATAATGAAGACAAAGACTTATTTAATAAGTTAGTAACAGAAATATTTATAAAAGATGGTTGGGAAGTTAAAAAGGAAAGAGTTACATCCTCCAGTTGTCCGACAGTAATAAAAGACAAACAAGAATTATACTTACATCCTCAATCGCTTAGCGGAGTTATAGAAGAGAATAATATTATACATATAGAAAACCTTATAAATAACAGTGATATATTTAAATTTGAAATAACAGACATATACGAAGATGTATTTGATTTATCTGATGAAGATTATATTGAAATATTGAAAAGCAAAAGAGCAGAAATTGAAGTTGATTTACTTGAAACTTTTAAGACTAAACGCAGTAATCTTTATATAACAAATTTATGGACAGCAATTAACAGAGTGTTAGATAAATACAGAATTAAAAGGTTATCTCATTATATAGGAGTAATTTCTTCAGATAATATTGATGTACAATTTATGTATAGAATAGTTGAAAATTTAAGAAAATCAGGAAAGATAATAACAGCAGAGACAAGAAATGGCGAAGGATATAGAACAGCCAATAAAAAGGAAATGAAGGAATTAAAGTCTGCATAGAATCAACAATTGATTGTATTATAAAGGAGGCTATACAATGAACACAGATAATTTTAAAAACAGAATAACAAGTACTGGAGGATATGACGGAGAGTGTATATTTAAAATGCTTACTATAACAGAAAACGAATATAAGACCATAGAAGACAATAATATATCACTCAAGGAATTATCAAACGAATTACAAATTGATTTTATCTGTGTTGAAAGAAAAGAAAATATAAATATATTACACATAACAGAAACAAGCAATAAAAAGCCAATAAATAAAAATGGTTTAATAATCAATAATTCTGATTTTACCTACGATTTAGGAAATGGAATTTATTGTGTATTAGATACAAATAATCCTTTTTATGATGGTATAGAAAATTTGAAAGACTATGTTTTAGATGGTTTTGATAGTAATAAGATATTAATAGTAAAAGGAAATTATGAAGATGAATATATAGAATGTGTATATGGCAAAGGTCACGAAGGTTATATTGTATTAAAAAATAATGTTTCTAAAACAAATATTGATGATTTAGAAATTATTAAAACAGAGAATTTTTTATATAAATATTGATATAACAAAAGGAGGAATCACATACAATGTATAACAGTCTATACATATTAAACGTTAGTAGAAGACGGTCAAACATATCCATATCCATATGATGATTTTATTCATGCAGACGCACATTATGATTTTGAAAAATCTTGTACATTGTTAAAATACATAAACGGAGAATATCATTTAATGAAATCTAAATAAAATAACAAATAAACTAAGGAGGTATATAACAGATGTTAAGTTATAAACCAAGTACACACAGAGAACAGAAAATAATAGACAACCTTAATAAACCTATAACAGCAGAGCAGAAAAACTATAACAGTGATTGGACAATGACAAAAGAGGATAAATTTTGGATGGCAATATCTAGTTTAGGATTCACAATAGTTTTAATAATAACAGTATTAATCTCTATTCCATAGCAGACCTAAGTAACAACTACACATAATACTATAACATAAGTAAAACAACGCACAAACTACCTATAACAGTTATGACAGTCTCAAAGGAGGGATTAAAGCAAATGAGGAAGAAACAATTAAAACCTATAAATAAGAAAATTAATGATAGTTTAGTTGCAACTTATTGGGGAGAGATTTATTACAAAAAATTTGGATGTTTTAAAAGATATGAGAAAATATGTTTTTATACAGATTAAGTAAGAAAATATTAAATAAACTCATATTGACAATAACAGGAAGGTGTGTTAGTATAAAGGTAATAAAAGGAAAGGAAGTGTAAATAATGATTGATGTATTAGAAAAAGCCACTATTCAGGATTTAGCACTTGCAAATGCATTTGGAATAGATGAGGATGAAGTAAAAAGAATAAGTCTTCATCAGATGAAAAATGAAATGCATCATAAAGCTTTTGATATGAGACACAACAACATTATAATAACACAAGAAGAAGCTTATAAATTGAATAAAAGACTTGAAGAGATTAAGTATATATTAGAAGAAAAATATGATTATGATGGAATGAGTGATTATTGGATTGATTTTAATAGTTTTGTAAAAGAGAATCCATGCTATAACAGGTTTATGTGGTAGTTTGAACAGAAGATAAGTTTGATGCAAAGTGAAAATAAATTTAAAGGAGTACTAATAATGAAACAATATAAAATTTATGAAGGTTTTCCGACTTATAAAGAGGTTTTGACAACTTATAACGAATTGATGGAAAAGGTTAAGAATATAACAACGATTGAACAGGCAAAACAATATCAGAATAAATATGGTATAACAGTTGAAATCAATGGAATATTAATAAGCGAATATATCATGAATGGTGGAACAGATGCAGAAATTGAATGGATAAGGTATGAAGAAGTATATGAGTTGTCATATGTTTATTGTAGAATTAATAATGGAGAAGTTAATGACATAAGTTTTGATGTATATTGTGAATGGAGTACATGTGAATTTATTGATAGTGCATATGCTTTAACACAAGAACAATATTATCAGGCAATAGAAAATCATTTCAGATTATATAATAATTCAGAATATAAAGTAGTTGGATACGATACGGAAGAATTACCAGATATTAAATTTGTAGCATAACAGCAGAATCCAGATAAAACAAGAATTTGGATACCTTATAACAGGCAGAAAGGAAAAATAAAATGAGTATTGGAAGAATTAACATAAGAAAAATGGATTTAGATAATGAAAAATTACAAATGTATAGACAGATTTAAAAAAGCTTTAGAAAACATTAAGTAATTTTATAATGTCCTCAAAATAAAAATTTATCAAAATAAAATATGAAAGGTGGATATAAAAATGAAAATTAAAAACACAATTAATAAAATAGAAGTAGGTAAAGTATATCATTATGATATAAAAAGCTTGTTCACAGGGCTTCACGTAGGCACTAAAACCGTAAGAGTATTACAGATTGAAAAAAGATATAATAAAAATCCATTGGCTAAAGTACAGAGCATTGAAACAGGAGAAATTTTTAGTACAGATATTAGCCATTTACAAGTAAATCCAGAAATATTAAAGAAAAAATTTATAACTACGAAATATTACTATAAAAAGTTCAATAACAAAATGGTATGCAAACCCTTAAAAAGGGTTTATCTTAAACCGGAAGAATATATTATTATAGGAGATAAACCAGAAGTAAACTGTTTGTTATGCTTAAATAAAAATGGAATAGTTCATGATATTAGTTATTATTGGTTTGAAGATTTTGATTTAAAAAGAAATGTTTAATTATGAAAGGAGAGTATAAAAATGGATAGTAATAAGAGCTAGTAGTATTATTAGGAATCTTTAGAAAACACTATGGCAAAATTGACAAAGAATCATGGAACGGTGAAAAAGTAATTGAAGAACTATTTGATAGAGGATATGAGTTAGAATTATAACAGACTAAATAAATTAAATGAAAGGTGGAAAATAAAATGCTGACAAAGAAAGAATTTGAAATGTTTAGAAAAGAAACTGAGGAAGCATTAAAATCTATTGCTGAAAAATATGGAGCAACAATTAAGGCAGGAAAAATAAAGTATACAAATAACAGTTTTAATTTAGATTTACAGGTTGTTAAAAAGGATATAGGTGGCAAGTCTTTTGAACAAGTTGAGTTTGAAAAATATTGTGTATTTTATGGTATAAGACCCGAAGATTATAATAGAGAAGTTACATATAATGGAAAGATTTATAATCTTGTAGGATTTAAGCCAAATTCAAGTAAATACCCTATATTGTTAAAATGTGAAGATGGAAAGACATATAAATGGGGAACAGACCTTATAAAATTATTATTGGTGGGATAGGAGGTAAAATAAATGTTAGTTTATAGTAATTCATTTTATATTGCCGATAATGGAAATGGTTATAGTTTAGATGTACGAGATGCAATTTGTTCTAATTGTCATAAAGTTATTGACAGACAAAAGAAGTATAAAAATATGGATAGTGATTTTGGGTTTTCAGATAATGAAAAGAGAGAATGGAAATATTGCCCTTATTGTGGTGAGAAATTCTAAACCAAAACAGTATTTTATATAAAAGAAAGGATAATAATAATGCAAGATTGTTGTACTTGCGAATTTGCAAAAAGAGATAACCATAATAGATTTATTGATAGGTGTTCTGGATTTGGTAATTGTTCTTATTCTAAATTTGAAGGTGAAATTAAACCTACTCTTGAAAAATATATTGAAAGTCTTAGTGAAAATCTAAGTAACACCAATAAAGATTATTTACAAGGTTTTAATGACGCATTAGTATTTATTAAAGTTTGGAATGATACAGAAAATCCATATGATTTATATTAAGTGACCACCAAAGTAGAGCTTCAACTATCATCGAAATGTTGAAATAGAAAGGAGAATAACAAATATAGATAATAGTTTTAGAGTTAAATGTATTGAGAAAAAATATAATTTGTATTTTATAGCAGGGAAAATATATGATGTTACATTTGGAAAATTACATTGCACGATAGGATGTCCAGAAGTAAATAGCGATATATACAATATTCCTTCATTTAATTCGATAGATGAGCTAAATGCAATATTTTTAGATGATTGCAAATTTGAATTAGTTAATGAGGAATATGTTGAAAAAGAATGCCCTTTTTGTAAAACAAAAATTGAGAGCGGGCTGCTTATTAATACAATATGTCCCAAATGTAATGCAAAATATTATTTTCAAAATGGGAAATGGCAAAAAGATAACCATATCAAACCATTAATTGATTATATTATAGAAAAGGAGAAAAAATTATGAATTCAATTTTACTAACCTATCAAAAGATATTTTATTTAAAAAGAAAATAATGGAACAATTAAAAAAGCATTGTTTTGAAAAGGTTGTTGAAAGGAGATAGAAAGGTGAAAGAAAAAATATTAACTATAATAAAAGAGAAGATAGAGTGGTTAAAGAATGAATCCGCACCTACTTATTGTGGAGAAGAATATTATAATCAATGGAAAGCTGAAAATGAAGCACAAAGAAATATACTAGAGGAATTAATAGATGATATCGAAAGTCTATAGATACAGTTTTTAATTAAATAAAATAGGGAGGAATAAGAAAATGAAAAATTGTATTACTGTAGTTACTTTTAACGAGTTGGAAACTAAGGATGGTGGATACCATGAAATACATGATATAAAATATCTTAGTTCTCCAGAACATGCTTTAACCACCGTAAAGAACATTATCGACAGCAATATTAAATATGGAGATAAGGATTGTCTGTTGACTGGTATAGAAGTTAATTGTACTTTAAGAGATACATATATTTTAATCAAAGAATTCTATGAAAAGTATAGTGATGATTTAAAAGTATGGGTTCAGTTAGTTCCTTAATAAAATACTAAATAAATTAATTATATCACTTGTAATTACATATTGCTTGTGATATACTAATATTAGAAAATGAAAACAAGAAAGGGATAAGAGATATGAAAAAAGAAGATTTATTCAATAGGATTAAAGGTTTACAAACAAATGAGGGTTTTGATTTACAAGCAAATGAAAAACATGATTATGTTGGCATTGGAATAAGAAAATATGAATTAATAGATTTTGAAGTAATAACTTTCGGAGGATATGGTGGACATTATATAACGGAAAGAGTATCTGGATTTTCTAAGGAACAAGAAGATGAAATAATAAATAACATTATTAATGGAATAGAACAGTACTTTTCAGATTATGAATCTGGTACATTAGAGGATTATACTGAAACAATTGTTGATGTATGGTGATAAAAAGTTAGAAAATAGAAAGGATGAATAAAAATGAAAAATAATAAACCATCACTTAAAGTAATTAGGTCTAATAGCAGCGGTAAGACAAATCAAAAGCATAATAAGATAATCGTTGAAGATGGTGATAATAGCATAGAGGTTGATAATAATATTATACAAAAAGAATGTCATCATGGTCATTGTAGTGAATATGATGAATGTGTAGAAGAGCTACAAAAAGGTCATATATATTGTGAATTTTTATATAATCTCGTAACTCAAGGAGAATCTTATAGAGAAATATGGAAAAAAGGATTAGATATTAAAGAGAATTTAAGTAAATGTTTATATGAATGCAAAGAAGAAAATTGTGGAAAACAATTTAAAGGTTTTGAGTTTCTAAGTAATTATAAAGGAGAACGTGTTTGTCCTTACTGTGGTAGTAATAATTATAAGGTAATATCAGAAGAGTAGTTTAAATCAAATAAGAGGGGTGTAGGGTATGGTAGAGTAGATTGCAGAAATAAAAATATATGAGTACAATAATCAGGAAGATATGGATAAGGAAATTAAGGCTCTACAAAATTCAATTTGGAAGGTAATCAATACTTATGGATCTGAAAATGGTAAGTGGGTTGCAGAGTATAAAAAGACGTTTTAAACCAAATGTATATTTAGTGCAAATGTAAAAAATTTTACCTTATAAACTAATATTTTAGTAATATAATGTTGACATTTTGTAAATACTATTATATAATGATATTAAGAGGTGGTTATATGAATTTAGGTGAGTACCTAGAAAACGAAATAAGAAACAAACAAGGCAGAGAGGTTAAATGGGTAGCCGAACAAATAGAAACGAACGATAGAACATTACGTTATCAATTAAAAAATGATTGTGTATCTGGAAAAAATCTTTTAGTAATAGCAAAGTTGATTGGCTTAGATTTAAATAAATTGAAGGAGGAATTTTAAGATGTCTGAGCAAATTAAAAAGGAAAAATATGTTGTAGAAGTAGGAGTCAAAAGTCTCAAATATTTAGCTGAAAGTGCAAGTAACTACTATTTGACAGATAATATAGACCATGCAATTAAAACGGCAGATGAAGAAGCCAATAGTTATTTTGGAGTACCATGTTTAAAAAATAAGAATCCAAGAATAAGAAAAGTGATTATTAGTTATAAGTTAATATAATAAAGGAGAAATTTTAAGATGAACTATAAAAAAGATATTGAAAGATTAAAAAGAGAATTGCGTGAAGCGAAGGAATTAACAATAAAATTAGAAAAACAATTAAATGAAACAAAAAGTAGACAAAATAATTTAGAAAGTAATTGCAAGCATCAATGGGGAGAAACTAAGTATGACCCCGAAGAATATCAAGAAGCTGTTTATTCTCATTTGGAAGGTCATGGTTCTGACCCCGAACCCATATATAATTACTATCCTGCCAAAAAGGATAGGTGGAGTAGAGTATGTAAAATATGTGGTAAGAAAGAATATACTTACGAAAAAGCACCTACTAAGTATGAACCAAAGTTTTAATAATTAAAAGGAGAAATTTTAAGATGAAAAATCAACAAATGTTCTTACAGGAATGTAAAGAACTTAAAATTCCTAAGTATATACAAAATATTCTCATTAATGATTTAGTTATATCAAAGTCTGAAATTACTGATTCTTACTTACTTCATCATTCAAAACATGCAACAACAGAGACATTAAGATGGAGATATGAGAAATTAACAAGATGGATTAAAAAACATGGTGGTATAATACTTGAAGATAAATATGATTATGACAAAGAATATTGTGGAACAACGGAAAAGCTTTATCCGTTTAGGTTTAGGTTTTCTAGTTTTAATAAGTATAAGTCTATATTTAGTTATATTGAGTATTAAAAATTTAAGGAGGATTTATAGAATGAGATTAACAAAAATTCAAAAAGCTCTCAAAGAAATGAATATAGAATATAGATATGAGGAAAATAATAGATGTGGAGAAATAAGATTTGAAAAGAACAATAAAATATTTATGATTGAAGAATATGTGGGGAATAATGGAAAAACACCAATAGGTATTTATACAAATATAAATAAAATAGGTCAATATGGAAGTCAAGATTATATTGCTAATTTAATTAAAAATGGAAATATTGAATAGTATTTTATATTATCAATCAAAACATGATTCCATTTAAATATAAAGGAGGGATAATATATGTTTAAAAATGAATTTTGTATTAAAGTTATTGAAACATTTAAAAAAGCAAAAGACAATAAAATAATGATTACCACAGATAAAGAAAATTATTATATTGAAAAGAGTTATTATAATAATAAAGAATATTATTATTGTGAAGAATTAAATATTATTAATCCAAAATTTTTTAATTTATTGACTTTAGCAGAATATATATATTCTTTATTTGAATCAAAGAATATTAAAGTGTTGGGAATATATCATTAAAGACAATCAAACTACGACTTTATTCAAAGATTTAAGGAGGGTAAAAATTGGAAAAGAAAAATGATGGGTGTGAAGTCTGTAATGAGGTTATTACAGATTGTGAAATAAGGACTGTTAAAACTGGATGGTTCTCAATAGATGAAGGTATTAAGTTTTGTCCTTGGTGCGGTAAAAGATTAAAGTCTGAATGAAACTGCAATTTGATATGAAAGGAGATAATAATATGTCTCATTTAAATAAAAAACGACAGGAATTCATTGACGATGTAAAAAATATGACAATAGAAGAAATTTTAAGCTCTAATGATATAGATAAAACAGATTGTGCTATTATGTTTCTTGTAAATTATATAAATAAAATAAATGATATCCCTTATAAAAGATATGGTTATGGTTTAGTTTACAACGAAGAATTTGATAAAAATTAAAGTAGGTGAACGGAATGAAACACATAGAAAATATAGTCATTGGTGAGCCACTGGTGACTCCAGAAACGCTTTTAGCATTCAATACATATGATTGGAATAACAATGAAAAAGAACTCACAGAATTTGATACAGAAAGGTTTATACCTAAGTTATTAGTTAAACATGGTTTAATGTCTTCTACATCCGAAGTAAAACGTAATAGACCTGATTTATGGAGGACTCTTGATAAAATTGATTGCGAAGAAATCAAAATAGGAAAGAAAAGGTTATTTATAGTGATTGGTAAATAAAACTTTAAGAAAATATAAAATAAACTAACAAAAGCATATTGACTTGAAAGTAAAATTGTGGTAAGATATAGTTAGAGAATAAGAAAAGGAGATGTTGAGGAAATGAATAAGTTTTTAAATAATGATAACAAATATTATAACAAATTGACTGACTGGTATGGTGATACACTTAAAAATAACAAAGTAGAGGTTTTATATGTAGATGGAGAAAATGAAGAAATATTTGCAGTAGCCTACATCCTAAAAGAAAATGAACAATATGAGATTGCTAGAGTTTTTGAAATTGGTGGAAAGATGCAGATATCAATTGATTGTCAAGTAGACGTAACAACTACAGAAGGTATTAAAAAGCTTTTACAATACGGTAATCAAATAGGTGATGTAATAGAACCGTTTTTAAATGAAAGATTATATTGATAGTCAAATACAAAGAATTACAAATATTTAATTACCCTGTTTATGGGGAGAAAGAAGGATAATATGGGAAGTTTTAGTTGGTTAAAAGCAGATAATTTAACAAAGGTAAGTAACGTTGCTTATGGCAAATCATTTAAGTTTTTAATTCCAAAAGAATTCGGTGGAGGCTTTATAAAAGACACTTATCAGGATTACGGTTATTTAGGACAAAAAGAAAATGGCGAACCAAAATATGATATGTATGAATTGCTAGCATTTTGGAATCATGAGTTAATTTCAGACAGAGAATTAAAGTATGATGGTGAATTTCCTAAAATGAAAGAGATAGATGATTATACAGATCATAATAGAATTCTTGGAATTGACATTGGTTGTTATGATGATCAGATTGACAAACTTAAATATCCTTTAAAACTTGTTTCTGCTTCTTATAATGGAACATATGAAGATTTAGAAACATATAGTTATGGTGATCCAAATCAAGGTTTTGGTGAAACAAAAAGAGAAAGTGAAAATAGATACTTTAGATATCTTGATGAACTTAGAGAAAGTGGTATAACAAACATGCTTGGTGCGAGTCCGTATTTAGTTGATGAATTTGGTATAAATAAAAATGAAGCTAGAAAAATACTATCAGAATAGATGGAAAATTATTCATAAAAATAATGACCATAAAAGAAATATTCCATTAAAATTAAAGGAGGAGTAAATAATGAATACAGTGTTTTGTTTTACAGGAATGTTTTTAAATCATATTGAGGGTTTGGGGTTGAAATTACCAGAGGATTTAGATAATTATAATCCTGTTGAATATCCTCATTATCATGTTTTTATGACTTTACATTTAGCAAGACCTATAGATGTATCATCATTACATTATAATGCAGAATTAATAGCTAATTTATCGGATGAAGAAATACGGACAGTAACATTAGAATCATTGATTAATAAAGGGTTTTGTTATATAACAAACTCAAATAGTTTGATGTAAAAGTAGACCAAAATATTATTTAGTTAGGAGTGAATTAAGATGGATAAAAATCAATATGGAGTTCATAGAACACATTGTTGCGTAAAGCATGGTTGTAAATATGGAGATAAAGATTGTCCTGTAGTTAAAGGAGAAATCAGACAGGATTATACTTGCGAAAGATGTAATTATGATGGAATTAATTCAGTGGATGAATTGTTTACTAATATTAATATTCTGCAAATAACAAATGACCTGTTTTCTTTAATTGATCAATGGGAAGGTGATACTTGGTCATTAAAAGAAGATGAAAAGTATTTGGAGTATAAAGAGAAGTTAGTTAAATACATTAAGTCTCAAAGTAGATACAATATTTGATGTGGAGGAATTTATTATGGAATATGCAAGAAATAAAAAATTTAGCAATAGGTACATATTTACTTAGAAAATAATACTTGCACTTTCCATTTTAATAAGATAGAATATAAATGTAATCAAGTAAACAAATTATAACAATCAAAGGGAGTGAATACAATGAAAACTAATAATAAATTACTAAAAGGTTTTTTGCAAAACATATTAGCAGATGAAAAATCTCAGAACACAGCGGATGCTTATGAGTGTGATTTAAAGGGATTTATAAATTACATAAGCAAAGAATATCACAATAACAGCATAACATTAGATGATGCCGATAAAACATTCTTTCAGAACATTACATTAGAACAACTTAATGATTATAAAAATAGATTATTTGAAGATGGTAAATCACCTAATACAAGGTCAAGAACAGTATCAGCACTTAAACAGTTTTTCAAGTATCTACACAAAACAGCAAAGGTTATAACAGAAAATCCAACAGAGGAATTAACAAAGGTTAAAATACCTTCAAGAAATCCTGTAATTCTAAATAAAAATGAAGCTGAGAAGTTTTTAAATAGTGTCACAGGAGAATATAAGGTAAGAGATAGTGCTATACTCACATTGTTCATACATTGTGGTTTAAGGCTCTCTGAGCTTATAGGAATTAATTTAAATCATATTAAAGGTGATGTATTAACTGTGATAGGTAAGGGGAATAAACAACGTGATATATACCTTAATGATTCTTGTATGAATGTTATAACAGAATATTTAAAGGTTAGAACAGAAATAGAAGGAGAAAAAGCATTATTTTTAAGTGAAAAAAATCAAAGGATATCAAAGTCGAGAGTAGAAAAACTTGTTAAAAAATATATAGGAATATCTGGACTAGATACAAAAAAGTATTCTGTTCATAAGTTAAGAGGAACAAGTGCATCATTAATGGGTAAATCAGGTGTACCAATACAAGTAATACAAAAAGTGTTAGGACATACTAACATCAATACAACAACAATCTACGTAAATGTAGACGAAGAGAGTATGAGAGAGGCAACAAGAATAAATCCATTAAATAAAATAAGTAGATGAAAGAAATCAGAATCACATATAAAATATAAGCATTGTGCCACAATGATTAGGAGGTATAAAAAATGATAAAATGGGGTTTTAGTTGGAGATATGATAATCAAGGTAAACCACATAAAATCGGAATAGCATTTTGGAGGAATAATAAAAAAGGTAATTTATCTGATTATGATATCTATATTTCATTTCCTAAGTTTTTAGTTTATAAAGAACACAGATAAAATCAAGTGTTATAATAAATCTAAGAAAGCATGTTAAACAAATATTAAATAAACTATATACATAATGTGTTATATATGATATAATTAGCTTAATAAATATAATTAAGGAGTGAGATATAAAATGTTAGGTTTTGCTTGCATTTGTAAATCTTTAAATGAAAATGGTAAATTCAGAACTATAACCGTCAAGTCCGCATCAAAACTGTCTGATAAAGAGCGTTTAAATCGTCTCAAATCAATTGCAGTTGATAATTTATATAATACACTAAAGATATTAAAATGGTGTGTAGCAAATAATATACATATGTATAGATGTAGTTCCGACCTCATACCTTTAGCCACTCATGATTTAGGTAATTGGGCATGGTGGGATGATAAAGATATAATAAATATGTGTAATCAAATAAAATCATTTGCTGAAGTCAATAATATTAGATTATCTATGCATCCTGACCAGTTTGTAGTTATTAATAGCGACAAGTTTAAAGTTTTAGAATCTTCCATTATTAATCTTGTATATCATAATAAACTATCTGAAATGATTGGTAATAATACATTGGTTTTGCACGTTGGGGGAGTTAATGGTAATAAGGTTACAGCTATAGAAAGATTTATGACAAATTTTAAACTATTGCCTACAAATATTAAATCTAAAATAGTATTAGAAAATGATGATAAATCTTTTAGTATAACGGATGTACTTTATATCTGTAAAACATTAAATATACCTATGGTATTAGACTTACATTATTGTAAGTGTTATAACAACAATGAAGATATATATGAATTAAGACAAGATATTATTAACACATGGAATGGTAGAAAGCCAAAAGTACATATATCATCTGGAAAAGATTTTATAACAGATAGAAGCCATGCAGGTTATATTGCAGTTGAAGATTATAATTGCGTATTAGAATTTTGTAAAAATGATTTTGATATAATGGTGGAAAGTAAAGAAAAAGATTTGGCAATATTAAAGTTAAGAAAGTGATATCATACAGAATTTGCTTAAATATACTTAAGAGAAAATTCTAAAATTTATAATAAAGGGAGTAATATAATGAAAAATAATAAATCTGAAGAATTTATTAATAAATTATCAAGTTTTGCAAATAAATTAGATAAAGAAAACATAATTGGTATGGATAAGTTAATCTTGATTAATGCTTATAGTTTAAATTTAGCTAATGAGTATAAATTAAAAATAATATAAAATGGAGGTAATAAAATGTTAAATATTAGTAAATATAAATCTTGTGATATAATAGAGGAAATAAAGTGTCCGCATTGTAGAGAAAAACAAGTAAGACCCACGGGAAAGCGTAATGAAAAATCTTATATAGAATGTTATTCCTGTTTTTGGGGTGCTTGGGTAAATACAAAAGATGTTCAAATTACATATGAAGAACCGAAAGAAACTAAAAAGAAAAAGGGTAAAAAAGAAAATGATGAGCAGGGTGAAGATTAATGAAATGTGTTTGCAAATTATTAGAGGAAGAATTTTGTTGTGCTTATTGTACAATGAAATCTGTATGTAAATATGTATGTAGTAAAAAAATTTTGTTGTGATAAAAAATTTAAATAATAATGAAAGAGTTGTTTGATATAGAAAGGAGATATAAATGAAATTCAAAGTTAGACTTAAAATATTTTTACTTGAATATTATATAAAGATGCTCTATATAAAAAGATGGTTCATTCCTTATGCAAGCTGGAGTTGGTTTTATGCTACATGTGATATACATGAAGTGATTAAATTAAAAGAATTATTATTGGAGAATGAAATAGCAAAATTAGATAAAAAGATGGAAAAGTTACTACTAAATTGATTATTGATATAAAAGGAAAAGAGGTGTTATTAATGGGAGATATAAATAGATTCAAGGTATTTGCAGATTTTATTGAAAGGAATTATAAATACAATAAAAATATTTTAGATGTTGCTGGAGGTCAAGGAGGACTATCAATTGAATTGAAAAGAAAAGGTTATAATCCTACAATAATAGATCCTAAAATAAAATCTAATATAAATAATGTAAATAAAATAAAAGGTTATTATACTGATAATATAAATATAGATTATGATTTAGTTGTTGGCATGCATCCTGACGGAGCAACAGAATATATAGTAAGAAATGCAGTTAAGAATAATAAAAAGTTTGCAGTAGTGCCTTGTTGTATAATGCCTATTAATAAAAAATTGAAAATGAATTATCATGAATGGATTAATTATCTTTATAATATTGCGGGAAATAATGTTAAAACAGCACAATTGCCTATAGGTGGCATGAATATTGTAATATATAATTAATTAAAGGAGAAAACATAATGAAAATATTTACTACGAGTGATATACATGGAAATCAAATAATACTTGAAAAATTAAAAGAACTAAGTTTTAAAGAGACTCCAGATTACATATTAGTTTGTGGAGATGTTGGAGGAAAATATTTTAATGTCAAAAGTCTAATTGATTTTTCAAATAAACAAAGGAATGATTTAAAACATCTTCAAGACATCAGTAATGAATGTTATTCTAAATCAAGTTTATTTTATATTCTTGGTAACGATGATTGGTTTGAATCTGGAGATATATATCATCTACCATATTGTCGTTTTAAACCAGAAGGTTTTATTCCATTTGAATATGTATCAATTACACCTTTTTCAACTAATAGAGAAGCAAATGAAAATAAAATTGAATATGAACTAAGTAAACTTAAAGATATTACTCATGATACAATTATTGTAGCTCATGATATGCCTTATCAATGTTTAGATAAGTATGAAGACGGTAGAGAGGTAGGAAGTAAATCTATAAGAAAGTTTATTAAACAAAAGCAACCTAAAATATGGCTAGGAGGTCATATACACGAAAGTTTTGGAGCAAAGAATATAGGCAATACTTATGTGTTTAATTGTTCATGTAGGCATGAATATGATGAATTAAGAGGATGGATGATTGATACTGAGACTATGAATTATGAAAAAATATTGCAATAAAATAAAATAAAATAAAATTTATCTTTGATTAAATAAAGGGAGGGTTAAAATGATTATTAAAACACCAATGGAAATTAAGAAAATGTTAGATGCAAAAGTTGTAGGTCAAGAACATTCGAAAAAGGTATTATCAATAGAAATATTTAAACACTATCTCAAATTAAATAATCCTGAGAAACTGGTTAATTCACCGATAAGTAAAAGTAATATATTATTAACTGGTTTAACAGGAACAGGAAAGACATTTTTAGCACAGACACTTGCAGAGATTATTGATGTACCATTTGCTATAGGAGATGCAACTTCCCTTACTCAGGCTGGATATGTAGGTGATGATGTTGAACATTTAGTATATAGCTTGATAGCGGATAGTGATTTTGATATAGAAGCTGCACAAAATGGAATTATATATATAGATGAGATAGATAAAATTGCACGTAAAGGCGAAAATGTATCTATTACAAGAGATGTATCTGGAGAAGGGGTACAGCAAGCCTTGTTAAAACTACTTGAAGGTCATAAAATAAGAGTGCCTGAAAATGGAGGTAGAAAAAATCCATATCAATCAATGATAGAGATAGACACAACTAATATATTATTCATTGCTGGAGGCAGTTTTGAAGGTATAGAGGATATTGTAAAAGATAGATTGGGTGTAAGCAATAAGAAAGTGGCATTAGGGTTTAATTCTAAAACTTATGAAGCAAATAATATAAATGAAAAGTACCTAAGAAGTCAAATAAATATTTCTGATTTAAAGAAATATGGAATGATACCTGAGTTACTTGGTAGGTTTGCGGTAGTATCAAATTTACAACCACTTAAAGTTGATGACTTGATTAATATTCTAAAATTAAAGAATGGAATTATTTCAGAGTATAAAACATTGTTTGAAATACAAGAGAAAATACTTAAATTTTCAGATGAAGCACTTAATAAAATAGCTAACATAGCGATTAATGAAAAAACAGGTGCTAGAGGGTTAAAAGCAATTATTGAAAAGATTATGTTAGATATAATGTTTTATGCTCCTTCAGAAAAAGCAAATAAGTATATAATTGATAAAGATTTTATAGAAAATAACTATAAAAATAAATTAGAAAATATAGCATAGGAGGGAAAAATGAGTAATAGTTTTAATTCAGATGATATAAACTGCCTTGAGGATTATATAAATGGTCTTAGAGAATATATAAAAGAGTATGACATTAATAAACATGATGCATTAGTAATAGTTAATATAGGTACGGATAGAGCTACAGGAGATGCATTAGCTCCGATAGTGGGAAATAAATTAAAAGATTTGAAATTAAAAAATGTTTGTATCTATGGGAATCTTGATAATCCAGTACATGCAAAAAACTTAGACAAAACATTAAATGAAATACATAATAAATTCATTAATCCTTTTATTATTGCTATAGATGCTTGTCTTGGTAGATTAGAGAGTAGTATAGGTAAAATTACAATAAGCAAAGGAACAATAAATCCTGGTGCTGGTGTTGGTAAAAAATTAACTCCTGTTGGAGATATAAGTATAGTTGGGATTGTTAATATTGGTGGTTGTATAGAGATGATGGTATTGCAAAATACCAGATTAAGTTTTGTGATGAAA
Organism: Tissierellia bacterium; assembly: GCA_028709465.1. Classification (GTDB taxonomy): domain Bacteria; phylum Bacillota; class Clostridia; order Tissierellales; family Sedimentibacteraceae; genus Sedimentibacter. The sequence continues at coordinate 136,687 of JAQVWY010000001.1, read as the reverse complement.
TTAGCAAATATAATTGCTGATGGTTTGGCAGTAGTTTTAAGAGAAATGTTTGAAACAGAAATAATAGAAGAAATTGCTGTAGATAAGGAACAAGGTGTTGAGGTATTTAGTATTAAGGAATTTTTACATAAAATTTTAAGCAAGAAAGTGAAGTTAGTATTTTAGATAAATTTCTCATTTGATGGTATATTAAAAAAATATAAAATAAATTTACACGGGGTATTGACATACTGGAAATTATTTGATAGTATGAAGATAAGGAATTAAAAATAAAGGAGAGATTATAATGAAAAGACTATTAATGTTAGAACCATATAATTGTGCTTCTGGTGATACTAGAGAGGGTAATATTTATGACATAATAGAAGATACTCTAATAATTTTTAAACCATATAAAGATGAAGAAGAATATAATGACTCAGAAAATTATGAATATACGAAAGAAAATATAGAAAAATATTCTCAATATGAGCAAACAAGATGAGTTACAATTAAAGACGAATCATCAAAGGATAGTTTTGAAGTATATGATAATGAAGATAGATTTATAATATTTGAAGATGATAGGGAATTAGCTCATGGGTTAATAGATAGAATTGATGGATTAGATAATGCAATAGTAAATATGGCTATGTCATTTGTAAAATAAAATAAGGAGCGAGGGGTTGAAAAACAGAATCAAGCACAATTAAGGAGAAACATATGAGATATGCCTTAATAAAACTGAATCCCAAACAGTGTGGTATAAACTTGGTTGTTTGCTCCTTCAAAATTTTAATATCAATAATATAATTGATTGAAAGGTGGATTAATTATGATTAAAAATTTAAGTGAAGCTGATAATTGTTTACCATTTACAGGAAAAAAGAAAGTAGATTTTGAAGTGATATGTGCTAACCCTAAGATACACAAAATGTATTTTAGTGAAGGTAGTATATTTTGTAAGAAGGAAGAAGATTATTATACCCAATGTGCAGAATTAAATATTACACCTAATAAAAAATATAAGGTAATTGAACTTTATGGAGTAGGTGATTTATTCGATATAATTATAGAAAAAGATGACAATGGAAATAGTTTAGAAATTATGGATGCATATTTTAGAGATATAGAAAATAATCACACCAAATATTAGATTGATTGAAAGTTGAAAGGAGTTAATAATATGGGATTAGTAGAAAAAATATACTTTAAATTATTTGGTAAAACATTCAAACGTGAGGGAAATACTTATTATTGTGATGGATTTATACCAAGAAACTATAATAAATAATTCAAGCAAATGTCAATTCAGTTCAAATTAGAAAAGGAGGAATTATTCATGAAAGTTGGATTAAAAGATATTAATGGAGTAGAATTAAAACATGGTCAGTCTATAAGAATTTTTGATAAAGAAGATGGTTATAGAATGGTAGTAGATGGTATTATAAATTATGTTCCAGCAGCTTTTATAATACATCCTAAAGATGGTTCTCATGACTTGTTATTATACTGGTATTTAAGGAACGATGAAATTATAGATGTAACAGAGAGATATGATATAGAAATATATCAATAAAACTATCGTTTACAAGACATAGAAAGGAATATAATAATGAAATCTTTAACAGTTTATATTGGAGAAATTAGCAAATATAAAAACAATGTTAATGAATCCTTAATAATCGAACCAGAACTACATTTACATCCTTTTAAAATATACAAAAAAGTACGAGAAACAATAAAAAGTCTTATTAAATCAGAACTTTATCGAGATGATGATATTGTAATACTTACGCATAGCCCATATGTTTTAACAACATTAAATAATTTATTATATGCATATACAATAGGACAAAAAGAGCCTGAAGTTATAAACAAGATAATAAGCAAAGATTATTGGCTAAATCCTGAATTAATAGAAGGGTATGAATTAGATGAAAATGGTGAAAAGATAAGAGATTTAAAAAACATTGATGGGTTATTATGTGCAGAATATATTGATGAGATCTCTATAATTATACGTAAAGAATACTCTGATATATTTAATGAGGAGTGTAAAAAATGAGCGGAAGAAGTGGTTATGTTACAGGGAGCTACGCAAAAGATAAGATACTTGATTATATTGAGTATAATAAAAAATATTTTGACTCAAATAAGAACTTTTTTCATATGAAAAATAATAATGGTTATAGTAGTTATTATAATTTTTATATAGATAAAGAAACAAATTTATTTGTAACAATAGATAATAATTGGAATAATTACAAAAAATTAAGTAAAGAAGAATTTAAAGAATGCTTAGATGATATAATTAATAATAAAAAGATATATTATTTGTCTTTAGATGATAATCAAATAGAGATAGAATTATATATTTCTGAAAAAATTATTATAATTACTAATGATGAAGAATGGAAAAGGTATAGTTAATATAGAACTATCATTTGATTCTTATTTAGGAGGGTTAGCTTATGAAAAAATGGTTAAAATGTGATGAATGTTTAAATGGATTTCAAACAAAAGGAGATAAAGTATATATAATTACAATAAGAGAAGATGTTTTTATCGAAGATAATAATTATCAAGATGGTAATAGTTATAGAAAATTACAATTATGTGAAAACTGTTTTGATAAAAATTCATTAAAAAAGATACTAGAAGAACGAGATAGACAATTTCCAAGCAAAGAATAATTTGATATTGAGTTAGGAGGTAATTATGGCAATTGATAATAAGACTATTGAAACTGAAAAGAAAAGTTCGTTTAATGTGATATTAGTAAAACGTGATGGAGTTAATAAATTTGTTTCTAAAGAGTTTTATTCTTGTTTTCCTTGTACTGTGTTACTTAATAAAGCTAAGAGATTTTACTCAGAAAAATCAATGCAAGAATTTATTGATGAGCAATTGAATATTAGAAATGATATAAAGTTTATAAAAACAGTTAAAGTTTTAAACACACTTTGTATATGGGAAGAAATTTAAACCAAAAGAAGATTTTATATAAAGGAAGTGAAAAAAATATGAAAAATTTTTTTAAAATTTTAAGTGGAAGACCTAAAAATGGGAATGTTGTTGAATATATAAAACCATTTATATTCTTTCCGCAATTAATAATAGCATCTATAGTGATGTATCAAGGGTTTACATGTAAACATATCGGTTATAAATTAATACTAGCAATAATTGCAATAATATTTGCATGGCAAGCTGGATGGGGAATGAGTATAGAAAGATTTGTAAAAAGTGAAAATAAAAATTAATGAAATAAAAAATAAATTTACTATTGCAAATCAATTCGATATGTGATATTATGGGAATATAGATAAGAAATACAAATTTTGCACATATGATTATAAAATAAATAAAAGAAGGGAATGTAAAATTATGAACGGTATTACACAGTTAAATAATTATAAACAGGAAACATATAAACCATTTATTAAATCAAATGTACAACAAATAAATATTGCAAGAGGAGATATAGTAGACGTTGATTTAAGTCAAATGATAATTCCAAATAGTAGTTTTTCATTCCAGCAAGGAAGTAGACCGTGTATAGTTACACAAAATAATATAGGTAATAAATATAGTCCAACAATTACAATAGCTATCATAACATCAAAGAATAAAAATGATTTACCTACACATGTTGAATTATTAAAAGAACATGGATTAAAATATAATTCAATCATTTCTTTTGAACAAATTTTTACAATTGATAAGAAAATGATCATAAGAAAAATAGGTAGATGCCCTGAATATATTATGAAACAAATAGATATGGCTATAGAAATACAAAATGGTACAATAAACAGAGATTATATAAATCAACTTATAGACTCAATTAATGAACTAGAGGAATATGCTTATAAATATGGATTTGACCCTGAAGACATGAAAGCGCATGCAATGCATATTGCAGACTTAAAAGCATATTGTAAACAATATAATTATGATTATAACAAATTAGTTGAAGAAAAATTATTTATAAAAATTAATGATGAACGAAATTTAAAAGAAGTTATATAAATAATATATAAAAATGGGGGTTAAAATTAATGAGTAATTTTGAAAAAAAACGTGAAGACGTACTATATTTTAAAAAAATAAAGCAATTTAAAAATAGTATAGATATTTGTCAAACAGTTTTAGATATAATAGAAAAAAACAATATTGATAATAATAGTGATAAATGGTTTTTTAATTTACAATTGGGAATAAATTATAAAAGATTAAAACAATGTAAAAAAGCTTTAACTTATATTGAAAAAAGTATACAATATTGTTATACACAAGATGAATACATGGAAAGTATATGGATGTTTGGTTGTTGTAATGATATGTTAGGTAATAAAAAAAGAGCATTAAAGTTTTATAATAAATGTTTAAATTATTATAAAAGAAATAAAATGTTTATGGAAGAAACTTATATGTTATTTAATATTGGTAGATTATATAAAGATATAGATACTATAAATAAAGTAATAAATATGTATAAATTAAATAATGTAGACTCATTTAGGTTAGATAACGCCTACGAAACATTATTTGAATTATACATAGAAAAAAATGATTTAAAAAATGCAAAAGTAATAGTCGATAATATTATAAATTTAGATACAAGAAAAAATTTAATTGTAAAAATATCAAATACTAAAAATATTTGATATTTAAATAGATAAAGGAGGGGAAATAATGAAATTATTTACAAAACTTATACTACTTGTGGTGGTAGCATCAATGATAATGGGTGTGGTTGGTTTTTGTAGTGAACCAGAAGATCCAGGTACTATAACATCATCAATAATATGTAGTGAACCAGAAGATCCAATACCATCGAAATAAAGCAATAAGGGAGGTTAATTCCCCTCCCTATACATAATTTTAATTAATTTCATAATATGATAAAATAATAAATAAAATATTTTCATAATTTCATTAATAATTTGAATAAAATATAGTATAAATCGTTGACATTGCGGATATACTTATAGTAAGATAATACATATATAGGTTAATATATGATATAAATTAAAAAGGGATGTGGAATTATGAAAAAGAATAGAGAAGTACTTGAAAATGTACTTAATGACTTATTTAATGCGTATAATAGAAATACAGACGTAACTACTGAAGTAAAGAAAAAATTAGTTGAACATGGTATTAATGTAGGAAATGCTACAGGTATATTAAATACAACAATACCTATTCAAACTCAATCTTTAGCGGTGTTATGTCTTATTTCTATGTCTTTATATGAAACAACTAAAGAGTCTAAGATTAATCCAGAAAACTATTTTTTACCAGAAGAAATTGAAACGGCAAATAAATTGAAGAGAGAAATAGAACTACCAAAGGACTATATAGAAATAAATAATATCTTACAAGTAGCAGATGATCAATGGGTGACAGTGATGTCATATCAACAAATTGCAGAATTGTTTGCTGATGGTAAGGTTCGATATAATAAAGAAACACAAAGAAATACGGTATATAAGGAATATAATAATAAAATTATTGAAGCAATTAATATAAATAAAATTTCTGTTAAAGAAATAAAAGACCTTATGTTACACGGATTATTTATACCAAATATGTTAACTTTTAATATTCTCGCTACAGGAGAAGAAAAATTTGAAATTAATGATAGAAATAAAAGTATAAAAGTTTATAGTGATTTAGATAGTATTGATGGTTTTCATCGGAATCTTTCTCTAATTGAGAGCATAGTAGAAAATTCAAAAATAAAGGCTAATTTTATTGTTAATATTACAAATTTTAATGTTGATAAATGTCATCGTTTTATAGTTCAAGAAGATAAAAGAAATAAAATTGATAAAAAATATATCCAAACTATTAATGTCGAAAGCCTTGAAAATAAAATCGTAAAAACATTAAATGAACGTAGTGATTCTGAACTTATGGGTAAAATAACTACTAATATAACCTTTTACAAAAATCAAGGTTATGTGTTAGGTAATGTTTTAGCAGATGCGATTAAATACAATTTTGAAATTAAGTCTATGCGGGATGTCAATAATGTGACTGATTTTTTAATTGAAGGATTTGTTGAAATAATAGGTAAATTTATTGATGATTTTAAAAATTTAGAGATATCGAGAAAAGAGAATGTAAAGACTTATTCTTCTACTTTTATAGGTTATGTAACTTTACTCGCTGAATTAAGAGAAGATAAAGATTGGAAAGTTAAATTAGAACAAACATTAAATCAAATTAATTTTAGTAATAATAATCCAGTATGGGGAAAACTAGAAATTTGTGAGTCAAGTCCATCTAAATATAAATTTAAACGAATTATAAAATATTTTAAAGACTTAGTAGAAGAAGGAGTGAATTAAAATGTCTGCTGTTTATGATATTAGTTTATACAATAGAGAGTTAAAACAAAGATTTATGACTACCTATGAAGAAGGTACACAGAAAAGTTTAATATTTATATTTAATAAATCTGCACAATTAGAATATTCTTTAGGGAAAGATATATTTGAGTTTAATCGAGAAGAACTTGATGATTTATTTTTACTATTTAATAGCACTAGTAAACAATCGGTAGCAAGTAGATTTAGCATTATTGGAAAGTATATTGATTTTGCTATTGAACAAGGATTTTTGAAGACAGGTATTAATTTGGTCAAAAATCTTTCAGGTGAAGAATATTACAATAAATATATCTCCAAAATAGCTGAAAGAAGAAAGATTTTAGATACAAAACAATTTGATAACTTAGAAGACTTTTGTGTAAATGACCAAGATGCAGCGGCAATAGCAATAATTCGTGAAGGAGCTAGAGGAAGACAAGAAGCAGAAAATGAACTAGAAGAATTAGTTAATCTTAAAATAGAAGATTGTAATTTTGATACTAACGAAGTAATTCTTACAAGGAATAATGGTAAAACGAGAATTATAGCAGTATCTGACAAAACAATGGAAGCATTAAAAGATGCAAATGCACAAGAAATTTATATTAGAAAAAATGGTGAAATTGATGATTGGACGAAGGAAAAGAAAAATAATAAAATGAATCTTCATAAAACTGGTTATATTTTTAAACCAACAGCAAAATCCGATTTTGGACAAATAACTGCTAAAGCATTAGTTCAAAGAATATCTATGATAAAACAACTTTATGGTAATCCATTTATAACTGTAACTAATTTATGGCTTAGTGGTATGGCTGAATATGGGAGAAAAATAAAAACGGAAAAAGGCAGAGAACTTGAAAAAGAAGATTACAAGGAGATTTGTAGACGGTTTGGACACAATGAAGTGTACTGGAGTAAGATAAAGGGAAAAATAAAAAATTATATTTAATGCTAGAATTATTTCTAGCATTTTTTAATAAAAGTGAAAATAAATTTGGTAAAGGTATTGACAATGGGAATGATTGTGATAAAATGGAATTAGAAGATAAGAATAATTCAATGGAATCGAAATTTCATTCAAACTATGAGTTTGAAAATTGAAGTAAAACAAAGATATAAAGAGATTAAAGGAGGTAAAAAAATATGCTTGACAATAAAACATTAAGCACAGAGCAACTTATAATGAAATCCGAAGGAGTAAGAGATTGTGCTAAATGGATTGAAAAAAAGATTAAAGAAGAAAAGAAACAACTTGAAAAAGAAGAAAAAGAATATTTAGGCTATATATTTGACGAGAAAGATTTTTATAAAAGAATGGTAGATGAAAGAAAAGCAAGAATTGAAGTCTTAATTGAGTCAAAAATTAGTTTAGAAAAATATATGAAATTATTAATGCATATGTCTGAAGAAGTTAGTACCAATTGCTGATTTCATATAAAGTTAAAAAGAAAGGATGGTTAATATGAAATATAAAGATATATCTCAATTTACTGCTGTAGGCAGTTATGAAATAAATATGCCTTTAAGGTATTTAAAAGCGAAAATTGATGAATGGGTTAATGACACTGTATTTACTCCATTACAACTCAATCCCGATTTCCAGAGAGGTCATGTGTGGACAGAAGAACAACAAATTAAATATTTAGAATATCTGCTAAAGGGTGGTAAGTCTGCAAGAGTGATTTATTTTAATCATCCCAATTGGCAAGGTTCATATATAGGAGAATTTGTTTGTGTTGATGGATTACAAAGATTAACAGCTTGTATAAGGTTTTTAGATAATGAAATACCTGCTTTTGGAACTTATTATAATGATTTTGAAGATAAAATTCCTTTTGATATTAATTTGCTTTTTAATGTTAACAATCTTAAAACAAGAAAAGAAGTATTACAGTGGTATATAGAATTTAATACAGGTGGAACAGTTCACACAGAAGAAGAAATAGAAAGAGTTAAGAGATTACTGAAAAAAGAGATGGGAGAATAAAAATGGATAAAAGTAAATATGGAGTTCACGCTTCACATTGTTGCATTAAACATGGATGTAAATATGGAGATAAAGATTGTCCTGTAGTTAATAGAAAAATTAAACAAGAATACTTATGTGAATATTGTGGTGAAGATGATATAAAAGATTTAGAACAGCTTTATTATTCTGTTGATGGCTTTACAAAAATAAATCCGAATAAAATGTATGCAAAAATAAAAGGAGCTTATGAAAAAGATGATAAACTAGTTATTATTAATGGTTATCATTTTAGTGGTGATGTTATTACATTATTTTTATTACATGATGAAGAAAAAACAATTTCAGCAGATAAAGTTGATTTATTGTTTAAAAGCATATAAATACGATATTTGATTTTGACATAAAAATAAATTAAAAAGGGAGAGATGGTAAGTGATTAAAAAGATTTTAGGGTGGATTCTTATACCATATGTAATGGTGGGAATTTTGGTAAAAAGAAAAACCCAGAAAACTTCATTAGGTATCTTGACAGGAGTTATTTGTTTCTTTTTGGTTCTTGGATTTTTAGGTTCAACGGGCGGTAATAAAGGAGATACTTCTCAAAACACAAATTCCACTAAGGTTGAAGAAAAAGTAGCTGAAGTTACTCCAACCGTAACTCCCGAACTAACTCCTGAACCAACACCAACATTAACTCCAGAAGAAATTGAAAAAGCAAATTATAAAGCATGGATAGAAGCACAGTTTAGTTTGTGGGATGGAAGTAATATTTATTTAGTAGATTTAGTTAAGGAAAATATGAATGACCCCAAAAGTTTTAAACATGTTGAAACAAGATATAAAGATAATGGCGATGGAATAACAGTATATATGAAGTATAGAGGGAAAAATGCTTTTGGTGGTTTGGTTTTAAATGAAGTAATAGCGAAATCAGATTATAAAGCTAATACAATTACCATACTTTCAAATGAATAATTAATAAAGAACTTAACCTATATATAGCATTAAGCTATATATAGTACATAAAATTATATTAAAACAATAGGATGTATATTATGAGTAGATTGGAAGATATTTATAGTGAATTTGGACTTAGAGAAATGATAAATGACAATAAAAAAGATATAGTAAAATTGAAATCAGATTATATAGCTGTTGAGCAAGGATTATTATGGAATCCGTTATGTAAAGAAGGAAACATGAAAGAAATCCAGAAAATGATTTCCGAAAAGGAAAGCTTAATTATTGAATTAGAAGAAGCATTAAAAGTAAAGACCAGAATAATAGGAGGGAAATAATGATTACAGGATTAGAAATTAATAGTCTTAATAAAGAAAAAATTGAAATGTATGAATTAACTAAAAACACAATAGTTCTTTTTAATAATTCTGATTTAAAATATAAGTTTATGAAAGAGTTTGATAAGATAAAATATGACGAAACAGATAAAGATGATAATAGTATTATATATTCCACTGTACTAGATAATAATAAGTCTAAAGAGCAAAATCATAAAGTAAACATTAAAACAATTATATCATATAAACCTACTTCAATATTTTTAGTAGATGACGAACAACATTTTATTTTTACAACAGAAGCACCATTTGTTTTGCAATGTGATAATTCGTATGATTTATGGTTTTGTGATATAAACAGAGATAACGAAATAGAATTATATTCTTTTGTTGAATTTAAAAGGTACAAAGAAATATGGAACGAAGGGATAGAAGAAGTATATAAGTGGTTTATTGATGGAAGATTTAGTTGTTATGAAGGGTATGGAAGATAAAAAATAAAAAGATTTTGATTAGAAAGGATTAAGGTGATAATAATGCCACTTTTATTACAGGCTACAGATTTTGAAAACAAAAATGTAAGAATTTTAAAAAAAGATAAAGAGGAGCTTACAAGATTTAATAGACTAGAAGAAGTATATTCTGAAATTAAAATTTTAGTAGGAGACACACCAGAATTAAAAAATAAAATTAATCAGGAATTTAAAAAGAAATGTGAAGTTATAAGATTAGATTATTGGAGAAAGAATAAAGAAATTCCAGAAGAATTTAAAGGTGTTAAAAATTTAGATGGGATTCAATATGACCAATATTCTACATTATCAACATTACCAAAAGTTAAGTTATCTCAATTAAGATTCTTAGCAGATAAATTTAATTTAGTTATCATACCAATAGAATATACAGAAATAGATAAAATTTTTGATACTCAGCTTAATAAAGATGAATTAAAAAAAGCATATAATTGTTATAAAAATACATTATCAATGGATAAAACTTGTGAATATGATAAGTATATTCTTTGTCCAATAAACTATTACAATATATGGGAACAAATTAAATCTGACGAAATTAAATCTATATACTATCCTGAATATTTTGAAAATATATTTACAACAATTGAGCTTATGATTCCAACGCAAAAGAATTTATATTTGGCTACAAAAACAAACGAAGAAAATTTAAAACAAATTAGTCAATCATTTAAACAAAATTTTGATGCTTTAAATAATAAAGTAAAATTGCTATCAGAAAAAATAGATAAAATTGAACAAAATACAATAAAAGAAAAAATACTACAATTACAGTGGGTATTTATAGTTTAGCTGATTATGGAAGCTGTTATAGTGTTAAAAATCTATTAGATATTACAAAATTTTTATATGATTATACTCAAATGGATGAGCCTTTTGGAGTTAAGGTAAATAAGAAATTATTGAAGTATATTGTTTTAGAAGTTAATACAACAAGAGATATGATTGCTACATTTAAGGGCATGGAAGAAAAAATGGATGTAGAATTAATTATTACTATTCAATGTCCAGCAAACGAAAGTCAAAATGAAATTAAGGTTTATGAAATATAATTATAGAGCAAATACGAGTTTGATGGAGATATTTTTTCTCTCCATATTTATACATAGGAATAATAAATTTATAAATAAAATAGTCGGAAGTTGAAATCATTGATATTAGTATTAAAAATATAATATAATCAAAATAGGGAGATGGTATAAAATGTTTGAAAGAGAAGATTGGAAGTTGTTTAGAAATATAGATACCCTTTGTCAAAAGGCAGGAGTAAATAGAAATCAAATTCCAAAATTAATTATAAAAGAATTAGTGGATAATGCATTAGATGTCTCGGAATGTGAATTAAAATTACTTCCTGATTCTAATGGGTTTTCTGTAAGAGATTTTGGTGAGGGGTTAGAAGAATCTTTAATGGAAGATTTATTTAGTATTAATAGACCTATGATAACATCAAAATTATTAAGACTACCAACAAGAGGAGCTTTAGGTAATGGGTTGAGAGTAGTTATAGGTGCTATTATATCAACTAATGGGAATTTAATTGTTGAAACAAAAGGTAATAAATATAATATAGTATTTTTAAATGATGGTTCTTGTAAAATTGAAGTTGTTGGTGAATCAAATATTACAAGAGGTACAAAATTTAATGTTTCTTTGGGTAGAAGTATATATAATATTACTGAAAAAGATTTGACATGGGGTAATAATGCAATATTAATGTCAAAGGGAGAATCACATACTTGTAAAACTTCAGCATTTTGGTATACTTCAGAATCTTTCTTTGAGTTATTAAATTCATATATGGGAAATATTAAAGATTTTTTATTATTATTTGAAGGTATAAATAAAAATAAAGTAAAAGAACTTATAGACAATCCTACTTTAAAAACAAATGAAATGGATTTTGAAGCTTCAGAACATATATTAGGCATGTTAAGAAGTTATAGTAAAAAGGTTAATATAAAGAAAATCGGATGTATTAATGATAATTATAGTGGATTGGGAGAATACGCTAAAAAATATGATGAATTCATTGTTAAGTCTGCAAAGGGAATGTATCATGCAAGAATACCTTATATTGTAGAGACATGGTTAAGAATTCAAAAGGAATATAATCAGTGTATTTATGTTAACAAAACTCCAATCACAGGAGAATATAGTGCTTGGTATGATAAAGGTACAATGAAATTATTTAGGCTTGGTTTAAATATTGATGTTAAATTAAAAGAATCTCAAATGGTAGTCAATATTATGACTCCATATATGCCTATAACTTCAGATGGAAAAAGTCCTGATTTTCATCAAATGAATGAAACAATACAAAAATGCCTAAATGCTTCAAAATCAAAAGCTAAGAAAGCATATATGGCTGAGACTGAAGTTAGTTCAAGAAATGAAAGAGATATTGTTTTTAATCACATGGAAGAATCCATAAATAAAGCAGGAGGTTATGGTCAATACAAATTTAGTCAACGTCAATTATACTATGCTATAAGACCTTATGTAATGAGAGCATTAGATAAACAACCAGAGTATACTTATTTTTGTAGATTGCTAACTGAATACGAAAATGAATATGGTGAAATTAATAATTTATATCGTGACCCCAGAGGTACTTTGTATCATCCACATTTAGGAACCGAAATACCTTTAGGTACTATTGCAGTACAAAATTATGAAAGACCTGAATGGACTTTTAATAAAATACTATATTGTGAAAAAGAAGGTTTCTTTCCTATATTAAAAGATGCAAAATTTCCTGAAAGATTTGATTGTGCATTATTAAGTTCTAAAGGTTATGCAAGTAGAGCAGTTAAAGATTTATTTGATTTATTAGGTGAAACAGAGGAGGAAATATTATTTTTCTGTATTCACGATTCTGATGCGGCAGGAACAATGATTTATGAAACTTTACAAGAAGCAACCATAACAAGAAGAGCAAGGAAAGTTAAAGTCATTGATTTAGGATTAAATCCTTGGGAAGCTATTGATATGGAGTTGGAGATAGAAAGTGTTGAAAGTAAATCAAGGAAAGGTGTAGCTAAATATGTAAGGGAACGATACTACAGTGGATATGATGATGTAGATTATGATAATTGGTTACAAGAAAACCGTATAGAATTGAATGCAATGACTACTCCACAATTTTTAGAATGGATAGAAGAAAAAATAGCTAAATATGATAATGGTAAGGTTATACCTGATAGATATATTATGAGCGTACAGCTAACCGAAGACACGAATGAATTAATAAAAAGAAAAATTATGAACGAAATTCTTAGAGATAATAATTTTAATGAAAAGGTAAAAGAAGAAATTGAAAGAATTCAACCAGAAATAGTAAAAAAGATTAACTATCTCGAAAGCGAAGTTGGTGAAGCATTGGAATATAAACGTGAAAAACATTGGAAAGAACCAGTAAAGGGTATTGCTGAAGAACTAGTTGATAATTGTGTATAAAATGAACATTCCATGTGAAATTATAAGGAGTATAGATATGAATAATTACAACGAAATAAACAAATTGACAGATGAGGAATTATTAACATTTTGTAATGAAATATTTGAATACCAGAATGGAAATGGTGATTTAAATAAGAACTCTAATTTTTATAAGTTTTTCATAGAACATAAAAATGAATGCATATGGAATATTAGAGATTTTAAAACAGTGATAATTGATTTAGCATATAATAGATTTGAAAAAGTTGTTAAGCTATTGATAATAAATAGACCATATTGGGTTATAAAAAAGTAAATCAATCGTGTAGTTGATTTGAAAGTTAAGGAGGAATAAATTATGATAGCTTGCCCTAATTGCGGAGAAGATATTGAATATTATGGTGATAAAAATAATATTTTTACATTAGATGGATTTGGTAGAGTGATTCAATTAAAAAATAGTGATAATCAGAGATATGTTATTAATTCTTGTAAAACATGCGAGTTAATAATCTCATGTAATTTTAACTTTAATATTTAGATAAAGAGAGGAAAAAATGGAAAAAGACAAGATTTATAAAGGTGGTTGTTATATCATTTATAGACAACATATGGATGATTGTTGTTCTGTGGAATATAGTATTGACGAAGGAGTAACATGGAATGATGTGCCTGTTGATATGGGTAAGATAAATTATTTTAATGCTTGGTTTAGATTAAAGTAAAATAACCAGCAAACATGGAATTGGTGTGAAAGGATGAATATAATGAAAGAAAATGTAAATATTCCAATAGATGATACAAATATTATTTTTTCTATTAAAGGTAATTATACAGATAGAAGTAATAATTTTTATTCTATAGAAGTATTATATAAAACATGGAAAAAATATATAGGAAAAGAAATTAATTGGTTAGATGGATTTAAAAGAGTTGTAACGGATGTTAATATACAAGGGGATTTTATATTTATTGATACAACAAAAGTAAAATAAAACAGCGATTTGGTGGTCAAATTTGAAAATTAAGCCATTGGGAGAGTAAGAGTGTAGGAGGGTGAAAATATTTGTTAAAGAATGTTAAATGTCCAATTGATAAAATTCAGTCTTTAATTTTACAAGAATATCCTAGATTTTATAGTAGAACAAAAGAAGAGAAAATAGAAATAGTAAAAGATTTTGTTTCTGAGGAAGATGTTCAAATTGTATATAAATATATGGAAGCGTAATATAAGGAGATATTATGAACAATAAAATATTTTGTATTATAAATATGGTAAGAAATATCTTAAAAGAAAAATATTCTGATTTTCCCATGTCGTGTTGTCATGAAGCTTCTATTATATTTAAAAATGTACTAGATGAATTTAAGATTAAATCAGAAATATATGAAGGATGTTTTGAACATTGTGAACATTATTGGAATAAAATTAATGATAAGATAGTTGATTTAACAATAGACCAATTTGGAGACTATGAATATGGTTTTGTAAATCAGTCTTATTATAATAAATATAAAGGACACATTTATGATATGAGTTGGTTTTATAATGAAGAAGAAATAGAAGATGAAGAAGATGGTTATATAGAGGATATAAATAAAACCATCAAAAATTGTATAAGAAAAATTGCATGAAATATGTGTTTTCTACACATTTAGAAAGGAGTAATAATGAAATCTGATTATATGGGAATTCCGTTAAAATGGTATCAAAAACTTTATCTATGTTTATTAGACAAATTGTATAGTAATGAGTTTATTAGTTATTGTTTAACCTTTCCTAATAGAAACCTTTTAATAGGTAGAGGAACATCAAAAACAGGGTTGGAGTTTGCTAGAATGCTTGAGAGATTAAAGAATAAAGCAAAAACTCCAGAAGAAAAAGCATATTATGAGCAGTTACAGAAGGAATGGGGAGAGACTTGTAAAGGTATAACATTAGGATATTGGAGTTAAGTTTGATTGGAATGTGGAATTGCTTGACATTTGGAAAGGAGGTTTATATGAAAAATAAATATAATAAAAAAGCTAGATTAGAAATGAGAAGGATTTTTACAAAAGACCAACTTCTAGTATATAAGAAATATAGTAGATTACTCTCTTACAATATTCCTTATGACATAATAAATAGAGCATATAAAAGATATTTGAAAAACATTGATGAGTATATAGAGAAAAATGGATATCCTGAATATTGGTTTAGTAAAAACAAAGTTACATTTTGTAATGCTGTTAAGATTTATATAGTGACCAAAGAAGATAATCATATATTTAAATTTGGCTCAAGAGGATATACACAAATTGAAATAGTAAAAGTAAGCGGAATAGATAAATATTTAGAAGATAAATATTTAGATAAAAGGTGAATTCGATGTTGAAAGGAGATTAATATGTATTACTATATAAAAGCAGAAAAAGATAATAAACCATTCTTCTTTTGTTTTGAAAGATGTAAAAACAAAGAATGGGCAAAAGATAAATTAAAATATTATATGAATGTTTATTATGCTTTTTATAATGACATTAAGGTAGATGTAGAAATATTATCAGATAGAGAGTGGTATAAAAAAATATCCTCAATTTTCAAGTGTTAAATATATTATGATTGATGATTTGGTTGAAGATAATTCAAATATATTGCCAAAAGAAAAAAGAATAATGTTAAAAGAAGAAATAGAAAGGATAATTAGTAATTTGTGATGAAATAATGTTTGGAAGGAGAAATAATATGAAAATTAATAAAAAAGAAGTATTAAAATTAGCTGAAAATGTACCTATTGATTATGAAAGAGTTTTTATTTGTTATTGCAGAAATAAAGGAAATATAGAAGCAACTAGGAAAGAGTTACAAGAATATGTTGTAAAAGGATATTAATATCAAAGAAATGTTTGGAGGTAATAAAAATGAAATATGATAATGATGGATATAGCGACAATGAAGACATACTGATTAATAATTCAAATATATATGACGAAATTTCTAATAAATCATTAATAGTCTCAGAAATAGTAGAATTACAATTATTCATTAATCCCGTTGATGGTTCAGTATGGAAAATAAAAGATGAAGAAATGCAACCATGTATTAGATATACGTATAATAGTTATTAATTTAAATAAAAAGGAGAGTATAAAAGCATGAATAAAGAACTACATATATGGATGGGTGAAAATTATCCTAATAAAAATGATTTGTTAATAAACATTAAATGCTACAGAAATAGCTTTAAATAATAATTGTAAAAGAGTTGATACAACACAATCCCACGTATGTAGCACTTATTGGTTGATAAAGGGTTATAAAATATTTGTTCATATGCTAGATAATGAAGTTGTGGAAATAAAATTAGGAGATATGGGAAAGGATTTTCCAGAGATTAGGGTTTCAAAAAATATTGAGAAAATGATGTTATGTAATGTTTTTGGGTATGCCACTAGAGATTTTATGGATGAAGATAAATTTAGTTAAAATATTGTATATAATATTTTAATAAAATTGATTGAAAGGAAGGTTATTATAAAAGATTTACCAAAATCATGTGATGAATGTTTATATGAAAAATACGAAGATGTCGGTGGATATGTAATGTCTTATTGTTTAAAAGATAAAACAATTAAAACTGGCTCTAATTAGCATGATAGGATGACAGAAAGACATCTAAATTGTCCAATAGAAAAAATATCAAAGTAATATTTATTAAAAATTAGAGGTGGCTATGAAAACCTATATAGTTTATTGCGAATATGCACAATGGAACGACATATATATAACACAAGCGAAAAATAAAAAAGATGCTATTCAGAAAGTATGGGATACATATTTCTCATGGAGAAAAGAAAAAGATGTTAAGAATGGATATAAACCATACTGTAAAAAGGATTTGTGGGCAATTTCCTTGGAAGATATGTATAAACAAGATGAAGTAGAAGTAATTTGTTTACATTAATTATAATAAAAGGAATATTTGTGTGGAGTTGATAAGATGAAATTAAAATGTATTGATGGAAAAGTAAGAAACTTTTTAATACCTAAAGAAAACTTATTTGGAAAATTAGATGAAGCTCAATGTTTGGAATGCGGAGAATATTTTGGATGTAAAAATACAAAAAATTTAAAACCTTTATTTAAAGAACATGTGTGCAATAATGAAAAATCAAAATGAAATGAATGCTTGATTGAAAGTTGAGGTGATATTGTGGATAAACAAGATAATAATATTGATTATAAAGGAATGGCATTGGCATTAAGTTTTTTAATTGTCGCAGTATTCTTATATTGCTTCCCTAATTATTTAAAATATGAAATATCGAGTAAAGTTGTAGCAATAATTTTAAGTGTAATAGGAATAATGGGATTAGGTTTTGAATTAAATAGAATAAACAATAAAACAAAAGGTATGGATGATGTTGGATTAGGATTAGCATTCTTTGTGGTATGGGGAATTTTATATTACTATTTTCCATTATGGTATATAAATATCTTCACATTACCGTTACTACTAGGAGCTTCTTTTGGCATAACATTAGGATTGTTAAGAATAAATATTATTTTATTTGAAAATAAAGATAAGGTTATCACTAACGTTTTTATAATTATAATACAATTAGTCGCAGTTGTAAGTTCTATACTGCAAATTTTACAGATATTAAAATTTATATAAAATCACAGATTTGTGCAAAATTAAGGAGGTTTTTATGAAAATTTATAATGTAAAAGTTACAGAAACTTATGTTTACTATATAGATGTTGAAGCTAAGAATGAGAAAGAAGCAATACAAAAAAATTAAATCTGGTTACAAAAATAATGAAATTGAAGGTGTCTTTGTAGCCGATGCTAATACTATAGAAGACACTAAATTTAAGATAATTAGATAAAAGTATTATTTTATATTAAGTCAAATAATGATAATTATGTGACACAGGAGGTCGTGGAATGGAAATTGAGGAAGCAATAAAAAGCCTGAACAATATCGTTGAATATTGGACATATAAGCCAACAGAGGTTGAATCCGCAAAATTAGCTATTGAAGCACTTAAAAAGCAAATCCCCTTGAAAACAGTTAATGCAAATAACGTGAATAAACTTGGGAGATGTCCAAATTGTAAAAGTGTCATAAGTCCTTTTAAAGTCAAATTTTGTTCCGAATGTGGACAAAAACTACAATGGAGTTAATGACGCATTACATGATTTATGCGAAGGAGACATATATGAATAGTCAAAAAATAGAACAAATTATATCTAATACTAAAGCATCTTTAAACTTTGAAAACTTAATTCCTAGTAATTATGCTGTGGAATTAGCAAAGATGAATTTAGCAGGAGAAATTACAAGTGAAGAAGTTATTAAAAGGATTAAAAAATATTATAAAATTTGAATCGAAAAGAGATTTGATATGAAAGGAGATATGTATGCTTTACAATATAATAATGCAATTATGTTCAATATGTTATAAACATTATAAAAAACCAATTTTTTATATTAAAGGTACATCTTCATTATTTACTTTATACTGAAAAAGAAAGTATTTATAAGCGTATGGATGATTTTTAAATCAAATTGAGATTGTTGTAAATATAATAAAATAATAAATAAATTTATATTGACAAATTAATATTAAAGAGTATAATAAAATCATGAGGAAAATCCAAATATTAAATAACTTACCTTAATTTCCATAATATAACTTGCGAATTAATATATAAATAGTATAATTATATATAAGAACATATGTTCGTAATCATAGAATTGTTAAATATAATATTAATTGCAAATATTCAGAAAAATAGTTATACTTATTACAAGATATAATAATTATAACTATCAAGTTATAATTTTCTAATAATAAAATTGAAACGGTGGTGATAAATGAAAACTATAGTTAAAGAGAAAAACAAAAGTTAGGGTATGACCCCTAACCTCCGTGGGTATTAAGTTCCATGTTGTAAGCAGTACTAAATACCTATAATAATTATAATGTTTTTCTCTTTTATTTTCAACCATTTTTTTACAAGCATTATTTAACAATTTTGTATTATGAAAGGAGTAAAAAATGAGAAAAACAAATAATAGGTTTGAAGAGTTGGTTGAGTTTCCTACAATATGGTGTATTAAATTAGCAAATATACTTTGCCAGAATGAAGAAACGGCTGAAAGATATCTAACTGAATACTACAATCCAGATTATGAATATGGATATGAAGTTATAAATAGTTTACAACGTTTCAGAAGAGATATAATAAGCAAGCGAACAGATGTAAGTGAATACGAGAAGAAAATTAAAGAATGTATAGAAATTGAAAGTTGGAGTGAGTTGAGGGAAGTTTTACAAAATTTGTTTCTTGAACCTCTGGCGTGGTCACAAGTGTTAGATATTGTGGAAATGATACATAATGGCATTAATACAATTAATACAGATGACATAATGAAGTGGTATGAGAAGGATAAAAAGATATTGGCAATAACTACTTTTGGAGTAGAATATATAAAAGGAATTTAATATAGGGGTTGGGAAACTAGCCCCTATTAATAAAAAATTTAATAAGATAAAAAATAAACATAAGGAGATTGAAGATGAGTAAAGGTGAAAGAATTAAAGAACTAGTTAAGATTTGTAATTATCATTCAGATTTATATTATGTAAAAGATAAACCTGAAATATCGGATAAAGAGTATGATGCGTTATATGATGAACTAGAAAAATTAGAAAATGAAACTAATTATATATTAGTGAATTCACCAACACAAAAGGTAAAAGGTGAAATACTACCATTCCTTACAAAAGTAAAACATTCAGAACCTATGTTGTCTGCTGAAAAATCAAAAGATATTAATGATATTATTAAGTTTATGAGAAATCAAGATTGTATATTGTCTTGGAAGTTAGATGGATTGACTTTAGTTCTAAAATATAATAATGGGAGATTTCAGCAAGCTATTACTAGAGGTGGAGGAGATTATGGAGAGGATGTATCACATACAGTTAGAATGTTTACCAATGTTCCTTTAACTATTGATTATAAAGGTTACTTGGAACTACGTGGAGAAGGTTTGGTCACATTTAAAGACTTTGAAAGAATTAATTTAGATTTGATTGCTAAAGGAGAAGGACCATATTCAAGTCCGAGGAACTTATCGGCAGGTTCAGTAAGGCAGTTAGATGCTAATATAACTAAACGAAGGAATTTAATATTTATAGCATTTGCAATTGTTAAGTGTGATAAAGAAATACCTTATAAAAACCAACAGTTTGAATTTTTAAAAGAACAAGGTTTTGAAGTTGTATATCATTTTGCAGTTAATAGAGAAATAATAAAAAATTATATAGAAGATTTTAAAAATAAAGTATTTTCTCTACCATATCTAACAGATGGTTTAATTATTGAATATAATGATATTGCTTATGGTAAAGCACAAGGCTTCACTGGGCATCATGCCAAAAATATGTTTGCTTTAAAATGGGAGAATGAAAATTATGAAGCAAAATTTAAAGGTGTAGAATTAAATACAACACGTACAGGTATGGTTTCAATTACAGGTTTATTTGATGAGGTGGATATTGATGGTGTAAAGGTGTCAAGAGCAAGTTTACACAATTATGATATAT
Source organism: Tissierellia bacterium (assembly GCA_028709465.1). Classification (GTDB taxonomy): domain Bacteria; phylum Bacillota; class Clostridia; order Tissierellales; family Sedimentibacteraceae; genus Sedimentibacter. The sequence goes on along the minus strand of JAQVWY010000001.1, from coordinate 115,472 downwards.
TTGAAGAATTAGAATTGGGTATAAATGATGTGGTAACTGTTTATCGTGCTAATGAAGTAATCCCGCAAATTGAAGATAATTTAACACGTTCAAATACTTATAAAATAGATATGAAGTGTCCTTCATGTGGAGAACCAATAGTAATAAAAAGACCTAAAGAAGCAAGATTTTTGTTTTGTGATAATGTAAATTGTCCTTCAAAACTGGTTAATAAGTTTGTTCACTTTTGTAGTAAGGATGCTATAAACATTGATGGATTTAGTGAAGCAGGAATTGAACTATTTATTGAAAAAGGATTTCTTAAAACCTTTGATGATATCTATAACCTTGAAAAGTATAAAAATGAGATAATTAAATTAGAAGGATGGGGAATTAGAAGTTATAATAAATTAATTGAAGCAATTAATAATTCAAAAACTGTAGAAATGCATAGATTTTTATATGGCTTAGGTATTAGTCAGATAGGAAAGTCAGCAAGTAAAGCAATAGCAAAGGCATTTAATAACGATTGGTTTGCTTTTGAAGATGCTTTTTGTAGAGAATTTGATTTTACACAATTGGAAGATTTTGGTCAAGTAAGTAATGATAGTTTATATCAGTGGTACAATAATGGAATTGAACATAAAATGTGGGCAAAAACAACTGTTATATTAGATTTTATTAAAACTGAAAAGAAAGAGAATATTAGTAAACTTGATTTAACTGGTAAAGTATTTTGTGTCACTGGTGAATTCCAACAGTTTAAACCTAGAAAGAAACTTGAAGAATTAATTGAGTCATTAGGTGGTAAATTAACAGATTCAGTATCATCTAAAACATCATATTTATTAACTAATGATACTACCTCAGGCTCAAAGAAAAATCAGGATGCATTAAAATATAATGTAAAAATCATGAATGAAAATGAATTTTTAGATATGATAAAATAATTTTGTTTCAAAGAATGTTTTATATAAAAAAGAGTCCATCTATAAAATATTTGTAGATGGACACCCCCCATTCTAATTTATATTTTGATTATTTTTTCTTGGATGAAATAGATTTTCTGGTCTTTGTCTGAGCCAATGCAGAAGCTGCTACTGATTTTGAATTATCACTATAACGGTCATCTTGAAGAATCTTAGAAGCTATAGTAGCGATGGGTTTTGAAGTTTGTTTTTTATTTGCCATTTGTTCCACCTCACTTTCTGTATATAGTAGAAAACATATGTTCTCTATACTGTGTATTGTAGCATAGATGTAAAAATAATACAATACTTGATAATTATTGTAAGATAATTATATAAAAAAGGAGGAAATTATATGAGATTTTTAAAGAAAGATATAATAGATGGTTATTTTTATGGTTGGGATATTCTTTGGTTTAAGATTGGTAAATTTGAATTTAGGTGGTTTACTGATTGTGGAGAATGGTTTATATATCTTGAATGGGATTGTGGAGAAGTAATTAAAGGATATAGATTTAGTAGTGCAGGAAACATGAAAATAGATTATAAAAAGGAAAACAAAATTATACTCACTAGGAATAGAAACTGCATATATATTTCAGGACAATACAAAAGAAGGGGAATGTAAATATCTAAGACAGTTACTTGATGCCTTTACAAAATATATGGATGACAACAGTTATTTAAAAGAAGATAATTATTGCTTGTTTATGAGTAATCCATCTACAAGAACTTCAGCAGAAAGCATTGAAGAATTATATACAAATTTCAAAATATTTGTTGAGGGATTTTGTAAAATTTATGGTTATTAAATATTTCAATAAAAGTCGCATTTGGTTGAGTTTTACGAATCCTGTAAGCATTGCAATTACTAGTTTGTTAAAAATTAACAATTGATAGTTTTGAATAAATTAAAGAAGGAATTGATAATGTATAAAATATTTTAAAAAAATATTAAATAAACCTATTGACATATAAAATAAACGTGGTATTATTGTAAATAAGGGGATGAAAAATTTGCCACCACAATATTAAAATAAAATTACGGAGGTTGTTACTTATGAAAAAGTATTTTGTGGCTAAAAAAGTAGTTAGATTTATAGTAGCTTTATTGGTATGTACAATTTTAATTAATGGTTTTAATAAGATAACAAATAAACTTATAGCAGAAGAAAATAATACAGAGATAGAAAATTTAAAGCATTTTATTGATAATTTTAGTGTTTTGCCAAATGGTTTTAACCTTAATAATGGAGAAGATATTTATGAAGAAGAATTTATACTATATAATATTCCACTTTCAGAAGAATTGCAAAAATATTGTTATGAGATAGCTAAAGAACATAATTTAGGTTATACTCTGATTCTTGGATTAATCTGGACTGAAAGCGAATTTAAATCAGAAGCTAAATGTAAGAATCAAGGTAGTTCTGGTTATAGTGTAGGACTCTGTCAGATAAATAATCAATACATAAAATGGTATAAAGAACTTCTTAATGTTAAGGATTATGATATTCATGATGATAAACAAAATATAAAAACAGGAATTGTGGTACTGAGAGTTTATAAAGATTATTGGATAAGTCAAGGAATAACTTCAGAAGAAGATTTATGGTGTTATACACTTGGCTCATATAATAGAGGAATTGAAGGATATAAAAAGTATATTAAAAACACAGGAAAGATAAATACCGATTATGATAAAAAGGTATTAAAAAATAAAATAAAGTTAGAGGAAGATGGAGGAATGTAGTATTGGTTAATAAGATAATTATAAATGGTCGTGGAGGAAGTGGAAAAGATACAGCGGCAGATTATTTAGTATCCAATTATGATTTTACAAAGATAGCATTCGCAGATAAAATATATGATGTCGCAAGAGATTATTTTGGTATGACTTACAAGGATAGAGATTTGTTACAAAAGGTTGGACAAAAAATTAGAGAAATAAGACCTACTATATGGATTGATTTAACAATGGGAAAAGCAGAGAGCATAAATAAATGTGTTATATCAGATTTAAGACAGGCAAATGAATATTCTATAGCTTTAGAAAATGGATTTTTACCTGTGAGGATAAATACAGATTTAGATATAAGAGTTGATAGGTTATGGAAAAGAGATGGGCAGTATCCAGATTTAAAATTACTTGAAAACGAAAGTGAAAATGGAGCAGACAAATTTGAATATCTTGAAATATATAATAGTGGTTCACTAGAACAATTGTATGAACAAATTGATTGGATAATGGAAAGAGATTGGACTGAATACATAAGGGATTTACAAAGAGAATTTACATTAGGGCAAATGTATTAAACCATATAAAAGTGTCATTTCATTCAAAAATCTTGAAATTTGACCGTTGGGAGAGTAAGGATACAGGGTTGGAAAAATAAGTAAGAAGATAATAAATAAATTTAGGAAGTGATATTATAGAAACAATATTCAAAACTAATAATGGGAAACTTATTCAAGGAGATAATCTTGAAGTGTTGGAGAAGATTAAAGAAAATACAGTAGATAGTTGCGTATCAGATTTTCCTTATGACTTATTCTTTATGGGTAAAAAGTGGGATACCACAGGTAATTTTTATGATTGGTGTTTACAAAGAGCAGTAGCTTTACATAGAGTAATTAGATCAGGTGGATATGTTTTAATATTTGGACACCCTAAAACCAATCATAGAATGAAAAGTGCTTTTGAAGATGCAGGATTTAATATTGTAGAAGAAATAGACTGGGTATATGGCACAGGATTTCCTAAAAATCAAGATATAGGTAAGTTGTTTTTAAAACGAATTGAAAAACAATTAAAAGAGCAAGGAGTAGAAAATGTTATATGGGAAGAATAAAACCTTTAAAAGAAGAATTATATGAGTTATATATTAATCAATTAAAAACTACTGTAGAAATTGCAAAAATATATGGTTATAAATCTTCTCAAACAATAAGTAATTTACTCAATAAACACAATATAAAAATAAGAGATTATAAAGAAGCACAACATAACAATATAATACATATAGAAACTGAATGGTTAATAAACGCTTATGAAATTGAGAATAAAACAATTACTGAAATTGCCAATATACTTAATTGTGCGATTAATACAGTTAGAAGAAGATTAATAGAATTAAAGATTCCAATAAAGAAAAGATATGATTTATCAAAAAATAATCTCCCTCATTATTTAGGAGAAAAGAATCCTACTTGGAAAGGTGGAAGATTTCAAAGAAATGATGGCTATATATGTATTTGGAATGGAAAAAAATATGTTTTAGAACATCGTAAAATAATGGGAGAATATTTAGGTAGAGAATTACTTCTTGAAGAACAAATTCATCATATTAATAAATGTAAATGGGATAATCGGGTTGAAAATTTTGAAATTACAAATGTACATGAACATATCAATACACATAGGGCATTAGGAGATTTATAATGGAATATAAAATAAATTTATTTGGTAAAGATATTTTAATACAACAGTCAGACAATGGAAAATTTGTTGTCCCAGAAGAAATAAAAAAACATATAGGAACTAAAACCGCAGGATTAAAACCAGCACATGAACCTATAACTGTATTTCAAAAACCATTAGAAGGTACATACATACAGAACATCGAAAAGCATAATTGTGGTGGAATGAATATTGATGCTTGTAGAATTAATTTTGCTGAAAATGATGACCCACGCATAGGAAAAGATTATAAACATCACGCTAAAGCAGGATTGGAAAATGGAGAAAATAAAGATAATGCTAGTGGTGAACTTTTATCATTACACAATTCTGCGGGTAGATTCCCTGCTAATATAGTTTTTAATACATATATGAGTGAAGAATTAAATAATCAGAGTGGAATTTTAACAAGTGGAAAAGTAAAACCAGAAGGATTCAAAGGAGAATATACTGCCAATGTATATGGAAAATACGCAAATAATGTAATAAATCCAGAAACAGTGTATGGAGATACTGGTGGAGCAAGCAGATATTTTTTAAAAATTGATGAAGAAGATTTTGTACCGTTTTTATACTGTGCCAAACCCACTAAGAAGGAAAAAGGCGAAGGTAATAGTCATATTACTGTAAAGCCTAAAGAACTTATTAAGTGGCTTATAAAATTAGTTACTCCTATAGGTGGAAGAACAATAGATATTACTGCTGGAAGTGGAACGCATGGAGTTGCATGCGAAGAACTTAATAGAGATGAAAATTATAATTTACATTGGCTTAATATTGAGATGTTAAACACAGAAAAAGAACCTTATTGTGAAATTGCTAAAAATAGAATACAAAATGTAGTAGAAAAAGTATCATAAAATCCATATGAAAATACCATTTTATTCAAACAAAAAGGAGGATTATCATGGAAGAATTAGTTACCAGATTTATAAGTGTGATTAAAGATTTTAAAGAATATGAATGTAATTTCAAATGCGATAAGTGTCCTTTAAACAAACACTTTGGAGATAACTTCAACAATAATGATGCTACTTTTTGTGACATATTGAATGATTTAAATGATTATATGGAGATTGGATAAGTTTGCTCAAAACGATGATACCATTGAAATATGAAAGGAAGAAATATTTCTTCCTAAATGAATTCCAAATAAAATTGGATAGAAGACATGGGTTTTGTCTAATTGAATAACTTTGTGCGAAACACACTTTTATTCAATAAATTTCACACAAATTAAGAGATTCGCACTTTTACATCTTGAAAACATTGAAACAGCTATAATGTAATATATGCCAGTTTTAACTTACATATCTGTGTGAATATAACCTTAAACTCTTGGTCATAAATTGTAATTGATTCTGTTTTAACTTACATATATGTGTGAATATAACCTTGAGAATATTGTTTATCTACTTTCTTCATATCAGATTGGTTACAACTTATACGGATGTGTGAATATAACCTCAATAATGACATACATTAAAGAAATAATAGAAAAGCCGCAACTTATATATAAATTATAAATATTAAGGAGTAATAATGAAAGTAAATAGAGTAGAACAACATTTAATAAAAAAGAATAATCCAGATTGGAAAATCATAGATGAATTATGCTTTAAATCTAAAAATATTTATAACTATGCAAATTATATAATTAGACAAGTATTTATTATAACTAATTTACTAAAAGAGAATAAAGAAATTACACAAGAACAATCTGATTTTTTAATTTGGGTTAATGAAAGTGTAAATAAATATAATGTTAATAAAAAAATCAATTTAGAAAAGAAACAAGAAAAAGGTAAAAATGTAGATAAAGAATTCAAACCTTTAGAATATTTTGATAAAGACCATAGAAGTTGTAATTATGACTTTATGGATTTTATCACCAAACAGAGTGAACCTTTTAAAGATTTAGGTTCAAATAGTTCTCAACAAACTTTAAAAGTATTAGATAAAAATTGGAAGTCATTTTATGAAAGTATAAAAGACTGGTTTAAAAACAAAGAAAAATATCTAGGCAGACCTAAGTTACCTAATTATAAAGATAAAGAAAAGGGTAGAAAAGAATTAATTTTAACAAATGTTCAATCAAAAATAGTAGATGGTTACATATATTTTGCTTTTGCTCCATTAAAACCATTAAATAATAAATTTCAAACTAAAGTACAAGATAAACTTATACAAACAAGATTTATTCCAAGAGGTAATACATATGTAATGGAGTTGGTTTATGAAATTGAAGCACCTGATATAAACAAAGAAAATAAAAATATAATAGGTATAGACATAGGAATTGATAATCTTGTATCTGTTGTTAATAATATTAAATTACAACCGTTTATAATTAATGGTAGACCATTAAAATCTATAAATCAATATTACAACAAAGAAAAATCTAAAATGCAAACAGATTTAAAATTAAAGCATAATATGAATTGGAGTAATAAACTTCAAAAACTTACTAATAAAAGAAATAATAAAATAGATGACTATATACATAAAACAAGTAAAATGATTATTGATTGGTGTCTAGAAAATAATATTGATACTGTAGTTATAGGTAAAAATAAAGGTTGGAAACAGGAGTCTAGTATGAGTAAAAAAGTTAATCAGAATTTTGTTCAAATCCCTTTTGCTATATTAATAAATAAAATAAAATATAAATGTGAGAATAATGGAATTAACTTTATTGAAACAGAAGAGTCTTATACAAGTGGTACTTCTTTTCTTGATGGTGAACTACCCATTAAGGAGAATTATGATAAATCAAGAAGAATTACAAGAGGTTTATTTAAAAGTAATGGAGGTGAATTAATAAATGCCGACTTGAATGGAGCTTACCAGATAATACATAAAGTATTTCCAAACGCTTTTGCTGACGGAATAGAGGGTGCAGGTTTACACCCAGTTAGATTGAATGTAATCTAATAAATCAAATAGAAATATTTGAATAAATTGCTTATTAGGTTGAAAGTTATAGAAAGGAGAAATTTTATATGAAATGGTTTACATTAGTGTTGTTTTGTATAGTAATGTCTTTTATTAGTGCTTATCTTATACCAGAATCATTTAAATATAGTTTTGGATATTTAGCTGGTTGTACTGGAATGATTATAACTAGTTATGATAGATAATATTTACATAAATAGATAAATTTATCTAAAAAGAAAGGAGTTTAATATGAATTTAAAAGACTATTATAAAAAGACAGAAATAGAAAATATACATAATGAACTTTTTAAAACTACTACTGAATATCAATATTATTTAGTCGGAATTGCTCAAGGTTTATATTGCATATATAGTATGTTAAATGAACTAAAGAGTGAATACCCATCATATACAAGTGAAGAATTACAAAATATAATTAAGATTGCCTCTGAGAATGATGATAAAATAAAAGGTTATTTTAAGAGATTAGTTGATAGTAAATTATTACCATAAAATAGGTATTTCAAACAAATATAAAAGGAGGATAAAAAGTGAAGTTTAATTTTACGGTAGACATAGAAGATTGCGACAGTGTTTATTCATTACAGGATGAAATTATATATAAATCATCAGAAGTATTAATTAATCAACTATTAGGTAATACATATGATAGAACGGATTTGGGTGAAAAACTAGAAAATATAATGATAGAAAAACTTGAATCATTAATGGATTTGGATTTTAAAAAAGAGGTCGCAAAGAAAGTAACTGATAATTTAGCTAATAGATTTGAAAAAACTATGCAGTATAAAACATTAAAGGCAGATGGTGAGGTTATCACCGATGCTATAATTAAAACAGGTCTTAAAGATTTAATAGCTGATATGGTTAAAAGTGAAATGAAAAAGGTGTTTCAATAAAAGGCAGAATTTATATAAATTTAAGGAGATTTAAATGGAAGAAATTATTACCGAAAAAATTAATAAATTAAAATATCTTTGTGATGATTTTAGTGGAGTACAACTAGCAATTAATGAAATATTAGAAAACAACGAAGGATATGATGTTTCATTGTTTTTAGATGGACTTTACTATGACATTATAGATAGAGGACACAGCTATGAACTTACAAAGGATGCTTGGAAATGGTATAAATCTTGTATTAAATTTCATGAAATAGCAAATACAGAAGATTATATCAAAGAGTAGTTTTATTGAAAGAAAGGAGGTAAAAATGTATATTATTCAAACTAATACATCACTAGATGATAATAATAATCCAAGAGATTTTCAGAGCGTGATGTATAAAATTAATAAACAAAATTGGGATGAATTTAAAGAATACATATTGAGCGAAGAAGATTTTACTGAGAAAGTTATACAAGGAACAATGATTGGTTCTACTAAACCAAAATTTTATAAACTACTAGAAATATTGATAAATGATGATTTTCATTTGGAGATTATAATAAGTAAATATGATGAATCTAAAATGAATATTAAATACTATATGGTTACTGATAGTGCGTTTAGTAGATTAATATAAAATTAACATTTGAATTAAATATTTAAAAGGAGGGAGTATTAATGAATAAAGAAGAAGCCATAAACTATTGTTATTTACATAAAAATGAATATTTAAGTGATTTATATGCTTATGGTGAAAATGGTGAAAGACAATTTGAATGTTTAATTGCTATTTTAGAAGATGGAACTATTGAACCAAAAGAATTAAAAAAATATGGCATGGATTATTAATTTATAGTACATTTATCACCAAAATAAAAAAAGAAGAAGCAAGGAGATAATAAATTGAAGAATAAAAAAGGTAAAGAAAATTTGGAAAATAATGAAGATGATGTAAACCTAATTAAGAATGAGACTGCTACTAAGGTTAAGGGCAATAGAGGTAGAAAAAAGGGAGATAAAACAGGCGAAAGACAGGAAATATTAATTTTAATTGGTGATACATATAGAATAAATTTATCGGATGGTAAAAATAAGATATTACAAAAATTAATTACTAGTACAAGTGAATTAACTGAAGAAGACCTTCTTGAATCTGAGAATGGAGAAGTTAGTGATTGGAAGTTTAGAGGATATTGGTCTACTTTTAAAGCTGCTTTTTGTAAATTATACGATTTGATGCTAGAGGATAAAATTAAAGATAAGGGTGGAATTGTTACAGTTAAAGAGTTTATTGATATTGCTAAAGAAACAGAAACATGGTTAAAAGAAATATTTAAAAATGATTTTGTGGATGATGGAATAGTAAGTAAACCAAAGCATGTTAAGAAGGTTGAGGAAAAGAAAGGAAAGTAATTATGGGATATATGACAACTATAACGATTTTAAATGATGCTTGGAATGTTATAAAAGCAAATCCAGAACAATTTATTAAAAATATTGATATGGGTATGAATGGTATAAATAAATATAATGGATGTGATAGAAAAAGAATTAATTCTTATTCAATTGATGGTCATAGTGCTATGAAAGTAGCTATATCAAATCATGCAGATGATTTTAGGCTTTATTTGGTTGGTCAAAATATGATGACTTCATTTGGATATGTAAATGATATAAAAGATTTAGAACTACGCAAAGACTTACTTAAAACAACTAAAAGATTAATAAAAGATGAAGAACAAATTATTAAGGGAATTGAAAATAAAAATAAATAATTTTAAGAGTTACAAGATAAAGAAGATACCAAATAAGGAATTGGAGCAAACTTTGAAAGGAGAATTAATAATGAATAAAATAACTATGATATGTAAAGAAGATGATAATTCTAAAACAGTAGTTGAAAGAACAGCAGAGAGAAGTGAGGATTTAGATATTTATTTTATAGGCAGATGTTTCTATGAATTTTTAATGGGTATAGGGTTTAATGAAAGAATTATAGAAAAAATATTAAAAACCGAAGATTTATAATTAACAAAATAATAAATAAACTCACTTGACAATAAACGAATTAGTAGTATAATAAAATTTAGGAGGTAAAATATTGAGTGCAGATAATGGAGTATACATATTAAAAACAAAAGACCAGTATAGAGTTATACATACTCAAGCAATAGAAAGGGTATTTTCTGATTATAATAAACGACTATTAAATCCAATGGAAGTAGTTTTAATATGGGGTAATTGTAAATATACAAGAAGTAAAGAAAAAGCATATGAAATAGCAATGGAAAGAAAAAATTATACTGAATATGGTATTAGAACATTTGAATATAAAAAGACTTGGAAACATATAGTTGAAGATGCTAAGAAAGCAGCAGAAATTGAAAAGCAATCACTTAAAAAATCTGACGATATACATTCTTATGATAATTATAGATTGCAATGTTGTGAATGGATATTAAATTTATAGGAGAATAAAAATGATAAAAGAAATTATTATGCAAGGTTCTTATGGAAGATTTCAACCGACAGAAAAATTCCAAAAATATGTAGAAAATCTTGGATATTCTTGGTGGAACGGATGAAAGATTAATTAGTTTTATTAAAGAACATGGAATCCAAACTAAAAATGGTGATTACTTATTATATGGTAAAGAAAAAAAATAAAAATGTTGAAGGTTATTTATTAATTAATAAGGTAGACATTTCAAAACCTTGGACTATAAGGGATTATGATGGTGCCGAAGGAATAAAGTATCTTACTTATAAAATTATAAATAAAGAATTAAATTATTGTGAGTAAAATAATTTTTTTATAAAATTAAAAAAAGGAGGATAAATAATGAATATTATTAAAGATAAAAAAATATTTGATATGAGAAATCCTAATTGTAATATTGTCACTTCAATAGATAATATTGTGAATATGTTTGATAAAACACCAGTTGTAATAGATGTAGCAAAAGATAAAACAGTAATAGGTTTTATATCTCAAGCTACAAGGTATGATGAAAATTGTATTTATGGTGAAATAATTCTATATGGAGATTATAAAATAGGTGAATTAAAAAATTATGAAATACAGGGTGAATTAGTTGATATTCCAAATAGAAATTTTGAGGTAAGTAATGTTAATAGTGTAAGTTATGAAATAATATCTATATAAAGTATATTTGATGTAAAGTAAAACAGAAGGAGGTATTTTATAAATTGGAAAGTTTAAACCCGTTATATTTAGTTAAAGTAGAAGTAGATGCAAACAACAATAAATATTATCGTATGATTCCTAATGGAAATGTATTTGATGTTCAATATGGTAGAATAGGAGTTACAGGATTTCAAACAGCAGAATATCCTATATCACAATGGAATAAAAAGTTTAACGAAAAAATTAAAAAAGGATATGTAGACCAGACTAGGTTAGTAGCTGAAACAGTTATTAAGTCAAAGAAAAAAGAATATAAGGATATAGAAAATAAATACATACAAATGATTGTTATAAGATTACAAGCAATGGCAAAACAAGCAATAGCAGATAATTATACAATTTCATCTAATAAAGTTACACAAATAATGATAGATGAGGCACAAGCAATATTAAATAGTTTGCTTAATGCAGAAACAGTTGAATCATTTAATAAAATATTGATTGAATTATTTAAGATTATTCCTAGAAAAATGGGTAAGGTAAAAGATTATCTTGCTAATAGTAAAAATAATTTTGCTAAAATTATTCAAAACGAACAGGATTTACTTGATGTTATGAGAGGGCAAGTAGTACAAAATTCTGTAGACGAAGAAGTTATTGAAGACATATATGAAAATCCAAATCAAACTATATTAGATGTTATGGGACTAAGATTTGAAGAAATTACCGAAGATGAAAAATTATTAATTAAGAAAAATCTTGGTGGGATTAGTGATAAGTTCTATCAAGCTTGGAAAGTAATTAATATAAAAACACAAAATAAATTCGATAAATATATTAAAGAAAACAATATACATAATTGTAAGCTATTATGGCATGGAAGTCGTAATGAAAATTGGTGGAGTATTATAAACACAGGTTTAGTTTTAAGACCTTCTGCTATTATCTCAGGTAAAATGTTTGGTTATGGTATTTATTTTGCTCCATCTGCACAAAAATCTTTAGGTTATACCTCATTACATGGCTCATATTGGGCAGGAGGAAATTCTAATTCAGCATTTATGAGTTTGTATGATGTAGCTTATGGAAAACCCTATAACGTATATTCTTTTGATAGTAAATATTATAATTTTAATTATGAACAACTTCAAAGATATAGTATCGGAGCAAATTGTTTACACGCTCATGCAGGAAGTATGCTGAGAAACGATGAGATTATAGTTTATAAAGAAGACCAGTTAACAATTAAATATTTAGTAGAATTAAAATAAGGAGATATAAAAATGAAGGGTGTATATTTCGACAATTATAAGCAAAGATGGATAGCTAAAATACAAAAGAATAATAAAGTTATAAGAAAAGGATTTATAAATGAAAATGATGCAATCAATTATAGAAAGGAATTAGAAAGAATGAATAATATTAATATGATAAATATTGACAATTTAAAACCAGACAATTTTGTTAAGCAAGAAGAGCATAAGACTATTGAATATAAGGGACATATGCAAGATTTTACTGAAACAAATATTGTTACTAGAGAAGTTAATAGTGGTAAATTTTATGTTCCAACTTCAAGAGGCAAAGTTATACATCAGGATAATGCAACTATAGTGATTTTACACGATGGTAGTAAAGGTATTGCTAAGTGCGGTAAGAATGATACTTTTAGTAGAAAGACAGGATTAAAAATCGCTTATAATAGAGCAATGATAGAACATTTATCAAAAGAGATTAAGGAATTAACAAAATAGCAATTTATAATATTATGTTAACAATGCTTAACTATTGCAATTACTAGGTTGTAGTTTGCATCAAATTCATATTTCATTGGGATATATAGAAAGGATGTATTATGCCATTGTGGAAAGATGAAGAAGAAAAACTAATAAAATCAAAAAGAAAATGGAAACCTTCAATAACTTTAATGCCTTATAGATGTGCTGAATTGTTTTGTGAGAAATGTGGTAAATCTATGGGGATTCAAGATATTGTTTGTACTAATCTTGAAACTTTAATGTATTGTTCAGAATGTGTAAGACCTTTTATTAAAGAAACCCCCTATATTATAGGTGAAGGTATAGATGTTATTAAAGATATGGGAAACGATGTGATTGTTCGATATTATGGTTCAGACAAATTAGTTGGAGTACAGGATGAATATAAAGTTTGTTATTTTAATAAAAAAGGTAGAGCAATAAAAATTAAAGGTAAAAAACATTATCTTTAAAGTTTTATTAAAAGGTGAATTTATAAATATTTAGAAAGAAGGTTTTATTATAAATAAAGTAATGATTTTTAATAATCCAGACATTCATATAGATGAAGGACAATTAATATTAGAACAGTCTATAAATGAATTTTTAGCAGAAGAAAATATTGAAGTTATAAATATATTACAATCACAAAGTAGTGGTATATGGGATAGAGATAAAGCGTATACAGATTTGACTATAACTATATTTTATAAGGAAAAATTTTAATAAATGTTGCAATTGGTACAAATAAAAATAAATTAAAGGAGAAATTATGAAAAAAAGTAAATTAGAATTAAAAGCACAAAAAACATTAGAAAAATTATTAGATTCAAAAGATGAGATGGTCAGATTTGAAGCGGCTACAACAATATTATCTTATTTAATAGATATTCCAATAAGAAAAGAAGATTTAGAGTATTTATTATCAAAAATATATGAAGGTATTAAAGATGAAAATGACGAAGAAATATATTTAGAGATAGTTAAAGAATATAAAAAGTGGTTGTCTTAATTTAAATCTAACTTACATACCATTGAAAGTTAAAGAAAGGAGTAAATAATGAGTTATAGAAAAGATTTAGATAGAGTAACCGTATATGCTGAAGAATGCGACATAGATAAAACAGAATTTGTTAAATATGAAGATGCAAAAGATATAATAATTGTATTGAAAGAGATGTTAATGAAATTAAGAATAAATTATATAAATATAAAGTATTTTCAGAATTAACGGATATATATAATATGCTGGATAAACTTGGTGATAAATTATATTAAAGGAGATATAAATGGAAGATAATTATTGGAAAGAGAAATATGATGATTTATTATACTATTATCGTAAACGTGGTGACAAAATTAGTAACTTAGAAAAAGAAGTTAATAAATTATACGACAGAGCAAACCATGCTGAATTTAGAATAACTACAGAATTAGAACCACGAATTCAAAGAGAATATGATAGTTATGATTCTTATGTTACTTCTGGAGGCTCTGATGAATGTTTCCATAATGGGGATAGTGGTAGATGTGGAGTAGAATGTTCAGTATTTGGAAGTAAAATAGAGTGTTTTGAAAGTATGACAAGTAAGGATATTCTTAATCTGTATAAAGATGGTTATGATTTTGATTACATATTAGATTACATAGAAGATATGGGATTGTCTGAAGAAAAGAAAAAGATTGATATTGAATATTATGAGGGACAGATTGAAATTAAACGGTTGGAACTTGAAAAATTACAAAATGAATTAAATAAAACTAAGGAGAATAAGAATGAATAAAATAAAATTTAGTAAAGAATTTCTAAGAAACGAATTAGATTTGCCTTATGGTGCTATAGAAGATAATATAACTGACACAAGTAGATGGTCTATTCATCATACAATTATATTTGAACATGAAGGAAAATATTATAGAACTCATTATAGTGAGGGTGCTACTGAGATGCAAGATGAAAGACCTTGGGAATATGATAATGAAGTTGAATGTACTGAAGTTCATCAGGTAGAAAAAGTGGTTAAGGTTTGGGAGGCAGTTTAAATAAATCATAAATTTGGTTGAAAGTAAATAATTTAAAGGAGATATTTTAATGAATAAAGAACATAATTTAGCTTTAATCAAAATTGCAATTGAAAAATTCACTAAACGAAAAATATATGAATTAAGAATTTTAGATACTAAAATACAAAATAATGAAAACAATGGAGAATTGTTCATTGCAATAAATAATAGAGTTGATAGTTTTTCTGGATATGTATTTCATGTATGTTATGATTCTGATATATTTAAACAAGATTATTGCTATGCATTAAATGAACCTTTTGATGGGTATCTTTTTAGTAATGGAGAATATATAAATGTAATTGATAGCATAATTGAAAATAAAAATAAATTATTCAACGATATTTCAAAAAAAATGAAAGGAGCAAATTCATGAAAAAAATCAGTATTACATTTAATCAACATAAGTTTGGAATTAGAGAATTTGAAGTAGTTGAAGAAAATGAAACGGATTACGGATACGTTTGTTTAGACGGAACTTTAATGTATATAAGCAAGACATTAGAAAACAAAGCATTTACAATTAAATCAATATAAATTCTCGCTTTTATCTAAAGGAGGAACTATGAAAAATCGAACATATAAATGTGGATGGTGTTCGGCAGAAACTAAACCAGTGTATCAATTAAAAGACCGTAAGTATCTATGTTTAGAATGTGCTGAAAAACATTATAATTATGTTAATGATAAGATGGAAAGACATATTCAAGAAATAAGAAATGGTTTATCTAAAAAAAGAAAGAGAATTGCAGATTTAAAAATAGCAATGTGTAACCATGAAGATATGTTTAATACTGGATATTGTGTAGGAAAAGATAAAAACATTAAATTTGTATGGAAATGTCCTGATTGTGACAAGACTTTTTATAGAGATGAGTTATAAATTAACCCACTTGACAACTAAAGAATCCATGATATACTTAACTTATAGGTAATAAAATATTAAATAAACTCAACAAGTAAAAAGAAAGGAGGAAATCATTTGAATAAGATAATGGTACTTAAAGGTGGTAGTCCTGCAATACATAAAATGGGTGATATAGGTAGACCTAATGATGATTATATCAGGATATTTGAAGAAGATGAAGAACATTATATAGGAGAATTTGAAGAAGGAATTGGATTTGTTCAAGTTAAATTTAAGAAGTCAGATTGTAGACTATTATCTGAGCAAGAAAGAAATGAATTAAACGGTAAGTGGTACACAATTAATGAAACTCCACTATATAAAATATATGTAGATAAAGATGGTAATGTAGGCAATGGTAAAGTTACTACAATAAAAGGTAAGATTACTAAAGTACTTTCTGCTGAAACTAATGAAGTAAAATATAGTCCTTTTAAGGATTTAACCGTAGAGTTTGGTGAAGATATTGTAATTGGTAGAAGTATAATAATGTTCCCTACTGATGGAGGTAATATACAAACATCTAAGGTTGCAGATTATAAACTCACTGATAAAACTTGTATAATTCATACTAATAATAGTGTTTATTACATAGAAAGGGTATAGTGAATGAAAACAAGAGTAAACAGAAACTTTATATTAAGAAATGAATCATCAAATAAAGAAACACTTTTAGTTCAGGCAAATATGTATGGTTATCCATATTTTGGGTTTGAGGATAATATATACTTTGTTAGAGCAAATAGTAAGGGAACTAAGTTAAGACCTATATTGGTTACGGAGAATGTTGAGGAAGTATAAGGAAATATTAAATAAATAAAGATAGATTTAAAAATCTATCTTATAAAAAAGGAGAATTATAATGAATAAATTTAATATAAATAATAGGATATTTTTATTATATTTAATGGTTCAGATTATAGGATTAATTAATTTACCTATAAATACATATATAGATATAATTAATATAATATTAATTGTTGTCACAGATATTATATTAAAAGTAATTTTAAATATATACAAAAATATATTTAAAGATATGGTACAAATTTTTAAAAAAGATAATTTATTATGTTGTTTAAGTAATTTTGGTTTTATTATTTCTTCTATTTTTTAAAATATATAAAACTATTAATAATATTCCTAACAATATTACTACAAACAAACGTATAATTAATTCTGTATTATTTTTTAAAAAATCTATAATTATATCCATAATTTAATCACTCCTTTCTCTTAATAATATAAAGGTTGCACAACCATTATATACTAGTTAAACAACTTATGCAACATCGCAATTTTGGTTATACTAATTTAGGGTGATTGAAATGTTAGGAGAAAAAAAGAAGGTTTACAACATTATATTAGAAAAGAAAGTTAAACAGAAGATTGATGAAGTAGCTCAACAAGAAGACAGGAGTAGTAGTGCTATGATTAATTGGATTTTGAAAAAATGGATAGAAGAAAATCATAATAACGATAAGTAATAAGTTTGGTTATTAGTAACAAGTTTAATAAAAGTAAAAATAAATTATATTAATAAAGGAGGAAATAAAATGTCATTCAGATGTCAAAAATGCAATGAGGTACAGGTAGATGGGACAAAAGAAACTAAAGTTGTAACGGAGGTTAGAAAGGTTATATATCCTACCGTTAAGGATAGTTATGGTAAGTATAGAACTCCTGAAGGTTTTGAAACAGTAAAAGAATTAACTGTTTGTCCTGAATGTGCAACACATAAGTTTACAACCACTATTGTAGATTTAAAGGTAATTGAAGGGGAGGTAGAATAAAAGTGGAAAAGTCCGAATTGAAAACTGGTATGTTTGTTGAAATAATAAAATAAAACAAAAGGAGATAAGTAATGAAGTTTTCTGAAGTAATTAAGAAATGGGAAGATGGTTGGAGAGGTTATGCCATTGATTCAGAGGGTTATGTTTTAGATTGTACAGAAGATAAATTATCACAGCATGAAGATACAAGGTATTTTTGTATATGTAATGAAAATTGGGATATTGCAGAAGACCTTGATGAATATAATAAATACTTAGAAAAACGTTTAAGAACTTTTGAAAAATATAGATTATAAGAAAGGTTATCAAATTTTACTTTTATACAAACATTAAATAAGTATAAGGAGGTTTACAATGAAAAAGTTTTGGAAAAAATTCGGTAAAGTATTTTGGATTGTCTTATTCGGTACAGCAACAATATCATGGGGAATAGATTTTTATAATTTATTAAATGGTATTATACCAAGTAATTGGTCTATAGGTTTAGCAATAGTTTTTTCCGGAGCAATGACGTTTATATGTATGTTGAGAGAATTTTCAAATTAAAAATAGACTGATATGGAATCAGTCTATCATCCAACAACATAATAACTTTTAGGAATTATAACTTTACCACCAGTTTCAATAACTAAAGCATTTTCGTGAGCAGTTTCATGTTTACTTATGTAACCAATATACAACGAATTAATTTCATCGTCAGTACAATTAATAAGTGATTTAGTATTAGTTATTGTAATAGTTTCTGCAATTTGTTTGAGCTTTAGATTTTCTTCTTGAAGCTGTTGTAATTGTTGTTTAAGCTGTTCTACTTCAGGATTATCAATAGGAGTTACTTCAATTTGAGAAGTTGATTGTATAGATGGATTTCTAGGTGGTCTACCACGTTTCTTAGGTAATTTAACAAATTGTTGTTCTTGTGTATTTGTTTCAGAGTTAAGAGTTTGTTCTTGCATAATTTCACCTCCCTATATAAGTATAGGCTTGTTCTAGAAAGAATATGCAATTGAGATAAATTAAATTTTAAGAAAGGAGAAAATATGAGTAAAAAGAATTTTAAATATGCTAATAATGTTGAAGATTTCTTTATTAAAGATGAAAAGAAAAAACAATAGAAATACAAACATTATGGTTAAATTTGATGAAGATGGATATTGGTTAATGGTTTGTTATGAAAATGGCAAGGTATTAAAAGACTTTATTTGTCAGGAACTTGTAGATGATGTTTTAGCAGATATGCAAAAAGAAGAACCTAATGAAAAGTATAAAGAAGACGTTGCTTTAATGTGTTGTGTTGGCTGTAGAATTGATGAATACAGGGATAAGGGTTATATAGCAGATTGGTTTGAAGAAGACGAAGAAGATAATATTGAATAAATATAAAAAACGTTTGATTTACACAGAAGGGAGAAGTGTTATTGACAAGAGAAGAACGTAAGGTTTGGTATTATAATCAAACACATAAAACAATTGATGGAATTATATATAAACAATGTACACGATGTAATGAATTTAAACCTATGGACAAAGATAGTTTTTATACATGAATCACAGTAATGATGGCTTTAGGTCAATGTGTTTAGAACGTGAAAAAGAATATTCTAAATTACGCAAAAGAGCAAATTATGATACATATTATCGAGATAAACAAATGGAATGGAATCGTAACAACAAGGAACATAAAAAAGAATTAAATAGAAGATATTTAGAAGAACATCCAGATATGAAGAAAGCGGCACTAGAAAGGTTTTATGAAAATAATCCAGAAAAAATGAAAAAGAGACAATCAAAGACTTCACAAAGACCATGTTGACTCCAGTGGTTATAACGATGTCAGAAATGCCGCCCCTGCATGTAGAGATTGTAATGATAGTAAGTGGAAGACTGATATGGAAACATGGTATAGACAACAGGAATTCTTTTCGGAAGATAAGTTGCAAAAGTTATTATTGTGGTTGACCGAAGAATATAAAAAATACATTGAAGATAAACCACCATATAAAGTGAAAAGAAGAAGAATTAATAATGAAGATGGAACTTATTATTTAATACATGAATTATGGACAGTAGATGAAAAACGTAATCTCAAAGAATGTATTATAGTTGGTGATAGTAAAAAAAAGGTAGAGGAAATTTTTAAAAAGCAAACCTAAATAAGATATTATATAAATATGAGGTGATAAATATAAAAAGAAAGTGTTATGGCATCGTGCCAATTAAGAGAAGTAGAAGTCCAAATAAATATTAAAATTAAAACAACTAAAAAAATAATATATAAATTATAGGAGGAATAATACATAATGGCAAATCAGGAACTAAGACAGGGAATTAATAATATTACTCTAGTAGGAGTAGTAAAAGAACATAATTTAAAATTAAATAAAGACAAAGATGGTAATTACATTAATGGTTCTATAGTAGTAAAAACAGGTGAATTTTCAGAAATAGAAATGGGAGTTTTTGTTGGAGAAAAGACCAAAGATAAATCAAAGACAAAGAAAGTTTTTGAGGTGTTTCAGAAGTTTATAGATGGAGAATATTTAACATTGGCTTCATGTAAGAATGATGAAGATAGAGAAAGCGTTGCTAAAGTCAGAGTATATGGTAGTAAAGATTTTACTCCTCATTTTAAAGAAGACATTTTTAAAGTTAAAGATACAGGAGAAGTAAAAACAAAAATTAAAATTGATTTAGGTTTTGGGAATATTTCAGTAGATAATTCTATAAATGAAAAAGATTATAAAGCAGAGTTTGAAGTTGAGATGTATGTAACTTCAGTAAAAGAAGAAACAAAGAAAGATGAAGAAACTGGTAGAGTTGTTGTAAGTGGTTGGACTCCTG
Organism: Tissierellia bacterium; assembly: GCA_028709465.1. Taxonomy (GTDB): domain Bacteria; phylum Bacillota; class Clostridia; order Tissierellales; family Sedimentibacteraceae; genus Sedimentibacter. Next base: position 94,712 of record JAQVWY010000001.1, on the reverse strand, counting down.
TTTATGGTGGTAAGGTAATACCTATGGAAGTTATTGCAGGGACAATAGTAGATGATGACGGAGAAGAAGTAAACTTTGCTGAAGATGTTCTTAATCAGATTGAAGAAGGTATGACAATTGATGTATGGGGAGAAATAAATTACCAATCAATAATCACAAAAACTTCAAAAGGTGGGGGACTTGGTAAAGCAAAAGTTGAAGAACATAAGGAATATATAAACGATTTGATTATTGTCGGTGCAGATATTCAAGAAGATGAAGAAAAAGAATTTGAAATGGAGTTAATTAAAAAGGCTAAAATTGAAAGAGATACAACAATAGAAAACACAAAGAATGAAGAAAAAAAGGAAGATAAAAAGGGAACTGGAGTTAAGGGTTCAAGTGCATCGGGAGATAAACCTAAGCGTGAAAGACCAAAGTTTTAATAGGTTAGGGGAGAAATCCCCTTATCTACTTAATTAATAAGAATAAAGGAGAGTAATTAATGGCAATTTCAAATAGTTTATTAAGTTTAGTTGAGACAACATTTAAAGATAAAGCAAAGATTAGTAAAATAACTACTGATTTAAGAGGAAAAATTATTACAATCTATGGATATAATAACCTCGGAAAAACCTATCAAGCATCTAAATTTAAAAATCCAGTTTTTATTCCTTTTGAAGAAGGTTTAAATGGTATTAGCGGAGCTATCGTATTAAAAGCTAATAAATGGAGCGATTTTACAGGACATTTGAAAACTTTAAGTGGTAGAAAATGGGCAAAAATTGTTGAGCAAGAACAAGTTACCATTATTTGTGATGGGATGGAAACAATGGGTAGATGGTGTAGAGATTACATAACTGAGAAGTTCGGTTCATCTAGCATAAAAACAGGTAATGCTGGATATGGTTTATGGCAAGAATATCAAGATGAAATGTTCAATCAAGTCAATAAATTACTAAAACTTGGTTTTACTGTAGTATTTCTTGGACATGAAAAATTTGATAAGGATAAAAATAAATTTATTATAGAAGGAGACGAAAGAAATATTGCTCCTATGCGTAATAATTCTGATTATGTAGTATATTTAAAATCAAATGGTGTTGATAAAGATGGAAATCCAATTAATTCTAGTGGTTATTTAGCAGAAACAGATGATTTTTTTGCTAGAAGCAGAAATATCTACACTGAGTCATTCATTGAAGATTTCACAGCAGAAAACTTAGAAAAAGTTATTATTGCAGGATTAATTAAAGAAAAAGAAATGTCAGGACAGAAAGATGATATTGATTATAAAGTACAAAGAGAAATTTATGAAGGTGAAGAACCTACACATGAAGAATTAAAAGAAGCCATTGGAGAGTTGTTCGCTAAGTTTGAGGGACTTGATAAACTTGAAGAATATGCAGATATAGTTGCTGAACATTTAGGAGAAGATATTGCCGTTAGTGAAACAACCAAAAAACATTTACAACAGTTAATGAGAATTCAACAGGATTTAGAAGAGTTGCTAGAAAAATTGGAAGAAGAATAAGAGCAATATGATTAATTAAGGGGTGGGAAACTGCCCCTTCTTTAAAAAGAAGGTGATTTTATAGAAGATACAACGACTTCAAGAAAACAAAGAAAATTAAAATGTTCTTTATGCAATAATACTTTTGAAAGAGAAGAAATAACACAAAGAAACAATAAAAATTATTGCAAAGAATGCTTAAAACTACATATTGAAAAAGTAAAGGAAAATAGAAAAAACTCAGATATGTTGTTTGATTATATATGTGAAATATTTAATATAAAGCAACCTACTGGATTTATATTTAAGCAAATGAAAGACTTTAGAGGGGAAGGATATAATTATACCGATATAGGAATGTACTATACTTTGAAATACTACTATGACATATTAGAAAACAAAGTAATAGAAGGTACAGGTATAGGAATTATTCCATATTATTATGAAAAAGCCAAAGCACATTATAAAAAGGTTTTTGACTTAGAAGATGCTGTAAATAGTTTTGAAAATAAAGAGCAATTAGTAAAAATTACAACAAAAATTCTAGAAAAAAGAGTTGATATAAAAAAGCCTTTGCCTTTACAAATAGATTGGGAGGAAAACAATGAAGATAGTTAAAAAACAGACTGAAAAATATTATGACAAAAGAGCCTCCTGTCAAGTATTAGGAAGTTTAATGAGCAATGTATTCCTTATAAAAGATAAAAAGTATGCTCTTAATATAGAGGATTTTCCAAGTGGATTACATCAATTACTTTTTACATGTATATATAATTTAAGTTTACAAGGTCTTGCAGAAATTAAGGTATCAGATATAGAAGGTTATTTAAATAATAATGACCCTAAAGCATATATCTTAATGTTTGAAAATGAAAAGAACAAGGAATGGTTGTTTCAAGTATATGAGAATGCAAATGTTTCTAACTATGAGTATTATTATAATAAACTAAGAAAGCTTTCTTTATTAAGACAATATATACATGAAGGTATAGATGTCTCTGAAATATTAGACATGGAAGAAATAGACCATATAATAATAAAACAACAACAAGAAACATTTGAAAAAATGAGTTTAGGTGAGATACAACAATATTATGATAGAAAGAATTTTAATATAAAAGAAAAATTCTTAATTAAGGACTCTACAAAACGTAGAAAAGCAGGAGACAATGCAAAAGAGTTAAAAGAAAAAATAAAAGAATCTCCTTGTTATGGATTTGGTTTAGAAAGCCAATATTTAAATACATTAACTAGAGGGGCATTAAAAGGTAGTTTTTTCTTAGAAACAAGGGATAGTGGAAAAGGGAAAAGTAGATGTGCGATAGAGAGGTTGCTTTTAATATGCTGTCCTTATCTATGGGACTATAATAAAAATGATTTTGTTCCTAATCCTAATGGAAAAGATAATGTAGGATTATACATAGGTACAGAAATGCAATTATATGAAGAATTAGAACCTATGATGTGGGCATTCGTAAGTGGTGTTGAAGAATATAAAATAAAAAAGAATGTATTAACCAAAGAAGAAGATAAAAGAATTGATAGAGCAATTGAAATCTTAGAAGAAACTAAACTATTTTTAGAAGACGAAGCTAATTATGATTTAGCCTACATATGGAATACGGTTGATAGATATAAAACTAAAGAAGGTTTAGATGCTTTAGCAATAGATTATCTTGAATTAACTGTTGCATTAACGGCTGAATATGTTCAATTAACTAGAGGAATGACAGCTAGAGAAGACCAAGTTTTATTGAACTTATCTGCAAATACAAAAAATCTAGCAACAGATTATGGTTTAACAATCTTTGGATTTACTCAGACTACAGATGATGCAAGAAAAGAAGGGGTACGTGACCAAAGAGCAGTTAAAGGTGCAAGGTCTTTACCCAATAAAGCTGACGTAGGTATTGTGGTATTCGCTCCAACAAAAAAGGAATTAGAACTCATACAACCATTAATACAAAAGGGAAAGGGACTTAATGGAACAATCACCCCTAACACCTGCTACACTGTTTATAAAAATAGATTTGGAGAAATTACAGATGAAGTAAAAATATGGTGTTATCAAAATTTGGGTAATATGAAAACAATAGATTTATTTTGTACTAACAGAGATTATGAACCTATATCAATTGATAAAACAATAATAAATTTATTAGAAGAAGATGATTAATCATGGAAAGAGAAGAGTTGATTGAGTTAATCACTACAGAAGATGTTATTGAAATATTAAAAGATTTGGGTTCAGAAGAGTATAAAAAGGATAGCAAAGGGAATCTATATTTTTTAACAGTATGTCATGGGGGAGATAGCTACAAACTGTATTATTTTGTAGATACTAAATTTTTTATTTGTTTTACATGTTGTGGAAGTATGAGTATATTTGATGTTATAATGTCAGCTAAAAATATTGATTTTAAAGAAGCATATGAATATATTTGTGAGTTCAAAAATATATCTACCTCAAAGAAATTAAGATATGGAATTCAAAAAAAAGAAATAGAAAACCAAGATTTAGATTTTTTAAATTTATATTCTTATAAAAAGAATGAAAATAAAATTATACTTCCACAATATGATAATTATATATTAAACATGTTTGATGATTACATTCCTTTATCTTGGTATGAAGAAGGGATTAATGAAGAAATTTCTACTTACTTTCAGATAAAATATTATATAAATCAGAATAGAGCTATAATTCCGCATTATGATATATTAGGAAATTTAGTTGGAATAAGAAGTAGAAGTTTTAATAAAGCAGATTTAGATAATGGTAGGAAATACATGCCAATCATTATACAAGGATTAACTTATAAATATCCTATGAACTTTAATCTTTATGCTATATATCAAAATAAAAATAATATTAAAAAATTAAGAAAAGCGATAATTTTTGAGAGTGAAAAATCTGTTTTACTATATGGAAGTTATTACGGTCAAAAAAACAATATATCATTGGCTAGTTGTGGCATGACAATTTCTTCATATCAAAAGGATTTGTTATTATCTTTAGAAATAGATGAGTTAATAATATGTTTTGATAAACAATATCAATTAGAAATTATAGAAGATGAGAACGTTGATAAAAACAAAAAACCTTGGAAAGAGTATGAAGGTTATATAAAGAGATTAATAAAAATATCAGAAATGTTTATGGATTATTGTAATGTTTCAATTGTTACATGTTGGGATAGTCGTTTAGATTATAAAGATGCTCCAATAGATAAAGGAAAAGAAGTTTTTGAACAACTTTATAAAGGACGATATATCGTTAATGATATACAAGAATTAAAAGAAATGATATAGGAGAGTGATTAATATAAAATATAAAGTCTTAAACAAGGGTTACGAGTTTATTAGTGAAAATGAATTATTAGATACTCTATTAAAAAATAGAGGCGTAGAAAATCCAAAGAAATTATTACATTTAAAAGAAACAGATATCCATGATGGAATGCTATTAAACAATATGGAGCGAGGATTGAATATGCTTCATTGGCACTTAAACAATGGAAGCAAAGTTCATATTCTTGATGACGTTGATAATGATGGAATTACTTCTGCTACGGAAATAGATAATTATATTAAAGATGTTAGTCCAAATACCATAATAACTCACTCAATGAATGATGGGAAAACACATGGTATAGTATTAAAGAATCTAAAAGAATATGATTTTGATTTATTAATTGTTCCAGATGCAGGTTCGGAAAATATAAAAGAATGTAAGATTTTAAAAGAAGAATGGGATGTGGATATATTAATCCTTGACCATCATACATATAAAAAAGATAGTCCCTATGCGATATTAATTAATTGTCAAGATGGTAAATATCCTAATAATACTTTAAGTGGTGCTGGAATAGTATATAAATTTATTAAAGAATATGATAAAAAGTATGGTTTTAATTTTGCTGATAAGTATTTGGATTTAACCGCTATAGGTATCATTGGTGATAGTATGGATTTAAGAAATTATGAAACAAGATATTTGGTTTTGCAAGGATTAAAACAAATAAACAATAGTTTCATAAAAGAAATACTTACAAAACTAAAGGTAGAAGAAGACGAAACAATAAATATAGAGTTTGTAGGATGGAAGATTGCTCCATATTTAAATGCTGTAGTAAGAAGTGGGACTGATGAAGAAAAAAGAGAATTAATTGATGCTATTTTAGGAAAAGAAGGAACAAAGGAATATCAACCTAGAAGAAAAAATAAAGATGACCCTAAACCTGAAATAGAAATACAAACACTTCAACAGGCTATGGCAAGAGAAGTTGTTAATATAAAAGCTAGACAGGATAGATTAGTAAAAAAGGGCATGGAGTTATTAATAGAAAAAATAAATTTATTAAAATTAGATGTAAATAAAGTAATTATGGTTGATGGAACAGAGGAAATCGAAAAAACATTTACAGGATTAGTAGCAAATAAACTAAGTGAAATATATAAAAGACCAGTTGTAGTATTAAAAAAGATAAAAAATAATGATGAAGAGATTACATATGGGGGCAGTTTTAGAAATTATAGTTTATCACCAATAGTTTCTTTAATGGAACTATTTGAATCAGTAGGAACTTTTGATATGCTTGGAGGTCATCCTAACGCTGGAGGCTTCAAAATAAAAGCTAATAAACTAGAAGAAGCAACAAATAAGCTTAATGAATTATTAAAAGATATGTCTATTGAAGATGTTTACTTGGTTGATTATGAAATTCCTGTAGGAAGATTAAAAGAAAAACATGTTTTACAAATAGGTAAATGGAAAGATATATGGGGAAATACACTTGGTAAACCTTTATTTGCGATTACAGATATCACTTTAAATGTTGAAGATATTCAGTTACTTGGAGAGAAAAGAAATTTTATTAAATTTGATAAGGTTATTGGTAAGAACAAAATAACTTTTGTTAAAAAATTCGCAGGAGAAGAGATTTATAATAAGATGATAATGAAGTCTCATAAGGGGTTATCAAAAACAAAATCCAATAAAATTAAAATGGATATCGTAGGAGAGTTTGTTATTAATACATGGAATGAAAATGAATATCCGCAAGTAGAAATAAGAGATTTTAATGTTACTGAAGTTAAAGATTTTAGATTTTAAACAAATAAAAAATAAACTATAGAAAGAAGGGTTGGATATTGAATAATAAAGATTTTGTACATTTACATGTGCATTCAGAGTATAGTAATATCCGCTTACTTTGACTCAATAAATAAGATAAAAGACATGATAGAGTATGCTAATAAATTAGGAAATCAAGCTATGGCAATAACCGACCATGAAACAATTAGTTCTCATGTTAAATTTCTAAAGACAGTAGAAGAATTAAAAAAGAAAAAAGAAATAGATGAAAACTTTAAACCAATATTAGGTAATGAGATATATCTAGTTGATGAAGAACAAATGAATTATGAAATGGAAGAATTGGGAAGAACCACTTTTAATCATTTCCTATTACTTGCTAAAAACAATACTGGACATGAGCAAATAAGAAAATTATCAACATTAGCATGGAAAAGAATGTTTAATTATAAAGGAATAGAGAGAGTACCTACTTTTTATTCTGATATAGAAAATGTAGTCGGTGATAATAAGGGGCATTTGATTTCATCTACCGCTTGCCTTGGTGGAAGATTCCCTAGTTTAATAATGAATTTAATATATGAAGAAGATAAAAATGTAAAAGAAAATATCAAAGATAAAATAGACGAATTTATATGTTGGTGTATTGATAACTTTGGTAAAGAAGATTTTTATATTGAATTACAACCTTCTTTACAACAGGAGCAAATTGATTTTAATATAATGGCATTAAAAATAGCAAAAGTTTATGGATTAAAGTGGATTATCACAACAGATGCACATTACCTAAAAGAAGAAGATAGACCAATACATAAGGCATTTTTAACATCAGAAGATGATGAAAATAATAATAGAGAAATAGATGATTTCTATAGTACTACATATTTTTTTACGGTAGATAAGCTATTTGAAAATATGAATTATTTAGAAAAAGGAGATATAGAATTAGGAATAGTAAATACTAAAGAGATTGCTGATAAAATAGAAGGTTATAGTTTCTTTGGTGAATCTATAATACCCCTAATAAAATTACCTAATAAATCAGAATGGTATCAATTCAATTATGATTTATCTGATTATCTTCATATAAAAGAACTTTATGAATCAGATGAAGAACAACATCAATATTTAGTAACTCAAATATTTAAAGGAATAGAAGAAAGAAATATATCTAAGGAAAAATTAACAGAGGTTTTAGATAGAGTAGATATAGAGTGTAAAGAGATAATAGGTGCAAGTAAAGCTAAAAAACAGCCTATGGGTGCTTATCTTATTACAATGCAAAAGAATGTAGACATTATATGGGAAGAAGCTGAATCATTAATTGGTGCAGGAAGAGGTAGTGCTAATGGATATATAATAAATTATCTATTAGGTATCACTCAGGTAAATCCATTAAAGCAAGATGTAGAAATGCCTCATTGGAGATTCATGTCGGCAGAAAGACCAGATATATTTGATGTAGACATAGATTTTAGTAGCCATAAAAAAGACGTTGTTCTAGATAAAATAACTAAGTATTATCAAAGTATAGGTGGAGATGCCGTAAGAGTAGTTACATTTGGAACGGAAACATCTAAATCAGCAGCCCTTACATCTTGTCGAGGATTAAAAATAAACAATGATGTTGCTTTATATCTTAGTTCATTAGTACCTGTAGAACGTGGAAAGGTTTGGGATATAAATGATTGTTATTATGGTAATAAAGAAAAAAGTAGAAAACCAATCGTAGAATTTAAGAATATGGTTAATGAATACTCAGATAAAAATTTACTTAATGTTATGTTAGGTATTGAAGGTTTGATAAATAAACGTTCTTCACATGCTTGTTTTAGTGGAGATACGTTGATAACTACAAAAGAGGGTTTAAAAGAAATATCTGATATAAAGATTGGAGATTTAGTTTTAACACATAATAAAAGATTTAAACCAGTTATTGATTTAATTAAAACAGAATCAGATATCTCATATAGATTAAAAACAAAATCTTCGTTTCCGCTAGAGGTTACTGCCGAACATCCTTTTTTAGTAAGAGAAAGAGTAGATAAAGGTAGAAAAAGAACTTTTTCTGAACCTAAATGGAAAAAAGTAAATCAATTGACAATTAATAAAGATTACGTAGGAATTCCTATCAATGAAGAAAATATTATTCCACATAGAGATAATATAAAATTACCATTTGATAATCCAAATTTTTGGTGGATAATTGGTAGATATATTGGAGATGGATGGACAGAAGAATACGACAGAATAAAAGTAAATACAACTTGGAAAGAAAAAAGAATAATTATATGCTGTAGTAAAATAAAAAAAGACGAACACAAAGATATAATACAAAGATTAAATTCAATAGGAGTTGCATATAGACTTGAAGAAGTAAGAACCACTTATAAAATACATATAAAAAGTAATGAGCTGTATAATTACCTACAGGAGTTTGGTAGATATGCTTATGGGAAATACTTAAACAAAGATATTTTTAACTTGCCAATTGATTTGTTAAAAGAATTTTTGACTGGCTACATGAGTGCAGATGGACATTATTATAAAGATAAGAACAAATATACAATGAAAACAATAAGTAAAGACTTAGCTATTGGATTTATGCAAATAATCAATAAGGTTTATAAAAGACACGCATCTGTAACTATTTTACCACCTAAAATAGAATATATAGAAAATAGAAAAGTTTACTCAAAAGAAAAATATGAAGTTGGTTTTTATCTTGATTTAAGAACTAGAGAAAAAAGTTTTTATGAAAATGGATATATATGGACAAAACTTTCAGCAATTACAGAGTTACATAAAATTAGAACCATGTATAATTTAACTGTTTTAGATGATAATTCTTATGTCGCACATGGTCTAGGAGTTCATAATTGCGGAGTCCTTATAGTAAACGATGAAATAACCAAACATAATTCTGTGATGAGGACTCCAAGTGGTGAATTAATATCAGCTTATGAATTACATGATTCAGAAAGTGTTTCTAATCTAAAATATGATTTAGAGCTATAAATAAAAAGCTTTAACAATTTTCAAAAAGAAAGGTGTTTTTAGATGAATGAGAAAATTGTTATTGATAAGAATGATTTAAGATTATTATATGAGACACAGGGTGAATCAACAAAAGAAATTGCTAAATTATATAATACAACACCAAAAACTATTAGGTTAAGATTACATAAATATAATATTCCAGTAAGAACCTCTGGTGAAGAAAATAGAAAACTTAACGTAAATGAAAATTATTTTAAGGATATAGACACTTCAAATAAAGCATATGTACTAGGGCTTATAAGTGCAGACGGATATATAGGGAACAATAGATTTGATAATGGGATAACATTAGGTATTACATTGAAACAAGACGATTCATATATTTTAGATTTTATAAAAAAGGACATGCAAGCAACATATAAAATAAAAATAAAAAATAAAAACTATTATGAATTTTATGTCTGTTCAAATATCATATGTAATACATTACAAAAATACGGAATAATCCAAAATAAATCATTAATCCTAGATATCAAAGATGTAATTACAAAAGCCAATATAAAACAAAATTTAATTCCTAGTTTTCTTTTAGGATATTATGACGGAGATGGATGTATATATCAATGGGTTAGCAAAGACGGTAAAAGAGAGCAATATAATATCAATATTACTGGAACAAAAGAGACATGTGATTATTTTTATGATTTTTTCGATAATAGAGGTTTCTTTACCAAAAGACATAAAAATGAAAATAATAATTATACTTATGTAGTATCTGGAAGAAATTTAGTTGTAAATAGTTTAGATAAGTTATATTCAACAATTTATATACCCGATGTGTTTCTAGCAAGAAAATATTCTAAATATTTATTAGCAAAAAGTCCTACTAAGGGGAAAGCCCTTAGTTAGTAGAGATTGAACCATATTGCTTATGGGTGTGAAAATAACATAAAGTTTTAGTAGGAAATGACTAATTAATATTTTCGCTAACAGGGAAGCCTAAGTCAGTAATGATATGGTAATCCTGTGCCAAGCCTTAATAAAGGAAGGTCTAACGACTATCGCTGAAATGCGAGTAGGGTGGAAAATAAGCTACCACTCGAAGCGGTCTCATCCCTTATGGGATATGATATAGTCTGTGCCATATGAAAGTATGGATAACACGTTTTTAAATACCAAAACTGAATCAATGATACAATTAACAATGGAAATGTTAGTGAAAAATGGAAAGATGGAATGGCAAGGGAGTTTAAGAAAAACATATAATAAATATCTACATCCTGATGTAATAGATAAAACTTCTAAAGAAATGTGGAATATTTTATGTAATGGGCAATTGTTAAGTGCCTTTCAATTTGAATCAAGTGTAGGAGAACAGGCAATTAAACTTATACAACCACAAAATCAGATTGATGCTTCTAATGGTAATACAGTAATGAGACTAATGGTGGATAGTGGGGAGCAACCGTTAGAGAAGTTTGTTAGATACAAGAACGACATTCAAGAGTGGTATGATGATATGAAAAAGTTTGGACTTAAAGAAGAACATATTAACATATTAAAAAAGCATTTATTACAGGATTATGGAGTGTGTTCTAGCCAAGAAAGAATGATGTTAATAACGATGGATAAGAATGTTACTGGATTCGGAGTTATTGAATCATCAGAGTTGAGAAAAGGGGTTGCTAAAAAGAAAGAAGAAGATATTGCTAAAGCCAAGAAAAAATATTTTGAATTTGGAGAAAAATTAGGTACATCTAAAATACTCTTACAATATATTTGGGATGAACAAATATCTATGCAACTAGGTTACAGTTTTTCTATTTTACATGCAATAGCATATACTATTATTCTTATTCAACAATTAAACTTAGTATTTTATTATCCTCCTATATACTGGAATACGGCAGTATTGCTCGTTGAATCTGGAGCAATTGAAAGAGAAACCGTTGAAGACTCAGATATAGATGCTAAAGAAAGAACAACAAATTATGGAGAAATTGCAAAGGCTATTGGAAAACTACAGTCTAAAGGAGTAAAAATATCTTTACCATATATAAATAAAGCGGAGCAAGGCTTTTTACCCAATGAAGAAAACAATGAAATTGTATTTGGTTTTAAAGGTATTATGAAAATTAACAATGAAACTTCTAAAACAATTTTGGAGAATAGACCTTATGAAAATTTAGAAGATTTTCATAAAAGATTAGTATTAGTAAAACGAGAAGTTGAGTTAAAAACTGGTAAGACACAAATGAAATCATTGGTTACAGAAAGTCAAACAATAATGTTAATTAAAGCTGGAGCTTTTGATAAAATAGAAAATAAACCAAGAAAAGAAGTATTGGAAGATTACCTAAAGCTCTTAAATCCTCCTAAAACAAAATTAAATTCTAGAGATATAGCTAAGATTGCTGAAATGGGAATTTTAACAAATGAACTAAAAGAAGAACTTAGATATTATAACTTTAGAGAATATTTATTAAGTATGAGTAAAATACCAGATGAAGATTCAAAGACAATACTTTGGTATAAGATTAATGATGAAACCAATGAAGATAATACTGAGTATTCAAATAACTTCTTCATGGAGCATTTTTCAAATGATATGGAAGAAAACAAAGATTATAAATATGATGAAGAAGGATACTTGTTAATAGCATTAGGAACAAAAAGAAAAGGTTCTTTTGATAGTGTTTACAATGATAAAATTTCAAAATTAACTAAATGGATTAATACACAAGAATGTATAGATACATACAATAATATTGTCTTTGAATCTATTAAATTAAACAATATGAAAGGTAATATTAGTGCATGGGAAATGGAATCAATGAGTTTCTATAGTGAAAAGGCAGGACATGAATTAGCTCATGTAGACAGAGAACGATACGGAATAGTTGATTTTAATTCTCTTTCCGAAGAACCAGAAGTAGTAGGATTTACAAAATACAAAGGACTTCAATATCCAAAATTTAAATTAGAAAGAATAGTAGGAACTGTATTAGATAGAGATAAAACCAAACATTCTGTTACAATATTAACTCCTGAAGGTGTTGTAGTATTAAAATTCTATTCTGGACAATTTTCATTTTATGATAAAACAATATCTAAGGATAATGGTATAGATGAAAAGGGCAATTTAAAAAAGATAATATTAGAAAATGGATGGTTTCAACGTGGTAATCTAGTTCTAGTAACTGGAATTAGAAAAGGTGATACTTTTAAACCAAAGCGTTATGCGAACAGTATTTATCAACATGCTTTAAGTTTAATTACTGAAATTAAAGAAAATGGTGAGTTAATATTACAAAATGATAGGGTTCAAGCAGTATAAAGGAGATGAAGGTTTGAAGGAAGAAAATATAGAAGAAGAAATATTAATTAAATGTAAAGTAAGATTATCAAGACAAACTTTTCCTAAAGATAAAATAATCGGTAATGGAGATTTTGGAATAATCTCTGCTACCGTTCTAGATGTTTTACAAGGAGAGCCACTGGTAAATAAATGGGGTTGCATAACTCTTACAGGTAGTATGTGCGAAATTAACGATGAAGATATTTATGTGGTAATTGGGAAAGAAAAAGAACATGAAAAATTCGGAATACAATACGAAGTTGTTTTCATGTGTATAGATATTAAGTTAACTAATAAAGATGACCAGTATAAATTTCTAGAAAAAATATTACCTGAAAGACAATGTGTAGAGATTTTTAAAGCCTTTGAAAATCCTGTAGATATATTAGAAAACAAAGATATAAAAGCCTTATGCACTATAAAAGGAATAGGCGTACCTACAGCTATAAAAATAATTGATAAGTATGAATCAAGTAAAGATTATTCTGAAGCTTATGTCAGACTTGATAAATACGGATTATCTAAAAACATTATAAATAAATTAGTAGATTTTTATGGTAGTCCTAATACAGTTATTGCAAAAGTAGAAGGAAATCCATATATTCTTATTGATGAAGTAGAGGGTATTGGCTGGATAAAAGCTGATGAAATGGCTTTAAATAGTGGACTTGGAGAATATTCTATTAATAGAGTAAAAGCATATATAAAGTATTATTTATATGAAGAAGCTAATACAGGAAATACATGGGTAGACATAGATGATTTATTAAGTGCAATAGATGGAACATTAGGATGTGAACTACCACAGGATGTTTTAATTGAAGCATTACAGGAATTAAATAAAACGAATGAGATATGGACTAATGAAGAAAGAGATAAAATAGCTTTACAGAAATTTTATACATTAGAAAAAAATATTGCAGAAGAATTAAAAAGAATAAATAGTTCAGCCAACACGTTTGTATTTGATAATTGGGAAGAAAAAATAAGTGAACAAGAAAAAAGACAGGGATGGGAATTTACAGAGGAACAAAAGGAAGGAATAAAAGCAATATTAGAAAATCAAATAGTTATTATTATAGGACTTGGAGGAACTGGAAAATCTAGTACAGTTTCAGGAATGTTGGAAGTATTTAAGCAGGATTATAGTTTTGCTCAAACAGCATTAAGTGGTAGAGCTAGTTGTAATTTATCAGAAATCACAGGGGTAGAAGGATATACAATACACAGGCTACTTGGCTATATACCTGAAAAGGGATTTGCATATAATAAAAATAATCCTTTACCAACAAACATTATAATTTTAGATGAATTATCTATGGTGGGAGCAGATATATTTTATAAGTTAATTCAAGCTATACAGACAGGTTCTAAACTAATAATGTTAGGGGATATGGGACAACTTGAAGCTATAGGCATCGGTAATGTCATGAAAGACATGATAGATAGTGAATATATAAAATGTGTTGAATTAACAAAAATACATAGGCAAGCAGCTAAATCGGCAATAATTACTGAAAGTAAGAAGATTAGATTTGAAGAACAAATTATTGATAAAGACTTTACAGGTGCAGAAATAAGAGGGGAACTAGAAGATTTAGAGTTAGACATTTATACCGATAAAAATAAGACACATGATAAAATTATTAAACATTTTGAAGAGTTACTTTTAGAAACTGAAAATAGTTTTGACATTCAAGTTGTTGTTCCTATGAAAGATAGGGGAAAAGCTAGTGCATATTATTTAAATAATTCCTTACAGGAAATTGTTATAAATAAGAGTCAAAAAGGATTATCAATTGGAGAAGAAAGTGACTATCCATTTACTATCTATATAGGTGATAAAGTTGTCAACCATAAAAATAATTATAAAACACTAAATGAATATGGAGATGAAGTGCCTATATTCAATGGTGACTTAGGAATTGTTGTTGATATAGATTTTGTATCTCGTATAATAATTGTTGATTTTAATAATAAAGGAAGAATATATATTCCTAAAAAACATTTGGCTCATATTAGATTAGGTTACGCAATTACCTGTCATAAGCTTCAGGGGTCAGGTATGAAATATGTTATCTGTGGCTTAGACTATTCTCATTATAAATTACTTAATAAAGAAATGGTTTATACTATGTTAACAAGAGCAAAGAAATATTGTGTTCTATGTGCTGAAAATAAAGCATTGAGATATGCAACAACTAGAAGTGGAGTAAAAACAAAACAAACATTTTTAAAATATTTTCTATCTGAAGATTTACAAAATGATACTCAAGAAAACTTTTAATAAAACATTAAATAAATCCATTGACAAACAAAATAAACGTGATAGAATAGTAGTAGAGAGGAAAATATTTCTACTTACTATATTTCTATATAAGAAAGGAAAATGATAATGAATAAAATATACATATTTTGTGATGGTGGTTGCAGAGGCAATCAGTTTGAACACAACATAGGAGGGTGGGGTGCAGTAATAACATATGGCGATAAAACAAAAGAAATCTACGGGAATACTAAAGATACTACTAATAATATTATGGAATTAACCTCTTGCATTAAAGCTCTTAAAACATTAAAAAGATATGATATACCAATAGAAGTCACAATGGATAGTCAGTATGTAATTAAAGGGATGAACGAATGGATTCAAGGATGGATTAAAAAGGGTTGGAGAAATTCACAAAAGAAACCTGTAGAAAACAAAGAACTATGGCAAGAATTATTAGAGCTTAAAAATAGATTTACAGATATAAAGTTTATTCAATGTCAAGGTCATGCTGACAACAAAGGTAATAATAGAGCAGATGAATTAGCGAATATTGCAATGGGAGAAATAGAATAGAAGTTTAGATAAAACGACTAAACCATACAAAAATTTAAACAAACACAAAATAAACTAAAAAGAAAGGAGTAATATAATGACTAAATCCAACGAAGAGTTAATAAAATTAGCAAAGGCAGGTGATACATATGCTTATAATGAATTATATGAAAATAATAAAGCTGCTATTTATAAATTAATTAGTTCATATAAATATAAATACATAGACGATGCCGAAGGTGAAGCTAACATTGCATTTGTAGAAGCATTTAATAATTATGATGAAACTAAAGGTAAATTTATAACATTCTTATGGAATAGTATTATATATAAATTAAAAAACAAAATAAGAGAAGAAAATAGAATTAAAAGGAAAACTAAATTATTTTCAATTAATGAACTTGAAAATATATTAAATGTAAAATCAAACTATAATTATTGTTTACACGATTTATTAGAAATATTAAATAGTAAAGTGAAAAATGAAATACAAAGAGATATAATAAAATATTGTATAATAAAAGGTGAAAAATACTCCTATGTAGGCAAAATACATAATGTAAAACAACAAAATTTAACATGGCATATTAATAAAGTTAAAGATTTGCTAAAAGAAGAATTTGCTAATATAGCTTAATATAGTAATAAATTTTGTATAAATTTAAACCTTTCACTTAAATATCTTAAAAAGGAGATATTATTTTATGATAGATTTCTCTAAAATAGACTATTCTAAATATAAAGAAATTAAAAAACAATTAAATATTCCTAAAGAAATGCCTAATGATATGAATTCCTTATCATGGACAGTATTTAAACAACCTGAAACAAAGGTATATTTATTATATGAATTTGAATTAGAAGGATGTAAATTAGCATATGTTGTAGTACATCGTTGGGATAGATTAAGTAAAACATGGGATTATATTGATGCTATTTGGGGTAAAGAATTAATGTTTAGAAAATATAAAAAAAGTAAAAATTTTAAAATTAATAGACATATTAATAAACACATTTACAAAATAATTTCTTATTATAAAAGGGAAAATTAAAAAATGTTTTCACTGGAACAATAATTCCTTTGTACAGAACAAATCATTGATATAAACAGAAAGGAGAAAATATGATAAAAGTAATAGAAACAAATTTGTCTATACAGGTTGACAATACAATAATAGACCATCAATCAAGAGTTATTGAAGTTGAATCATGGAAAGATTACATTGAAGAAATAAAATCTGCAAAAACTGTAATTAGAAATTCGGTAATAGGAGCTTTGCATGGTGCAACAATACCTAAAGAAGCTAAAATAGAAAACCTTATATATGATGATTTCCACTTAAAGTGCGAAGTCATTAATTGGCTAGGAATAAGAAGTATAAAACTTGCTTATAAAGTTTAATCCAAATCTTTCTTTGGTTTGGTTATTAAAATATAAAATAAATTAAAGGAGATGTAAAAATGGAAAATAAAACAATAATATTAAAATTTAAGAACGAAGGATGGCAAAAAGTTAAATGTAAAGATTTTAAAATGCATTTTAATATATATGATAAATTAATAAAAATTTCATGGGAAGAATGTGAAGGACATACAATACCTTATTATCTCGATGTAAATGAAGTAATAGCCATTTTCCCTGTAAATAATAAAGAGTAATATTAATACCAAAGTGTAAATTTATCTAAAAAGAGGTGTGATATGAAACAATCTAAAAAGACTATTACATATGATTATAAACACCCACCTATTAAATTTGATTTTATGGATAAAGTAGAAGAATACTCAATAAATGAATTTGATATAATTAAGTTAAATGAAACAAAAGAAAAAGGATATTGTGATTATTGTTATTGCTTTAATCATTGCAGATGGTTTTGTGATAAAGAAATAAATAAAAACCATAATCCTATAGAACCATGTTATATTAGAGAATACGAAAAGGAGAATATAAATGAGTTATGATTGTTCAGTAACTAAAAGAAAAGGATGTAATTACTGCTTAAAATTTAAAAAAGTTCCATCTGAATGCGGAAGGGAGTTATAAGATGAAAGGATATGAAATAATAATAAAACATTTAAGAAATGGTATTATTAATCAAAGAGAACTTGACTCACTAGAAAACGGAATAAAACAAATGGAAACACTTTCTGAAATTGGTTCAGAATTATTAAGAGCATTTGATGAGACTTGTGTTTTAATTATTCCGGCTACTTATCATGGAGACAGATTAATCCATGAAGAAATTGAAATAGATAATATAGGAAAATTTAAAGCTTGTTTTGGATTAGATATTCCACAAGAAATTAGACAACAAATTGTAGATGAGTGGAATGAGGAAGAATAATGAGCGAAAAAGATTATAAAATATTAAGTCAAAAAATATAAATGTAAAGATTGCGAGTATTTTGAATATGAAGAAAGCTGTCCTGCTATATGGTCATTACAAGGAGAGTCACCTATTTGTGGGGATTTCATATTAAAAAACTATAATGATATAAGGAGTACAATAAAAATGAAATGTCTATAGGAACAATAAAAATTAATTATTGTCCTATATGTGGTAGGGATTTAAAAGTTCAATGAAAGCATTACTTCATTCAAACTTATAAAGAGTATAAATAAACTATGGAGGTTAAATGGGTAATTATAAAAAGAAAAAAGAAGAATATTGGAATAGATTACATAGAGAAATTAATGGAATTGTTGAAAGATTTTGTTCAACATGTAATGAGTGGAAAAATGAAAGTGAAAACTTCTATCTTAGAAATAAAAGTAAATCAGAGTTAGGATATAGTTCACAATGTAAAAAATGTCAAAGTGAAACCAATTTTGAAAGAGAAAAACAAAATCCATTTAAAAGAAAGAAAAGTACTAAAAAATGGAATAGTAAACCAGAAGTTAGAGAAGATGTAAATAAACGTGTTAAACAAAGACAACTAGAAGGAAAGCAAACAGAATGGCAAAGAACTGAGTCTGGTAAATTAAGCTCTCAAAAAGCTAGAGAAAAACGAAAAGCAAAAGAACATAAAATAAGTGATAAAGAATGGGATGACTGTAAATTTTATTTCAACCACAGGTGTGCTTATTGTGGAATGCCGATTGAGGAACATTTTATTTTTAGAAGGGGTAAATGGAGATGGATTGATTTCCATAAAGAGCATGTAATAGACCAAGGAAGAAATGATATTAAAAATACCGTACCTTCTTGTCAAACATGTAATTCAAGTAAGCATACATCAAGTTTAAATAGTTGGTACAATAAAAATAATCCTAATTATACATATGAAAGATACCACAAGATATACACGTGGTTACGTTACGATTATAAAAAATTTATTAAAAAGAAAAAACCAAAACAGAAATATACTAGGAAAGTTAGTTTGCACCAAATGGAAATTTCAAATAAATTATAGAAAGGAAAAATAAACATGGATAAAAGTAAAATACCAAAAGGTCATTACTGTTATGATACAAATGGTCAATGCCCTTATTATAAAGAAATTCAACATATAAAAATACCATATACGAGTTATTATTATGCTCCTGTTGTAGAATGTACATACTTAGAAGTAAATACAGCACAGTTTTGGTTAGAAAAAGAAAGTAATGATAAATGGTTAGCATGGCTATTACATGATAGCTGTAAATTATGCGGAGAAAATGAGATTGAAGAAGAAGAAATTTAAACAGAATCAATGTTTGATTGAAAGGAGGTAATAAATAAATGACTAATAGAGAATATTTCTTTGGTGAAATAATAGCTGATACAATAATGCTTCTTACATATGATAATCACCCAAGAGAAGAATGTAGATTATTTAAAAAAGAATTGAGTAAAATGGTTTTTAGAGGTAATCAATTAAAAGAATGGCTGGACTCAGAAAAAGATAAAAGATTTAATTGGTAAATAGAATTAATACTAAATGAGCTTTTTATTCAAATAGGAAGGAGTAAAAAATGTATTTAGCAGTAAAAGAATTTAATGAATTATATACCGAGTATTATAAAAATAATAAACAGTTGTCAAAGGAAGAAATAAACAGATTGTTTGAAACAATAATATATTTAGGACAATTAATACAATCTAAATAAATAAACCATTGGAGGTGATTTAGTGGAAAAATTTTTATTTGAATGTGATTACGGAATTAAAGAGGAAGTAATTAAGAAATTAGAAGAAGATGTAATGAATTCATTAATGTCTTCAATATTTGGAGATATTAATTCTGCTACAAGTACTTGCACAATGGCAAACGAACCTTTGACTAAATCAAAGTTGGAAGAATTACATAGACAATTAGAACCTTATAGAGAACTTAGAGAAGATTTTTATAAGTATTCTATACCCACATATAAAATAAAATTTGAAGATGAAGAAAGGGCAGATAATTTTCTTTTATCTCATAGATTTTTATATGGTACACCTATAATTAAACCAACAAAAACTATAACTATCAAAGTACAAAAACGTAAACATAGACAAAAGCGAATTAATAAAAAATGGTTGAAAAAGTATGGTTATATAGAGGTCAAAAAAGAAGTTCCTGATTATGGAATTATAGCGAATATTTCAGCTTAATAAATAAAGGAGAATAAATATGTTTAAAAAATTAATGAATAAGTTTATTGAAAAAAGAAATGAAATGATTAATGATTGCACAAAGAATCTACTTAACCATGCCGGAATATCTATACCTAATAACGCTACAAATTTTGATATATTTCTTTTATATGATGATTTGAGAAGAAATAATTATAAAATTGTTACAAAAGAATTTGAAGATAGTTTTAGAATATCACTAATTAAACTTGAAGATTTATATGAGAATGAGGTTGTTAGATATGATATTGAAATAAAATATGATATTTCATCTACACCAGAAGTTAGTTTAATTGCAATAAAAACTTTAAATAAAAACTAGATTTGATTGAAAGGAAGTAATATTATGACTATACAAAACTTAAACGATATTTATAAGTATTTAAATACAAAATTTCCTGTAAATGATTGTATATTTAAAGATAAAAATGAAAAAGCAATTTATAATTCACACACTCAATATTTGTGTTTTATTATTGACAAAAGATTTAATAATGAAGCCAATATCAAAATAATGAAACCTTATTTATGGATTGGAAATGAATCAAATATAGAAGATTTTAAAGATGAAATAGGCTATGGATGGATTGATGAATCAGGTAATTATATTGATAATTATGAAAATCCTATACATGGTAATTGTGACGATTGGTTCGTTATCGGTTTTATTGAATATAAAAATAATAATGATGCTGAGTTATGGAATTTATTAATAAGTGATTAGAATTAGATTTTCATACAAAGTGAAAGGAGAATAATGGAAGAATATAAAAAATTAGATATGAATGAATTACATAAAAAGAAATCCAAAATCATATCTATGGAAGAAGCTTTAAAAGATATTGAACCTTTCAAAAGAGAATATCTTTGTGAATGGTTTAAACCATCTGAATCATATCAAGAAGCATATAAATTATGGTTGTGGTACAACTATCATTGTGAATTATATGATAGTCAAATTTGTACAGGTAGAAATGAATATGAAGATTATATACCAACCACAAGCGAAGAATATAAATTAATAAATACAAATGCTTATAAAAATTTGCAACATATAAAATCAGAAAGAAAAAGACTAGAAAGGGAAAATATATTTATTACTGAGGCTGATTGGCTAGAAGCTAAAAAAGAATTGAGTAAATATAAGTTAAAAGGTTTAGAAGAAGAATATAAACATTATTTCAACGAAATATAACTTTGGAACAAATTTGAAAGGAGAAATAAATGAGAGAAAGAGAAACTAAAAAAGTATATTACGAAACTGAAGCAATTACTAAAATAACTTGTGATAATTGCAAAGAAGATATAACTAATGAGCGATTTTTTACTATAAATATTTCTTTTAGAGAAAAAGATGAAGAAGGAAAATATATAAGTAAAGTATATGATGTAAATGATTGTCATCTTGATATATGTAAAAAGTGTATAAATAATATTGCTGTATTGTCAGATAAATTTTTAGAATATGTTGATGATAGTTTAATGTCTGAATATTAATATAGAATGCAGGATTGATGGAAATATGGAAAAAGGGGGAAATAAAAATTAAGAGTATTGTTTATAGTATTTATGGTTTTGTAAAATTTGGAGAAAAAGAACACATGGAAAATTTTATAAAAAAAGGAGAAATGTTTTTTAATAGTATATCATATTTTAAAGATAAAAAAATAAATCATGACGGAAGATATGATAAAAAAGAAGGACTAAGTATTATATTAGACCCAGAAAACACTTATATTACTATTAATAATATAAAATATTCGCATAAAGAATTATTTCAATATGCTGATATTACTTTCAATAACAATCTTTATCATTTGATATATTCTTTATATTCTTTTAGTATTCCTAAAACCAAAAATTATCCTAAAGAAATTGTTATGGATGAAAAAATGTATAACTTTGGAGAATACTTTGTTTTTATAAAAGATATAGAAGAATTTTTGAAAAGGGTAAAAATTAAAATAAATAAATTAAATTTAATTAGTAAAAACAATTTGGTTTTATATGAAGATTTTAAAAGTTATAATGGATATCTAAATAATTTTATAAAAGATAAAAGATATGAGTATCAAAAAGAATATAGAATCTTAATTAAAAATTATGATGAAAACATAAAAAATAAAAAAATATATATTGGAAACATTGAAGATATAGCTAGTATTTTTAAAGTTAATGTAAAGAATTTAAAAATAACTTTCAACTAAATCAAGATTTGGAGGTCATTTAGTGTACGATATTGAAAAAGAAAAAGCAAAAAGACGTAAATATATATTTGGCATTTTGATGTTCCATTATTTATTTCATTTGGATTATGGGTATTGTTTTCTATATTGTTATATAGATAAAAAGGTAGTAACTATGAAAGAATCAATTAGTCGTGAAATAAGGAGATAAGTTATGGATGCAAATACGGCATTTAAAATACTAGAAATTAAAAAGAAATTCCCTATTAGTGAAGAAATTATTAAAAAGAAGTATAGAGAAAAAGCAAAAGAAAATCATCCAGATATTTGTGGCAATGATACAAAGATGAAAAAAATTAATGAAGCATATGATTGGTTAAGTAAAAATTTAGATAATGTTAATCAAGCTAATGTTAAAAATACAGATACAAAAACACAAAATAACTATAATCATTTTAAACAATTAGATGAAGTAATTTCATATTTCTTGAAATGGTATCCTATGCAATTTGATATAGATAAAAGAAAAGTGATGGTTGATACTTTATTAAAAGCAGTTGATATGTATAAATTAGAAGAAAAGATGAATCAAATTAAAAGTTATAAATAAGGAGAAATAATATAAATGTTAAAAAATTATGAAATATATACTAACGAAGAAAACGAAAAAGTGTTGAATGAAAATGGCACTATGATTCTCGAAGATATTATTAGACATTATAATAATTGTGATTCAGATTATATAGAATTTGCAAAGGATGTAATATCTACTCTTGAAGAATGGTTTGATTATGGATATTAATTTTTAATCAAAGATGAGTTTGGTATAAAGGAGAATATATATTGAGTACAAAATTACAAAAATTAAATGGTTTAGGATATCAACTTTATAAGTTAATATTATTATATGAAGATATATTAATGGATAATATTGGTTTAGCTATGCAATTTAAAGACATAAAGGAAAGTATTAATTCTTTAATTGAAGATGAAACAAATAAAAAATAAATAAATATAAGAAAGGAGGATAAATTGAAAGAAGAATTAGAACAAAAACTAATGGATAAATTTAAATTCATGGAAGCACGTAATGTTTGGTCTGGTGAAAAACTTAATTTTCCAATGCCTTGTTCTTGTGGAGAAGGCTGGTTTCAATTAATATGGAATTTATGTGAAAAGATTGAAACAGAATTAATGAAACTACCCAAGAATAGCGATTATGAATTTATGGTATTACAAGTAAAAGAAAAATACGGGATTTTATGTTTTTATACAGGTAGTATTCCTTCATTGATAGCAGATGCGATATTTAATGCAATTTGTGAAGCAGAAGGGAGATCTACTACTATTTGTGAATCATGTGGGGCTGGAGGAATTACTAAACATCGTGGAAATTGGATTAGAACTCTTTGTAATCAATGCGGTGAAGAACTAGGTTATATAGATTTTAATGATAAAGAAAATTGTAATGAAGAATTTTAAAGTAGGAGTTGATATTTATTGCCAAAACTGAACTAACATTAAAACTTGAGAGAGAAATATGGGAAGCAACTCATAGAAAAGGCGTATTCTGTTGTTTTGAAGTCACTATAGGATTTTGGGGCAAAGAAAGAGTGGACTATATAACTTATGGTACTAAGGGTATATGGCGTTGTTATGAAATTAAAGTATCTAAATCAGACTTTCATAGTAAAGCACATAATACTTTTATAGGGCATTATAATTATTATGTAATGCCACAAGAATTATATAATGAAGTAAAAGACGAAATACCTAATTATGTAGGAGTTTATATTGATGGTCAATGTGAAAAAAGAGCTAAAAGACAAGAATTAGGTATAGACGAACAAATACTTAAAGATTCTTTAATTCGTTCTTTATACAGAGAAGCAGAAAAAATAATAAAAAGTGATAATCCAACGGAAATAGAAAAACTTACTCGTAGTAAAAATAGATATAAAAAAGATGCTGATGATTATCAGCGTAAATATTGGGAACTAATGAGAATAGGGCAAGAAAAATACGGTATGAGATGGTATAAAAAATAGTTAATAAAATATTAAATAAATTTACTTGACAATAAACTAAAAGGTAGTATAATAAAATTATGGAGGTGAATTAATGGGAACTAAATACATAAAATTCCTAAAAACATTTAAAGATTCTGATTTACAGTATATATTTAAGGAGGGTGATATGTTTCCTGTTGAAATGGGAGTAAACAAAAAAATAGGATTGTTTTATTCTACCGTGGTGAATGAGCAGAAGTATTGCTTTCCAGAGAAATACAATAAGAATAATTTTGAAATTATAGAAAAGGAGGATTAAAAATGAATTGGGAATGGATTAGACCAAATAAAGAAACTTTTATAATAAATTTAATGTTAATATTGGCATCTATTATAGCTATGATATCAGCAGTTAAGTTATCAAGTTATTCACTTGGAACTTTATCTATACTATTAAGTGCAGTAAAAGTAAAAATTAAGTCTAAATATTGATCAAATGTGTTTTTTATTCAAATGATAGAGGAGGAACAAATAAAAATGCCAATAAACTACGAAATAGATATGTCAACTATTACAATTAAAAATAAAAGAGGTAATATAGTAGGTTCATACATAGATTATTTTCCAACACTCACTGTACTACCAGAAATAAAGCAAGTTATATTCAATAATCCAGCCACAATAGTAATGTGGAAAGATGGAACTAAAACAATAGTAAAAACACATAATGAAGAATTTGACGAAGAAAAAGGTTTAGCTATGGCTTATCTGAAAAAGGTGTTTGGTGGAAGAAATCAGTATATAAAATATATAAAGAATGCTAATAGACAAGAAAAGAAAGAGATTAAGAGTGAAAAACAAAATACAAAAACTATTGACACTATTGACACTAATAATACAAAAAAACTTAAAACTAAGGAAGCTAATGACTATATTATCAAAATATATAAAATTATATCAGAACAATTAAAAATAGAAGAACCTAACATAGATTCAAAATCTAATATAATAGATGATTTAGGTGCTGATTCTCTTGATATGGTTGAATTATGCATGGACTTTGAAGATGAATTTAATATTGAAATACTTGATGAAGAAATAGAAAAATTACCTCCAATAGTTGAAGATATAGTTAATTTTATTATAAATAAAATAAATCAATAGCAAATACAAGTTTGCTTGAAATATTTAGAAAGGAGATAAATTAAATGAAAAATTTAGGATGCGTAGTATTTATTATACTTGCTAATATCACAATAGGAGCATGGTCAGTTGGAGAAATACTCATGTGGTTTGGTAAGTCACTTCCACTATGGGCAGATGCACTTATAGGATTAATTATTGCTGAAGTATCTGTTCCAGTTGCTATAGTGGGAATGATACTCAGATATTTTGGAGTATTTTAATAAACAAATATTAAATAAATCAAGAAAGGAGGAAACTACCAATGCTTGAAGATAGAAAGGAGATAAATGAAAAATTACATGACATAGAAGATAAAGAGAGATTAGCTGAAGATAGTTCATACATACAAAATATAAAAACAGAAATAAAAAATACTTCAATAAAAAGACTAGAAGAATTGAGAAAAGAATTCGTTAAAAAGAATGTTCAGATGAATTCTTTGGAAATATTGGCGATTAATAGATTCGTAGAATATTTAAAAGATAAAGCATGAAATTTAGGAGGAAATAGACATTGAAAATAGACAATCCAATCTTATATCAAATATGGGAAGATAGATATTGTAAAAATGATGAAACAATAGAAGATAATTTACATAGAGTTGCGAAATTTTGTGCAAATAATGAAAAAGAAGAAAATGAATTTTTTAATATAATGAATGAAGGGTTATTTTTCCCTGCTGGTAGAACAATGAGTAACGCAGGAATAGGTAGAGATTTAACATTAAACAATTGTTTTGTAGCACCACAAATACAAGATGATTTAAGTGATATATTTGATAAAGTTAAACTAGGAGCAATCACACATCAAAGAGGTGGGGGTATAGGTTATGATTTTTCACAATTAAGACCAAAAGGAAGTCCTACTTCTAATGATGCTATAGCTTCAGGGGCAGTTTCTTTTATAGATTGTTTTGATTCACAAACAGCGACAATTTTACAAGGAAATAGGCGTGGAGCAAACATGGGTATGATGAATATTTATAGTATGGATATTGAAGATTTCATAAATGCTAAATCATATGATACAAATAAGCTTAAACATTTTAATATAACGGTCATGGTAGATGATAATTTTATTGAAGCAAAAAATAATAATGAAGAAGTATATTTACATTTTCCAGTGTATGATAAACAGGGTAATATACTTAATGATGAATCAAAATGGATATACAAAAAGAAAATTAATGCAAAATATCTATGGGATTTAATTACACAAAAAGCATATGAAAACGGAGAGCCAGGAATTGCTTTTTATTCAAATATGAATAATGATAATAATTTATGGTATATTGAAAAAATAGTATGCTCAAACCCATGTTTTGAATATCTTGCAGGAACAATATTTGGAATTAATCCCAAAACAAATGAAAAACTTAATTCTAATGAATTTGGTGGAGCTTGTAATTTAGGAAGTTTAATATTACATAATTTTGTTAAAAATCCTTTCACCCTAAATGCAGAAATTGATTTTGATAAGTTAAAAGATACAATATATATATCTGTTAGGCTACTTGATAATATAATTGATAAAAATAAATTTCCACATATTATGTATGAAAATTACCAGAAAGCATTTAGAACAATAGGTTTAGGTATTACTTCATTAGCTGATACTTTAGTAATGCTAAATATGAAATACAATAGTAAATCTGCACGAAGTTATGTTTTTAAATTAATGAATTTTATAAGCTTAAATACATATAAAGCATCTATAGAATTAGCAAAAGAAAAAGGTGAATTTGAATTTTTAGATAGAGAAAAATTTATTCAAAGTGGATTTTTACAAAAACACAAAATCATAGACGATTCTTGGAATCTTATAATAGAAGATATAAAAAAATATGGAATCAGAAATGCAAAATTGTTAAGTATTGCTCCAACAGGTACAATGAGTTTAACTTTTGGTAATAATTGTTCTTCTGGTATAGAACCAATATTTTCACTTTCATATGATAGAAAAATTAAAATTGGTGGACAACAAGAAGAAGATACACAGATTATTAAAATGGAAGACTATGCTTATAAATTATGGAAAGAAACAAATATAGATAATATAGTAAATGAAAATATTTTTGTTACAGCAATGAACATGGAAGTGCAAGACCATATAGATATGTTAAAACGAATAACTTGGCACACCGATATGTCTGTAAGTAAAACAATTAATGTTCCTACTAATTATTCATTTGAAGAAACACAAAAGATTTATGATGAATGTCACAAAGCAGGTATTAAAGGATGTACAATATTTAGACCAAATGAATTAAGACAAGGAATTTTAATTGATAATAATACTAATAAAAAAGAAACTAAAGAAATCATTCCAATTTATGAGGAAATTCCTAGAGGATATATTGAAAGTGTTCCAGAAGATTTAGTGTATCGAAAATATAAATTAAAAACGGGTTGTGGTAATCTTTATTTCTTTGTGGGTGTAGATGAAAATGATAATAAAATATATGATTGTTTTACTAATACCGATGGTGTTGGTGGATGTACTGTAAATACACAAGCAAATAGTAGATTACTTTCAGCCGCTTTACGTGGTGGAGTACCTGTAGAATATATAATAGAACAATTGAATAAATCAGGAACTTGCCCTAGTTTTCAATATAAAAAGGGTAAAGGTGAATTATTATGTAAAGGTAAATCTTGTCCTTCAGCAATAGCAAATGTCCTCAAAGATATTTTACAAGAATTTAATGAAGAAGAACAATCTATACAAAATCCTAAAATTATACCAGAAAATATAGAAAATCCAATTAAAAAAATTAAACAAATAGATAAGAAATATGATAAATTTCATTGTCCTGAATGTGGTGAAATATTAAGGAATGAAGGTGGCTGTACAATTTGCAATTTGTGTGGATATAGTAAATGTTCTTAATAAAAAATATTATATAAATGTGGAGGAATTAAATGAGTAAGATACGTGGATTTGAAGTATGTAAACGATACGAAGAAAATAATATAAACATCCCTAAAAGGCAAACGAAAAATGCGGCAGGATATGATTTTGAATGCGCTAAAGATACAATTGTTCCTAGTATATGGAGAGCAATGCTGGTTAATATAGGTAAATTTTTTATGGGTTTAAATGATTATGAAGTAATCAAACCAGTATTAGTACCAACAGGAATTAAATCTTATATGCAAGAAGATGAAGCATTATTTCTATACAACCGTTCAAGCAATCCACTAAAGAAGGGTTTAGTACTTGGAAATTCTGTGGGTGTTTGCGATGCAGATTTTTATTCAAATATTAGTGATGATGGACATATAAGGTTTCAATTCTATAACTTCTTTCCTTATGATGTTGAAATTAAAAAGGGAGAACGAATAGGTCAAGGAATATTTAAAAAGTTTTTAAAGGTAGACAATGATATAAGTGAAAATGAAAGACAAGGTGGTTTTGGTTCAACTGATACTAAATAGGAAAGAGGGCTAACCACCCTCTTTCCAAAATTCCTATCAAAATTTGATTTTGTAGATATAATTTAATCATTACAGAAAGGAGGATTAATACAATGTGTAAACATATATGTAAGACTAATGATGAATTTCACTGTAAAATAATAAATAAGAAATGTATATTTTCAACACCAGATGAACAAAAATGTTCGGAAGAAAATAACGGAATAATCAACTATTTAAAAAATATGGGAATTTATGAGCAAGTTTTAAATAATCCGAAATTTACAAATTTATAAGAAAGGTAATAAATGAATAAGAAGCTTTTAATAGGAATAAAAAAGTGTCTTGAGACTTCATTAATAGATATTAATAATCTAAATGACTGTATTAATAAAAATTGTTGGTATGATATTGTGGAATATTTAATAAAAGATATTTCACAAGCAATAAAAATTGAAAATATAAAAAATAAATAATAGGAGATATATTATGAATTGGTTAGTAAAAATGTGCAAGGCTTCAGACGTATTTGCTTGGTGTTTTACTATAAGTGGAATAACATTAATAATCTTAATAGCACTTTTGTAATAAAAATATTCATAATAGTTTAATAATTAATTTTTATGCACTATAATTATATTATAAACATTTTATACACGATAAAAAAATAAATAAAAAGTGAAGTTGTTAATAAATGGATAATAATAAAAATAAGTTAAATTATAACTATTTTGTTCTTATTTGTGCAACTTGTGATAATCTTGATAAATGTAATTTAAATATTAAAAATACATACGGCTCGATATGTTGTTATGAACATAGATTAATATATGGTTGCAAATGGTTTTTTATAAGATTTATGTGGGATGAAATGGATGATTAAATAAGGAGATTAAATGATAGGTAAATATAAAATAATAACTCTTTGTGGCAGTACAAAATTCAAAAATGAATTTATGGAAGCACAAAAGAGATTAACATTAGAAGGTAATATAGTAATTAGTGTAGGATTGTTTGGTCACTCAGGAGATAATGAAGTTTGGACTGAAGGTACTAAAGAAATGCTTGATGATATGCATAAAAGAAAAATAGATTTAGCTGATGAAATGTTTGTAATTAATAAAGATGGATATATAGGTAGTAGTACCAAAAGCGAAATAGAATATGCTATTAATACTGGTAAAAGAGTTAATTATTTAGAAGCAATTTAATTTATACATACAAAGTATTACTTTTCACATCCAAATCTTAATTTGATTAAAAGGAGGATAAAATGAAACAAGGATATGAAAAACGATTTAATCAAGGAGATATAGTTTATTGGTGTCATCAAAATGGACATGAATATAGTGTAAAAATGGGAATGGTAGACGAACAATTTTCAGATGCAGTATGTATTGACTATCTCAGTTTAAAAGAAAATAGAAAGATTAATGGTATTCCAATCAACGAATTTAAAAGCGAAGAAAAATATAAAAAACTTCCTAAAGGCTGGTCATATAATACTCAATTATTTGAAATTACATATGATGAAATTAAAGATTGTGTAGGAGCAATTTCTAGTCCAGAATGTATAAAATTAGCATATAAAAATGGATTACTTGTAAAAGATTCAATAAAATTTCATGGCGTAATTGAAACTGAAATAACTAAAGATGGTTATAGAATTATAAAAAAATATCCTCTATGGGTACATCATATTTCAAATGTAAGTATAAGACCTGATAAAGTATATTTTACATATGATGAAGCAAAAAAGGAAGTTGATGAAAACATTGCTGAGTTTTATAGACAAGCTAATTTATCAGATTATGAGTGGTCTTTAGAACAGATAAATAAAACCATAGATATGTATATAAAAATAAACGGTAAAACTGATACAATAAAAAATGAATAT
The DNA here is from genome assembly GCA_028709465.1 of Tissierellia bacterium. GTDB lineage: Bacteria > Bacillota > Clostridia > Tissierellales > Sedimentibacteraceae > Sedimentibacter. Next base: position 63,643 of record JAQVWY010000001.1, on the reverse strand, counting down.
AAAAATTGGTTTATTAATATGAAAAATATTGAAGATATTGAAATTAGAATATATGGTACTGAAATTCAGTGGAAATACTGGAAAAATAAAAAATGGAATAATATTGAGTTATAAAAATTATTCGGTTAGGTGTTGAATAAATAGTATATAAACCAAAAGGAGAAATAAATGACAAATATAGTAATGTGTCAATCAGAACAATGTCCTAAAAATAAAGAATGTTTCAGATATATGGCTATTCCAGAAACAGATTATCAAAACTATAGTGACTTTGAAGCAATAAATTGTAATACAGATTTTAAATGGTTTTATGAGATAGGAAATAGAAAAATACGAGAAAATGAAAATATTGAAAAAATAGAATCGTTGGGAGAGTAGGGTTTGCAGGTTCATATTTTTGCATGAATTGACTATTCTATTCTATATGGTTTCAATAAAATATTAAATAAACCTAAAACAAAATAAATATAATATATAGGAGGAAGTTAAATGCAAGGAATAGCGTTATTAACTTACGCAGAAGCAAAAGAAAATTTCAATAATATTACACTAGAAAATCCGACAGAAAAAATTGATGATGATATTTATGGATTCGTTATAAACAATATTTTTATTCCTGTGAGGTTGGAAGGTAATAATGAATATTTGAGATATGATGGTGAAATGGAATACTTAAAGTAAAGGAGAGATTGAATGAAAATAGAAAATATAAAAGTATATGACCTAGAAGAAAGTATAAGAGCAAGTAAATTTCCTATGGCAACAAATACAAATGATTGTAATTCTGAAATTACTAAAACAACAATTAATCTTGCTTCTTCTGAAAAAGGAGAGGGACACGACCAATGGCTCACAGGAGTAAGAGTGGCATTTGATTTAACCTTTTCAAATAAAGCATGGGTAGAATTAGAAAGATATAGGTTTGTTGAATTTGTAAGTAGTCAATCTACAATGCATAGAATTTCAAAATTTAATTTATCAAAACAATACAATGAATATGTTGACACTAGGATAATTAATATTATGGAAGAACTTAAAGACAAATATAATCAGTCACAAGATAAAGAAGACTATCTTAAATTATTATATTCTAATCCAGCAGGTTTTGAATTAACTGCAAGACTTACAACTAACTATAGAGCATTAAAAACTGTTTATTCACAGAGAAAAAATCATAGACTTCCTGAGTGGCAAGAATTATGTAAGTGGATTGAAACTTTACCTGAATTTAAAAAATTAGTGTTAAAGGAGGAATAATTATAGAAAAGCAAATAATGTATTGGGATGGCGATGGAACAATTTTTGATAGTTCAAAAGCATTTTGTACGGTTTATAATTTTCTTTATAAAAATTATGACGATTTTATACCTGCTAATTCTAATTTACTAAACTCATGGGACTTTCATGATATTTGTCCCTTATTATACAAATATAAAAATCATAGTGTTGAAGAGATATTTGGTATGAAAGAACTTTTTGATAATTTAGAATTATTTCCACTTGCTTATGAAGTTTTAAAAGAACTGAGTAAAAAATATGAATTATGGTTAGTTACAATAGGCAATGATGATAATTTATATAATAAAATACCATATGTAAAATATAAATTACCATTTATTAAAAACAAATTATACATAAACAATGCAACAAGTAAAATGGATAAAAGTATGTTAAATACCCCGTTTGCACCATTTAATTCAATATTTATAGATGATGTTTATAAGAATTTAATATCTGCTAATGTACAACATAAATATTGTTTTGGTAAGGTGTATTCATTTAATGAAGAATGGACAGGGCAAAGACTTTATAATTATATAGACGTAGCAAATAGATTTTTAAAATAATGTAATAAAATAATAAATAAATTAATAATTAAGGTGATAGAATGTTTGATGAAATACATATCAAATACAACGAATATCTAGAAAATTTTGAAGATGCAAGTGATAGAGCTTGTGATTATGAAACGCAACCTATTTCATTTACAGAATTTGAAGATGAATATATAAATTGGAATGAAAGAGAGTAAGGAGGTAAGTATTGAAGAACGAGGGCAAAAAATTTGAAGAAGATTTTAAAAATAGTATAGACGAATCAAAAATTTATTATTATCGTTTACGTGACTCGGCAAGTTCATTTGGTGGAGGAAATGATAGTACAAGATTTAGTATTAAAAATGATTATGATTGTTTTATATATCTTTCACCAAATTATTTTCCTTTTGAATTAAAATCAAAACAAAATACTTCTGTTGGTATTCAAAAAACAAAAGAAGAAAAGGGTAAAGATATTAAATTACATCAAATAGAAGGACTTACAAAAGCAAGTCAGTATGAAGGAATATATGCAGGATTGCTATTGAACTTTAGAAGTACAGAACATACATATTGGTTAGATATTAAGAATTTTAATAGGTTTAATGAAGGTACTAATAAGAAATCTATTAATGAAAATGATGTTATTGAATATGGTGGATTATTAGTGCCTCAGACTTTAAAGAAAGTTAGATATAGATATGATATTGATAAAATGATTAAAATGATAAGGAGGATTCATAATGACAGTGCCAGCTAAAGGCTGTAATTTTAAAGGTTGTTTTCATGAATGTGTTTGCCCTAAAAATGTTGGTTATATAAAAGAGAGTAAATTTTATTGTGATTATTATTTGAATGATTCTATGGTTTTAGTTAAATTGGGTGAGAAATATTTAGAAAAAGATACGAATATAGACAAGTAGTAAAAAAATATGATATACAAAATAATTTAGGGGGGTAGATATATTGGCAAACAAAAAAAGAGTATTTACAATAGTATCAACAAATGAATTACCTGAAGAAGACTTAAAGAAAGTATTTTTAGAAGAATTAAAAAGACAATATGAAATTAAGTATGGTAAAGTCTTATAAGTAATAGTATAATGTGCATATAAGGTGATATAATAATTATTACTTTATATGCACATTTTGTATAAATGTATATTACCAACTAAGGAGGATTTTATGAATATATCAGTAGCAAAGAAAATTATACCCAATTATGAGAAAAGAGTTCTAATTTATTGTAGAGAAAGTCGAGATGATAATTCAGAAAATTATGAAAGAATTGAAACTCAAAGAGATTTACTTGTTAAATTTTGTAATCAAAATGGTTATACTAATATTGTAAATATTGTTATGCATGATGATATGTCTGGTACAGATTTTTCAAGATTTGATGAAATTAAAGAAATGATAAAAAACAAATCTATAGATACCATGATACTCAAAGATAGTTCTAGATTAGGCAGAAATCAAATAGAAGCATTAAAATTTGTTGAATTACTTGAAGAATATGGTATAGAATTAGTATTTGAAGGAAGAAAATATGATAAAAGATTTTTCCCTTTAGAAAGTTGGTTTAACGAACAAAGGGCTGAAGATGACTCAATAAAAATTAAAACAAATTTAAGACATAAAATGGAAGAAGGAGTACTTTTGATACGTTCACATTATGGTTATATTAAAGAGGGTAATAAATTAATTGTAGACCCTGAAACCACACCTATTGTAAAAAGAATATTTAACTTATATCTACAAGGATATGGATATAAAGCTATTGCAACAATACTTAATAATGATAATATTTCTACTCCTTCGCAATATAGAAATAATCCCAATAAACCTATTGCAGAAGTATGGATTGGACAGCATGTGCGTAGAATATTAATAAATGAAGCATATACTGGATGTATGATTTCTGGCATATCGGAAAAAGTTAGTTTTAAAAAGAAAAATACAAGAAGAAAGCCAAAAGAAGAATGGATAAAAATACCCAATACTCATGAAGCAATAATTGACATAAATACATTTAATGCTGTTAAAGAAATGATGGAAAAGAAAAAGTCATTTGCTCCTAAAACTAAAATTCCTTGTGTATTCGCAGGACTATTACACTGTGGCAAATGCGATTCTCCACTTTTTTTTATTAAATTAAAAGATAAACCAGATTGTTTTATGTGTTCAAAATATCATAGAGAAGGGAGGCAAAAAGAAGATAATCCTAAAAAAGGTTGTTCTTCACATAGAATACAAGAAAAAGAAATTAAAGATTTTTTAAAAAATCATTTTACTAATTTATTAAATTCAAAAGATTATCGAGATTATTTTTATAAGAATTTAAATGATATTAATTCAATAAAAAGAAATTATGAGAACACACTAAAAAGGTTAGAAAGTAATCTAAACAGACTTAAAAGTCAATATGAAAAAGTATATAACGAACACTTAGAAGATGAAATACCTGAATTTTTGTATAAGAAAAAATCAAAAGAATTGAAAGACAATATATCTATTATTGAAAAACAATTAAAAGAACTTAAAGATGAATATAAAGATTTTGAAAATGCAGAAACAAATGTTAATAAAATTGATGAACTTATTAATGAAATGCTTGAAAAAGGATTTACTAAAAGAGGCTTAAATTCTATTATTGATAAGATTATAATTTATGATGAAAATGAAATAACTTTAGAAGATAAAGAAAAATATAATATTGATGATGTGTTATTTAAAAATATTACAAATAATGGCGGCGTAGTCATTGTATCTAAATTCACAAATATTCAATATGTATTCACAAACTGGTGGATAGCTTACCTTATTGATACAAATAAATTTGATATAGATAAATTTATTAAAGAAGTAATAGAATATAAAGGAGTGAGTTAAGATTAATATGAAAATTTATAGAATTAAATAAATTAATTTAAATTAAAGCTGTTTTAAGACATTTTAATACGATAGAGGAACAACTACATTACTTAGCTGATATCTTTTTTCTATCATTAAATTATTAATCGGAGAGATAGTTTATACTATCTCTTTTCTTGTATTATAGAATATTATATAATAGAGGAGAAGTGATAATAATTGCAACGTCAAAAATCACTATTTTATAAAAAAATTAAATGTCACTGTGGACAAAATTTTAAATTTCAAAAAGAGCGAAAACATAATTGTTATATATGTAGCAATTATGCAAATTATAGAAAATGTGCAAGATTTGTTGTGCAAGAAGAATTACTTTTAGAATTTATTAAACGATATTGCGAAGACAAAAAAATAGAATTTAAAAATAATAATGAATTTATCAATAGTATCTTAAATTATATTTATATAAGAGAAGATAATAGTATAGATTTTGTATATCATGATAAAAGTTATCAAGTTTATTCTTCAAATTTAATTAAATATACAACTAATGAATAATTATACATAATTAATATTTAGTACGACACAATAATTAATATTATCAATAAAAATCATATTTTAGTACGACAATATTTAAATCTTACACGTCTTTAAAGTCTAAAATAATAATAAAAATGCATAAAATACATTTAAATACATAAATATTAATATAAAAATTGTAAAAAATAAGGATAATACAATGATAAAAATCACTATATTATCCTTATTAATTATTTACTTCCCATTCAAAGATTCTAATAAATTTACTCCTAATTGTACTAAAATACTCACTACAAAATATCTATCTTCATCCATCTCTATTTCAAAAGAGTTACATAAATCTTCAACATACTTAATTCCTGCTTCAACTTTCTCTTCCTTAGTATTCACATTAGCAAGTGTCTTTACATATTCTAGTGAATCTATAACCAAATCTGCTATTTGATTAATTGTATCATCAGAAGCAAAATTAAGTTCTTTTGTAGTTATTTTTATTACTGAAGCTATTGTTTTAGTTATATCAATTCCGTTTGTAATTTCTTCTGGTTTCACGTTATATTTCCTCATTAAAAAAACTATTCCAACAACAAATACTAATGCTAAGATAATAAAACCAAACAAATATATCATACTCCAGTCCATTATAAACCCTCCAATAATTTATTCAATATTTTATTGCTTAACCTTATTCCATATCATCATTACTATCAAAATCTCTAAAATCCTCAATAATCCTAATTATTTCTTCAAACGTCTTTTGTCTAACTACACCCCAAGATATAATATAATTTTCAAAATGCTCAATCTTAATAATATCTCTTACTTCCTTCAATCTACGAACTAGTATTTCTTTACCAATTAAGTCACTTATGAAAAATCACCCCTTATGCAATAATAATCTAGTCTTATGTTATTTTTATATTATTTGTTCAATCTATTTATCATTTCAAAGAAAAGCCAAAGAGATGTATTTTCATTAACTAAATCTTTTGCTTTCCAATTATCAGGATTCTTTAATTTGCCTTTTTTAAATAATTCATCTATAGCTTTTTCTCCAGTTATTTGTTCCCATGATTTTTCTGTCATTGGTTTTACCTCCTGAACAACTTGTTTTCCCATATTACTATATTCATTTTTTACATCATTAATTAATTGTTCAATACTAACTCCATGGAACTGCAAATAATCTACTGGGTCAGTATGTGACGTTCCACCTAAATTCTTTGTCACCCATTCATGTGTTACAAATGTTTTACCATATATCACATCTAATTTTTTATCAAAAAGTATTTTAGCCATTAACCAAGTATATCTTTTATAGGATTCTAAAAATTTATTTTTATCTTTGGTTTGACATAATTCCACATGAACATATCTTTGATTTCCATATTTACCTGCTCCCCATGCTTTATATTTAATGTCGGCAGTTTGAGTAATTGAATCATAATCTACAAAATAATGTACAAAGGCAGAAATCTTCTTCCAATCTCTTTTAAAATAATTAGATTCACCTTCATCACTATCTTCATAAACCGCTGTTGCATGTGCGCAAACACCTTCATAATTACCTATACCTGCCCTATATACTTCTTTCGGTAAATCAGAAGGTATGTTTTGTTTTATAGTATACATAATTAAATCGAACCTCCATTACTAGAGTCATTACTATTATTACCGCCTTTTAAACTAGGCAATAGAGATATGCTACTTCCTCCAGCAATAAATCCATATAACCAAATTAAAACAGTTTGTAAATTATTAGGTATATCAGTAAATTTAATAACTGAATATATTGCAACTCCTGTTAAAATAATTGCAAATATAATTAAACTACTAACTCTTTTTTCATCTCCACTAAAAAAATCTTTTAACCATTTCATAACTTTCACTTCCTTTACTCCAAATCCAATTAAATCCTTTAACTATAAAATATCCTAACTTTGAATTTAAAATTAATCCCCATATTATTCCAATAAAAAACGCATTATGAATAGTATTTATATAACTTAAAAATATAATGCTTGATGTAGAAAGCAAAATACACTTCTTATAATTATCTAAATGATTATTACTTTTAAAACTTCGTACTAATCCAAATCCTAACACTATTAATAAAGTTTTTAATACAATATTTAATAAAATAGAAATGCCTAACAAAATAGACATTTCTGTAAATTGGAAAATTATACACTGTGTACGATAATAATACCAATATCTTTTATGATTGTGGTATTTTTTATAAAGCTTCTGAGATAACCAATAGGATATTCTTTTAATAAACATTACTTAGGCTGTCTAGGTCGATAAACAAAAACCCATTTTGCTGTTAAACTATTTTTTAAGTTATTTTTAATCTGATTCTTTAATTTATTAATAAAAATTCTCATTTTTATACCCCCTTTTTAAATTTTATAAACATAATAATAAATCCTTGCAAAAGCCTTAAAGGTATAGATATAAATAATTTATAAAAATTATTTTTTATAAAACAATCATTTAAAAATGGATGGTAAAATTTTGATAATAATAATTCTAAAGCTATAGTAAAAAAACAAAAATAAATAATGATATATTTTAAAGATTGTTCTATATTTATTTGTTTACCATAATATATTTTCAAAATAAAAACATACAAAATTGTACCAATAACCATATTTAAAATCATATTTAATCCAATATTATCTATTATTTTTATTTCTTGAATTACAATTGAAAATACTGTAGATATTATTATTAACAATATAAATTTTATTTTGTTTTTAAAAGGATTTATACAACAACATATTAATACAAACCATAGTATAAAATAATTTTCAATTGTATTTAAAATAAATAACATTTTTAGCCTCCAAAATATTTTTCTACAAGTGTAGGAAAAATAAAATTTCCTGTTGTTGCCCAAACAAGTAAACTAATTATAATAATGCCTACAATTATTAAGACACTTCTTCCAAATATTTTCATTACTATATTTTTATTAAAATCTAATAAGTTAAAAGAAGTTTTATTTATTATTTCCTTTAAAGATTTTTTAATTTCATTCATTTCCGATTTTAAATCATCAACTTTTTCTATAGTGTAGGTTTGATATGATTTAATCTCAGCATTGTCAATTTTAGTATTATTAATTATTTCTTTTATATCATTTACTTCTTTCATCATTTTATTAATCACTTCTTTATCTTCTTCTCTTTGTTTCTTATCTTCTTTTCTGTCATTAATAACTTCTTCAAGTTTAGAAGATAATTTTATAAGTTCCTTCTCAACATCAGTCATATCTATATAGTCAGCTTTTTGTCTTTTTAGATTTTCTATATCTATTTTCATTTTATTTATATCTTGTTTAGCTATTTCTAAGTCTTCTTTTATCTTTGAATTTTCATCCATAAATACACCTCCAAATATATTGCAATATACGATAAGAAGATGTATAATAAACATACACCATTTGTAAATTTGGTGTAATGGAGATAAGAACGATGGTTCGTACTTGATGTCTTATCTCCATTTTATATTATACACAATTTTTACTTAACATTTTCTACACTTCCTTTATCCGTAATTTATTTCGTAGATAGTCCGTAAATTATTATATATTATAAAACATTATAAAAAGGATAGAAATTACCATTAAAGTAAAATCTATCCTAAAACCATTAAATTTATACTTTGTTAAAAATCTAACCCTTGTATCACAACGTATGGATTTTCAAAAATCCCAACCAATTGCGTATTTTGTTCAAATATCATTTATGTCACAATATTATCCGAATTTGCAACTAATTATTGTTCAAGAATGGTATCAGTACATCTGCCATTCTTTTATATCCTTGATTAGTAGGGTGTAAATAATACGGGGTACTTAACCCATCCCCTATATAGGTATGGATATTCAAATCATTAATCCCTGTTGCATCGTACCAATTGCATACTGGTATGCCGTACAATTCTCCTATTGCGAGCATTACCTCTATATAATCCCGGCTCAACATCATTTCCATGTTGTAAGGACCAGGAACATCTGATGTGCCACTTTCGTTATACCAGCCTCTGATTGGTGTTATGAGGAATATCCTCGTATCGGGATTGGAGTTTATTATTTTCTCAATGCTTGCCTGCAATGCTCCGGCAAATTTTGTTGTATCGAAGGTACTTCCTATTGCTACAACTGTGCCTGGCAATATTCCCTTTCTGTGGTCATTGGCTCCGCTTGTTATTGTTACCGCATCAATATCAGTAAAGTCATAAGCCTGTATTATGGTATTGATTTCTGTCATGTCAAGGCTACCAACGCCTTGATTGTCTACTGTGCATCCTAGTTCTTCACGCATAAAGCTTTGATATCCTTTTGCAATCGTTCCTACTTCAGTATGTCCAGCGGCAAAAGGGTGTCCGTCATACCATGTTATGGAATCACCAAACGTTACAAACTTTTTATTAGCCCATTTATAATTATTAAGAGCAATATAACCTTCCCTTGTTACAAAACTTTCATCAAGATAAGCAACTTCTGTCATTACCGAATCAGTAGTATTATTGTATAACCCCGATGAAACTAATGAGGCATATTCAGTCCCCACCTTCATTTGCACATTCTTTAGATAGTATTTTGTTAGTTGAGCTGTTGTTACGTTAGCTTGAATGAGTAAATGTATATACCTATATGTGGGAACGTAATACTCTCTTGTTTTGTTGTAGTTGCAATACTCTCCATACTTTATAGTTTCGGATGGAGCAGGGTAATTAACCCCACCGCTGATATTGTCAGTATCATTCGATAAATATATTTTTGCACCATAAGCTGATATATTTGTGTCAAAAGTTAGCATGTCATAGATTATAGTCATTGCATCAGTTCCAGATACGCCCAAACCATTACCGTCAAATGTATATTTGAGATAGTCAATTACTCCAGATGCAGGTTTATTAGACACTTTTGTAGCATTTACTGACTTATATATATCATCAGTTATTTTGCTATGTGTTATTGCTTTATCTGCAATACCAGTGCTTTGGTAAACTCCTCCATCTGTCCAAGCTATACCATTCCAATAATACCAATGCCCATCTGCTATAACTAAATAAATATTTGTATCGCCTGTTGGAAATGCAGTCTGTAAACCTGCAAACGTAGCATACGTACCCTTTGGAGAACCGCTTACCAAACTTGCGATTAATGTATCTACGTAAGATTTATCAGCCTTTATAGCAACATTACTATTGGTTATATTTAAATCTATTTGACTTGCCGCTCCAATTTGTGTTCTTGTTACTTGATGAGGATTCGCATTATCTGCCGAATGCGTTAGTTGCTTTTGCTCCCATTTATCTAATCTTCCATTTAAAAATGTACCAGTACCACCAGAACCAAAATTTACACCTTCAGAATCTACTAAGGCTACTGTTACTAAAGCATCATGTTCTGAACCTGTAAATGAAAGATTATTTACTTGTTCTGTTATTTCTGTTGTAAAATCTTCCACATTATCAGAGGAATATAAATTACTTTCATCCACTAGTTGCTGTCTTGAGGCATAACCTTTAATTAACCCACGACCTCCATATGAAGCTACTGTTATTGTTTCACCAACAATGTCTCCACCAAAAACTATTTCTCCTGTTCTCCAATTGACTGAAAAATAATTTGAATCGGTTAAGATATTACCCAATTTAGTATAATATTTACCAGATATAACTACACCTGTCGATTCACTTGGAATTTCATTTAGTATAATTCTATTATTAAAATCTACAACATGGCTTTCGTTAGTTATTGTTACAACTACTGGTTCCCCTGTTGCTGGATTTCTATTTAGTAAAATATCATAAAATTGCTGATAATCCTGTATTGCCATTAAATTGTCTCCTTCCAAACATAAAATGTTTGAAAATAAAACTACAAGAATTAATAATAAACTAATATATTTTTTATTTACATATATTTTCATAATGCTACCTCTTTTAACTAATATATATAATTATAGCAATAATAAAATTATATGTAAATAATCCTTGTATTTTACTTTCTTTATTAATTGATTTTAATATTGTTATATGAATTTATTTCTTTTCTTCTTTAACTTCTTTTGGTACTGGTGTTGGATTAGGGAATTGTTTGTTAAGATTAAATGGTTCGTTTAATATCTCAAATATTCTCATAAGTTTCATAGCGTCTGTTATTCCAATAAAAGGCATTGTATTGATTATGTTTAATAGTTCCTGTATTTTGTCTTTATTATAAGATAGTTTAAGATTGTTATTTGAATTGTTGTTAGAGTTGTTAATATTCATAATGACTTCCTTTCATTCTAAAATTATAATTTTACATAATAAAAGAGACAGTTTTTATCTATCTCTTGAAAATTTAACTATTTGTTATATAATAATCTTACGCGTTTTATATTGCTTTGCTATTTACAAAGCTTTTCTTTTATAGTTTTTTGAATATAAAAATTAATACTAATTTATTTTATATTTTATTACTTGACAAATCTTTCCCTAATGGTATAATAAAATTAAAAAGGTAAATAATACGAATGATAAAATAATTTAGGAGTGATTTGTTATGCTAAAGAGAATAAAGAGAATAGGGAAAATATTTAATAAACAAACTATTATTGCTTTTTTGTTGGGTGCATTTTTGTTTAACCTAAATCCTATTTATGCGGCTATTGAGGAATACGTTCTTTATAAAGTCGACTATAATATTGTTGTTAATAATAGTATTTATGAGAATACTGAGTACCCTATATTAAACTACAAGGGTACTACTTATGTACCATTAAAGGTTATGAGTGATATATTAAATATACCTACTACTTGGAATGCAGAGTTTAGACAGGTCGAAATTACTACAAATACTACAAAAAATGAGGTACAAAGTTTGACTATAGAAACCATAGTTACACCTACACCGACACTTATACCAATTAAAGACATTGAATACGAAGAAAATGGATTAACTATTAGAGAAATTGGTGAAGAAAAATATGTTGAAATTAACGATGTAAGAGTAAAGTTAGAAAATACAAATTATATACTTGATTATTTTGCAGGAAGTACTTATTGTACATTATATAAAAAAGACAGTAAAAGCAATTCTAAACAAATAAATGTTTACAATCAAATGTTTTCAAAAGATAGAAAAATATTTAATAATAATATTGTATATATTAAATATATAGATTATATAAATATTATATCATTAATAGGAGATTATTAAATTAATCTCCTATTAAGTTACGTTAACTAAAATCCCTCTTTCAAATGTTAAAGTTGTACTATCAATTGTAATACTATCTGTTACTGCTATGCTTCCATTTATAATTAAATCTCCAGCAATAGTAATTTCCATATCCCCATCTGTACTTAATGCCAAAGCTCCATCTGGATAACCATCATAATTACTATTTAAAAATCCAATCCCACTCTGTCCTCCATCACTATTTGAAAAAATCATATTTAAATAAGTAGAATCTTTTCTTATTTCAAATATATTTCTAGTAGAATCTCCTGAATCTCCTGCTCCTAATTGAATAAAAGGATTATAATTTTCACTACCAAAGTCAACTACTCCTATTTTCATTTTTTCTAAACTTGGAGTTCCATTATAAAAGCTTATCCATTGTTCCTCTAATGTGATGAAGTCATTACTATCGCTTGATGTACGAAGTTGTTTAGCAATTAAATTTCCATTCACATCAACCCAAAACCTATCTATCCAATTTACATCATCTTTTGATTGGATTTTGATTCCCACAGAGGGGTCAAGATAAATGCGATTACGTTCTATATTATCAACAATTCTAGTGAGGCTTATATAACCATTATCCACAAAAATCGCTGGATTATTTGACGGGTCTAAGCCTATATATATGGAATTATAATAATCATTTAAAGCAGGATTCCAGACATTAATAGCAAACCCATAGTCCTTATGCATGATGGTTTGACTTGTATCAGTCTGAAGAAATACACCATTTCCGCTAATCAACGTATGATATGTTTCCCAATTATCAGTAGTTATACAAATTTTATCATTAAAAACCTGTATTTTACTGCCTGACAAAGAACCAATGTCCGAACCGATAAAACCCCTTCTGTTGATGAAATTGTTGCCGAGTTGGATATTATTACTTATTGTAGAATCTGAATAAAGCACTCTATCACTATCATTACTATATCTCTCATACTCATATTTTTTAACTTCGACTTCTACAGCAACCTTATTACTTAATTTAAAAATATCATTAAGATAAAGAATATCACTTTCTATTTTATCAGTATTAGAGAAAGTCATAGATAATGAGTTACTTACTGGATTGTGATTAAACCCAACTAAACGTATGGGATAATAATCAAATCCCAACTCTGGACAATCAATATTAATATAATCGCCAATATTTATTTTATTCCAGTCTAACTGCCCTTCTTGAGTAGAAAACACGTCTATGTTATCTACATCAAAAGTCAAAGGAACAGTAGATATTTTTTCTAGATAAGCCAACCCATATGTGTATAATTGTTCACTATCACTGACCTGAGACATATTAAGAGTATCCTCAAACACGAAGTTCACCAACTCCTGAAGATTCTCGGTTGAAAAATTATTAGTATAACTTAAAGTATTTTGTAATGTTATAATATTAGCGTTTACACTATTAATATTTGATTGAATAGAATTTATTTCATCCTCTTTATCTTCTATTTCTGCTTCTTTTGCTTGTAAATCATCATATATATCATCATAAGTAAAAGTGTTTGTAGGATTGCTTTTTTCTAAATCTAATGCGTCTTCTATCAATAATTTTTCAGCGTTTAAAGCGGCAAGTTCATTCTGTTTTAATAATAAACTTGCTTCATAAGTTTCAAGTTGAGTTATATATCCATCAAATTGTCCTTGTTTACTTACTATTAATACTTTGTAGTTATTCCATGCTGTTGCTAGACTAGAAGAAAAATAACCATTATTTATAAAAAAATCATAGGATTCCACATATGATAATCCTGTCGGATTATAGCGATTTATAGATATATTGTCTTTTCCATAAACGTAAAGTCTGCTTTTTATTTCATCAAATTTATCCTCATTAGATATTGACTTAATATAATTTTGGTCACTTAAAACAAGTCCTGTATTCACACCAATTTCTTCATTAGTATAAACGCCTACAGTTTGATTTACATTATCAAATATAAATACGCAATTATACCCCTTCTGAAGTTCATCAAAAACCTCAGTATAAGTAGAATCAGCAAAATCAAATGTGTGAAAAACATTGAGATAAATCGGATTAATATAAGAAATCGACCAAGTATAATACAAATTCTTAAATAATAGGTTAAGCAAACCTCCTTTATTTAAATCTGCATTATCATATTCATTATCGGGGTCATATAATTTTCTTGTCTGATTGTATCCCCTCAACTTCTTTTTATTGAATACTAAATATTCGTAAGAATAGCAATGTATTGATTTTGTTATTGATTCATTTGACATATTCTTTTTGGGATTTTCTATAAAGAAAAACTCAGATTTAACTATATTATCACCATTTTTTATATTTAGTTTTATTAAATATAGCCCTTTAGTTAAATCAAAATTTTTGTCTTTTACTTTTAGATGACCTTCCTCATAATATTGAAGTTCTAGGTCGATTTCTGAATAGGACTTAAATCTAGGGGAATAGGTGAGGTCACTATAGTTTAATATGGATATTTCATTCTTTCTAGTGTCACATAATATAGCTTCATAAGTATATTGTTTATTTATTAACTGTCCAAGAATAGGAATCGCCTCCTAAATAAAAAGAATGTGCTACTGATTAACACATTCTTTTAAATTATTTATATTTAATTCTTTTAATAAGATTAATTTAATATTGTTATAATCCCAATAAGGTATTTCGATAAGTTTTATATTATTCGCTTTGCAATAATCTCTTTTTATTTGGTCTTTTGATATTTGAGTTTCATATTTTTCAATTGCTAATTTTTCTGAAATACCTCCATATCTAATTGGTTTGTAGTGATGTTCTCCTTGGTATTCTATCGCAATATATTTTTCACAATTTTTGGTAACAAAATCAAATGATAATAAATGTTTATATTTACAATTTTTAAATTTATGTTCTCGTTGATATATTATATTATTTTTAATTAAATATTCTTCTATACAGTCTTCACCAGTGCTTCTAGTACCTATACAAACAATACATTTTAAACCTTGTTGAATTTGATTCCACGATAAACAAAAATCATGTCCTTGTGTACACATAAATTCCAATTTTTCCTGTGCATTTTTATATTTTTTACTTATGATTTTGTATCCAGATAAATTTAAATCAAGATATTTTTGTATATTTTCAATTGTGTATGGATTATATTTACTAAAAGGATTAAAATTATTAGTTTTATTAAGATTACCATATTTTATATAAATTTTATATCCTTCTATAGTATAAGCTAATAAATGATGTAAACTGTTTTCATATATCTGACTATCGTCCAATATTAAACCCTTATTATTAAATACTCCTTTTACTTTTTCAAAAGAATATAATTTATTAATTTTTCTTTGAAGATTACTACACAAATTACAGCTAATTTTACCTTTTATAAAATTAGCAAATGAAACCTCAAATTCATTAGAACATTTACATCTCAATAAAAGTTTAGAACTATAATTCTTATAATTATCAGATAATAATATACAATCACTATTATTTTCTATATATTCTTTTACATAATTATAATCCAATGACAGTTTACCAGATTTTATATTTTTTATACATTCAGGACACACATAGTATCTTTTATTACAAAACTCATTAAAAGAATTTTTAAATATTTTATTACAACTACACTGTATTTCTAATTTAGTACTATTATTAATGTATTCTCCACTAATAAGCTTACATCCTTTACTTTCAATATAATTCTTTACCTCTTCATAACTTAACTTTCTACTCATATTACCCGCTCCTTACTAATTTATAAAATGCATCCTTACAAAATTAAATACAGGGAAGTGGCAAGGTCACTTATCGAATATACATAAGTTTCGAACCTTATGTATACCTATCCCTGTAAAACTTATTACCTAATATACTAATTCATTCAATATTCTCATCATTATTCAAAGTACGATTAATATCTTCAGTCAAAATTTTATCCACTTTTTCTTGTAATTCCTCTTGAATAAACAACTCCTTAATTCTGAGCCTACAACAGTTTTCGCGACACTTCTTGTATGTATAATTGATTATGTCTATCCAACTATACGGAAGTTTCTCATAATGGTAATTTTCAATTAGATTTAAACTATAGTCAGCATCCATCTCACGAAGTTGTAGTCTTTCTAAATTCTGTAATGTTCTATTCATTATGTATACACCCCTTTATAATATGTATTTGGTAAGTTTTACCTCACAATTACATTATAAAGGGAATACTCTCGTATGTCAAGAGTAAAAATGTAAAATACTATAAAAATTCTTAACTTATTTTTCTAAATAGAATATATCATCAATTTTCATTCCTAATATATCTGCGATTTTTAATGCTACTTCCAAAGAAGTATTATATCTATTATTTATTATATTAGACATTGTTTTAAATGATATGTCTACTTGTTCAGCCAACCAAACTTGTTTTATACCTCTACTATCTAAAATATCTTTTAACCTATTTTTTACTGCCATACTCTCATCCCTCCATACATATTCAATTATACACTAAATTCCTTATGTATTAAATACCTACTATAATATGGAAGGACATATTATAATTTCATTATACTATATTTATATAATATGTCAATAGAAATATCCCTAATTATAAAAATAAATTTATATAATATATTATTACATATAAATAGGAAACTGGCATTTCGACTGTAAAATTATTCCACCAGTACCCCCACTACAGTTTATAGAAATTCTGTTCTCACCATAAATCAAATAAAAGAAATTCTTTGAAAACAACATCTTACTTAATCTATAAGTGGTTTCACCAATATCACTTATAATCTGTTGTTTCTGATTGTTAATATAGATGGTTTCACCCTTAGTGAGTCCAGAGAATCCAAAACCACGATTTCCATCACTTAAATTATAGAAAGAAAACCCTGTTACGTTACCAACCAATAAAATCTCCAGTTCTGGATAATATTTATATTCACCATGTTGATTAGTTACATTACTCTTGTTTTCCATTGTAATTAACGTAGGAGTAGTACTTATATCACTTAAATCAAAAGTATTTATCATAATTTCTGAAAATGCATAAGGTGCTGAATTTCTAAGATGACACTGTAACCATCCTTTTTTTGAACCGTATGTAATCAAATTCATTGAAGTACATAATACATAAAAAATCTTGCCCATAAAATCGCAACTTCTAAATTCTACATATTTATCTTGTGCAAAAATCAAACCTAACTCATAAATCCTATTTTCATCAATTTCCTTATCAAGTAAACTGAACATTAAATCAAATTCAATAGGTTGTTTTTTTACATAATAATGATATGGCATATCTCTATAAGGATTTTGTTCCTCAATAATTTCTTTTCCACCAAATATAGGATAATTAATTTCACTATTAGTTCTAATTAAATAGCAACCATCTACACCAATATCAGATGAATTTATTCCATTTATTTGAAAATATTCTGAAGTAAAACTCAAATTGTTTCACCACCTTAAAAATTAATATTTATATAAATTATAATTACCTATAATCATTTTCACACTTAAAATATTAAAGTAGAGAGCCAATTAAGACTCCCCACTTCTCATATCTATATCTATTATCTAAATATCCCCGATTTATTTAATTCCTGTTTAATAATTTTAGCAACGGTATTTCCTAATTCCATAGCATTTACTTTGTCTGCACCGCCACTAACGTTTACGGGTACACTAATATTAATATTACTACTTACCCCACCAATCCCAACAGCACTAACTTTCGGTATATTAAAACTTATCCCATTAAGAAAATTATTCATCACACTAGGTAAATTCAATAATTGTTTAGATAAATCAGAAGGTAATATTGACGTTCCTCCATTTGACCATTCAAGTTCTGCTCCTTTTTCACCTATGAGTTTTATTCCTTTTGTAGTATTGTCAGTACCTAAAGCATGAGGTGTAATCGAAGTTTCAATAGATGTATTAGCTACTGTAGTTACTCCATTTAAAGAATCTAACAACGATTTAGCTTGCATTAATTTATCTACGAATTCTTTTTGTATATTATTACCTAATGTACCCAAACTTTCACTAAATCTATCAGAAAATGTTTTAAATGCTTCAGCAACAGTTACTAATTTACCATTAATATCTGTTACCATACCCTCAGTTAATGCTTTATTAGCTTCTGCATATAAATTACCCTCTTCAAGAAGTTTTTCATAGTTGGTCACAATTATTTCATACTTTTTGTCTTCAGCATCTTCAGCATCTTTTATTTCTTTCTCTTTATCATCTAAAGCATCTTGAAGATTTTGTTTACGTAATTCATCTTCTCTGTCTTGTTGTAAATCAGAAAGATTTTCATGCTCTTCTGCAAGTTCTTTATCTATCTCTTTAATACGTTCAATGGCAGTCAAATCACCAGACTGTGCTGCCATAGATAAAGTATTACGTTCATTCAATAATTCGGAAATTTTATCTGTAGTTTTCTGTTGGCTTTTATTGAAATCTTCAGCATCACGAAGTCTATCTATTTCTTTTATTTTCGCTTCGGTACTTTCCTTATAAGTATCAAGTTCATCGTCCAAATCATTAAGTTTCTTCTTATGTGCTTTCTCAGCTTCATCTTTCTCTAACTCATAACGTTTTTTGATTACTTCTGATATTTGCTTTTGAACATCTTCAAGATTTTTCTTTTGGTCTTCATTTAACTTAACTATACTCTGACTTAACCCATCAATGCTATCATTTGTTTTCTCAATTTCCTCCACATTAGCAGTCCAAGCTTGCTTAAGAGCATAAATATTATTAAATAACTCTTCAACTTTTTTCTTTTCATCATTTAACTTATCAATCTTTTCATTAGCTGATTTAATAGAATCCTTATCATTTTTATTAGTTTTAGAAAGAATATCCTCAGACTGTTTGGCAAATGAATTAAGAAGTTCTTTATACTTTAAAGTTGCTTCTCCATTAACATCAAACCACTCGGTAGTGTTATATTGCTTGTTAGAATCACGTAACTTTTGTGCTTCAGAAGACATATTTTTATTAGATTCTTCAAGTTGTTTAACTTTATCTTCTTGTGCTGATATAAGTTGATTAGTTAGTTCAAGTTCTTTATTGTAATTTTTAGTTTCATCATTTATTTTAAGTTGACGTTCTAAGTGCTTAATTTTAGCGTCAGATATATCAACTTCAGCATTGTATGATTTTATAAGTTCTTTTGTTAGGTCTTCTTGGGGGAGAGAATCTTTAAGAGAAGGGGATGAAGAATTACCAGAAGATTTATCATCATTTCTTAATAACTTACCAACATCTAAATTTTTAATATCTATATATTTACTTATATCTGGTAATGTTGCGTCTAATTTTGCTTTTAACCTTTTAGCAAATTTTTCAGCTTCTAAATCAGCATAAGTTTCATCACCTGTAGAAGAAACGAAAGCATCATATTTTTCTTTAACTTGCTTTAACATATCTGTTGTAATTTTATTTTTAGCATCCTCAACTGTTTTCCAATTCTTTAAATCTTCAACATAACCTTTAGCTTTTTCATTTATACTTGTTTCAAGTACTGTTAATTCAGTATTAAAAGAATTTTGTATTTCTGTTGTTTTATTTTGTATTTTTTTAGATATTTCTTCATATAATTGTTTTTCATCTCCAAGATATTGAATAAGTTCAGGATATTTACCAATTAAGTCTAGGAGGGTATCAGAAGAAAATTTCCCATTTTCTTGATATTCTGACATTTCTGAATTTAACGTAGACAATTCTTCTTTTGTTTTTGATAACGTATTTACAAGTTCCTCTACGGATTTTATTTCAGTTTTTGTGGCGTTAGAAGCGTTTGATACTGATTTTGCTAAATTATCTTCTTGTAAAATTACTTCTTCTATTGCTTTATTACGTTCAGTAAGTATTTTATACTCTTCAGAACCTTGTTCGTTTGCATCTTCTAATATCTCTATATTTTTTTGATTAGCATCATATTCTTCTGTAAGTGATTTAGTTTTTTCAGCAATTTGCTTTGTTAATTTTTCGTATGTTTTAGAAGATTTTTCATTGTTTTTATCTAATGTTAATATTTCTTCATTTAGTCTTTTTAATACATCAACATCATCAGTACTTTCTTCACCATATATACTTCCAACTTCACTTCCAATAGTAAAAGCACTATCTGCTATTTGAGGAGAAGTTTTATCACCATATTGTTTTCGTACAAGAAGTTTTGTTTCATTAGCTAGTAATGTTTTTTGTGCTTCGATTTGCTTTTCAAGAATTGCAAGATATTTTTCTTCTTGTTCAGTACGATTTTCTTTAGATGCTAATTGGTCATATGTAGATTGAAGATTTTGTAATTCAGAAGATAAAGTTTGAACTTTTTCAGTTTGTTCTTCTATACTCACTGTTAAAAAATCAACAGCCTCAATTATTGCAAATATCGTAGCTGTTCCAGCAGTAATCCAAAATAAAGGAGAAGCTAACATAGTTTTTGATAACATTGCTATACCAAGATTTAAACCCAATGTATTAGTAGTCATTAATTGTATCATTGCTATAGCTTTACCTATTACTTGTGTTCCAGCTAAAGCTTTAATTCCAAGCATTAATCCATAAATAGAAATAGATGTTAATCCTGTTTTAATAATAAAAGCTGAAAAAGAGTTATTAACTAAAACATCTAAAACTTTAACTATTTCATTTAAAATACTTATACTATCTTTTACTATATTTTTATCAATAGCATTATTCCAAAAATTACTTGCACTATTTGTTAATTGATTTAATTTTGATTGCCATGACTTCATCCTTTTTTCATTTTCTATCATGGCTGAACCAGTGGCGTTTGTATACTCAGTTAACATTTTTTTATACATATCAAAATTTTCTAATAGTGCTACTACAGCGTTACCACGGTACTTTCCACCAAGAGCCTCAATAATAGGTGCTTGTTGTACAGTAGATAATGTATTCCATTTATTTGCTAATTCTTCAATAACACCCATAGGATTTCTAAGCTCTTCTATACCATTTCTCATTTCATGAACTTTTATATTTACATTATCTAATGCTTTTGCAGATTTTGACAAAGCTTCATCATCAATAATTTCTCCGTCCCCAACATCACCCTTAATTTGGCGAAGATTCATAATTAATCCACGAAAAGCTTTACCCATTTCACTACCAGGTCTTTGTGTTATGGCGGTCATAGTCCCAAGCGATGCCGAAAGTTCATTTATACCAACACCAGCATTTGAAGCAATACTTCCAACAACAGTCATACCTTCGGAAACCTTTTGTATGCTTGTTGCAAATTTATTATCTATCTGATTTACACCATCAAGTACTCTTGTTAATTCTTCTTGGCTTCCTTTATATTTATAAGCCGCATCTGTAGCAAGTAAAAATTCATTTGCTTGCTCAGCAGTTAGTTCGCCAACATTTTGTGCTAATAATGAAACTTCAGATAAACCTTTTGCTTGTCCTTCGTATCCAGCACGACTAAATTCTGCAATACTCTTAAGATAATCTTGTGTTGTTCTACCATAATTACTTGCAGTATCAAAAGAATTCTTGACAAGTCTTTCCATATCAGTAGCAGTATAATTTGTAACTTTAGAAATATCCACCATTATAGTATCTATTTCTTTTAATGTATCTAATCCTTGTTGAAGTTGTCTTAGTGAACCAAACAAAGCCGTACCTACAACACTCCATGCTACCATTTTGCCAAAATCCTTAACAAGAGTATTCATGAAACTGTCTGATTCTTTCATTGCTAAAGTTGCTTCTTTGCGTAATGCTTTTGATTTTGAAATTTGTTTATCATATTCTAAAGTTGTATCTTTAATAGCATCATTATAATTTTCAACAGTAATTAAATCTGCTTGTGAAAGAATTGCTTGTTTTTGTTGCTCTGTAAAATGTTTACCATATGTAGTTTTGGCATCTGCTAATTTGATTTCAAGTTGTTCTTTATAATAAGCAATCTGTTTTTGTGCTTTTTGTGATTCTTCATCCATTTTTGCATTAATTTGCATCTGTGCTTTTATTCTATCAGAAGCAATCTTTCTTTCTTGAGCATCAATATCTAATTGTTTTGTCCAATTTTGCATTGTTTGAGCATTTTTTTGTGTTTCTAATTGTATTTCTTTTTGTAAAGAAGATAAATTATTTCTATGTGATTCTTGTGTGTTATTCGCAATTAACTGATACTGATTTTTTAAATCTTCTAATTGAATTTTATAATTATTGGGGTCAATATTTTTACTATTTAAATTTGAAGTAAAATCATCTATATTTTTAAAATCGCCTGTCCAATAATTTTGTTTTAATAACTGTGCTTTAGTTTGAATAAGTTTAATTTGTTTTTCTATAGTCTCTGAAATTTTTTGTGATTCTTCTCTTTGTTTTTTATAATTTGTCGTATCAATTTCTCTAGTCTTTACTAATTGTTTAGTTTTTTCATTTAAAGTTTCAATTTCTTTAACTTGTTGCCCATATTCATTTGTTAACTCAGTAGTACGTTTTTGTATATCTTTTGTTCCATTTTCTAATATTTTAAAATCATCAACTATTTTATCTACATTTGCTTTTATTTCAATAGGTTTTAAATCTTTTTCTATATTCTTTAATTCATTAATTAATCGCTGCTCAGACGTTTTTGACAAAATTGTTTCTATTAATATTGAAAGTTTATCGTTATTTACCATTTATATATCACACTCCTTTCTAAAACAATATAAAAAGGAGGTGTAACCTCCTTAACCAATAACTTTATAACCTTGCATTTCTAACAATTCCTTTAACCTTTCTTTTATGTAATTATCATTTTTAATCCATTCTTTTGTTTCTTGAACTGGATGTACACCTTCATAAGAGTATATTCTACTGTTATTATTACCTTCTTCAATCCATAGTGGAATTGCTTCAGACACATCACTATAATTCACAACACTCATATGTCTAGTCCAATGTTTATCATCTGTACCATACATAGGTTGTATTTTATCCGTATCAAAAAATATTTCTACTTGATATTTATTTCCTATTTTTATAACTTTTTTACAAGTGATACTGTCTATTAGTTGGTATGTTCTTTCATAATCTTGTGGCTCCCAATTCATACCATTTCTTTCATACCACAATACACGAACATTATTTCTTAGAACTCCCTTAACCTCTTCACCTATTTTATTTAAATCCACTATAACCGACTCTTCTATTTGTTTCATAAATTTATTTATAATTTTATCTAAATTTACAAATCCTTTATTAGACATAATTTCACCTACTCTAATTTCTTACCTTGTACTGTTTCAAATATTTCTTTTATTTTTGGAATCTGATTCCAGTTAAGACTATTAAAATCTCTAACGAGTGTTCTAGCTAATGATTTAAGTTGCATATCTGTAGGAATTTTATCAATTAATTTATTTAAGTTATTGTTAACCACTGATTCAATAGAGTTATGTTTTCTTAATTCCTCTTCAATAGATTTATCTATTAAATTTAACAACACTTCATATTCATTACCTAATTGATTTTTAACATAATTCCATAATCCAGAAGTTATGTAGTAATCATAAACCATATAATATTCAGGAATGTCAATATTATCAATCTCAAAATTCACATACCAATTTATAACCGCACATACTGTAGCCATATCTTTTTTAAAATGATTTATATATGCTATTCCATTTTCTATTTTTATACATTCATCTATAATACCATTTTGAGTTGTATCTTTATCTTTATATCCTAATATCATTAATGTTTTAGATATTATAGGTAAATATGGTTTCACCTCTATACCTAATGACTCTAATTTATTTCCCATTTCTAGTGCAGTTTTGATTTCACTGAGTTTCATTAATTTATTTCCTCCTTATATTCCTTTATAAATTTATTTAAAATTTTACTAACTTTGTTAAAAATCTAACCGTTCTGCCACAATAAAATATTTCAACCAAACTAACTATTTATTGAATTTCTTCTGCATCTTCATCAATTTCTTTATCATCAAAATTAAACATAGTGTCAATTATCTCTTCACTATGGTCTTTCGCGTAACCTTGCGTTGTCTTAGGGTCGGAATGGTGAAGGAATAGTTGTACTTCCTC
The DNA here is from genome assembly GCA_028709465.1 of Tissierellia bacterium. Taxonomy (GTDB): domain Bacteria; phylum Bacillota; class Clostridia; order Tissierellales; family Sedimentibacteraceae; genus Sedimentibacter. The sequence continues at coordinate 39,082 of JAQVWY010000001.1, read as the reverse complement.
AAGAGTAAATTTCTTTGGTTTACCCGTTGCCACATCAATGATACGTGGGTCTTGACCTTGTAATAAGCACTCAGTTCTTGAATGCCTATAGCTGTGCGGAAAGATGTTGATTTCTCTACCTTCTAGCTCACTTAGAATTTCTGAAATAGCAACAACTCTACTATATAAAGTGTTGTAAGTAACCTTTCTAGCATTTTCACCCTTACCTACAACCCACAAAGAGTCAATTTTATCTATTCCACGCTTTTCAAAAAACTGTCTTGCTAATTCTCTAGTATCATTTAAAAATACCAAAGGAAATACTTTACCCCTTTTACCAACTACAGTATTTGTTTTATTACCTTCAACCATATCTTGTTTCTTTACCTGATATACTTCATTCCTTCTGCCTCCAGAATCAAATAAAAGCATATGTAATAAACAAAGCTGAATCTTACCTCTTTTTAATAATTCTTCTCTTACTCTCATAACTTGGTCATATGTCATAAAGAAATCTTCTTCATTTGTCTTTACAGGTTCTTTAGGTAAACCTTTAACTTTTCTAGCAACATTATTTTCATATTCTGTTTCATCATCATCTTCACAATAAGAAAGCATAGACCTAGTAGCACTCATCATTCTATTTACTCTTGCACTAGATAATTGCAAATCCTCACTTAACCATATACTCAATCTTCTAAAATCCTTTTTACCTAATTCAAGAACACATTTATTTCCACAAAAGTTTTTCACATAAATCATAATGATTCTTAAATCTTGAAAATATGAATCAATAGTACCTTTCTTTAATTTCCTTTGTTTGTATTCTTCAAGGAAGTCATCCATTACATCTTTATTTTTCTGATTAACTAATTCCCATTCTTCTGGTGAATATGTTCTATTATAAACTCTTTGTCTTCCTGCCATTAAACCTCACTCCTAATTAAAAATTTAAAAAAAATCCTCCTATAAATCAGAAGGAAACAATACATTAACATTAAATTTATTTAAATCTTTTTATTAAGTATTTCTGCTTTTCCAAAATTAAAAGAGACTATGTTTCAAGTCTCTTTTTATGATACAAATGCCACTTTTTTTCTTGTCGTACCTATTGTAAAATACAAATCTATTCCATCATACTCAATATTACCATCATTTTGTCCTGCTAAAACCTGATTAACAGGTACTAATGTATTTGCTCTTAATTTAACATTACTCATAGGTAAGGTTATTGCCCCTAAACCACCATTTAAAGTATTAGCTGTGCCTATGCCAGTACTCGTATATAGTAATGCACCTACTAATAATATACCACTACCAGTAATAGCCGGACTTGCTGTAGTAGATATAGTATCAGTCATTAAAATTGTTGTGCCTGTTGATGTTGTATTTAATATCTCAACAGAGGTTGTAGTCATTGAAACAAATCCAATATTTACATTTGCAGAATTGCTTACAATAACTTGACCTATAATAGCATCTGATGTATGCGTAAATGATATAGCTCCACCAATAGCAAGACATACATTATCAGGATTATTAATTTTTAAAGACACTCTACTTAATATAAATGAGCCTTTTGCTGTTGAAGAACTATAAAAACATCTTGCGTTTGCTCCGCTTGTAGATACATAACAAGTACCATCTTCAAAGTAAATCTTACTAGAAGCATTTGTATTTGTCCAGCTTATAGCATCTCCATTAGTTGAATAAACACTCGCACTTATTAATTGAAAATTTTGAGCATTTGTACCAGAAAAAGTTAATGTGTTCCCTGAAGTTGAATTAAATATAACATTATTACATACAACTGTGCCTGAAAAATTAGCAGTATGATTGCCCACTATATAAACAGCTAATCTAATAGATGAAGTAATATTTACACCTGCTTTAAATATAATATCTTCTTCATAAGTTCCAGGCAAAACAAAAATAGTAGTTCCTGAAGTAGCATTATCTAATGCTGTATTTATAGTTAAAAATGGATTATATATACCACCATCACCAGTTTCATCACTTCCATCTTTTGATACATATACATATTTTGTTTGTTTGAAAGCATTAATGATTAAATCTTGAAATGTCAATTCAGTCGGTCTATCCTGCCAACAAAATGTATCATCTATATTGGCACATAATACCTGTCCTGCTTGATAACTATTGTTTGTTGTTAATTGTGATATTTTAATGTTTGTAGCTAAACCTCTAGCAATATTATCAATAGTCATATTATTCTACCACCTTTCCGCTTATAGAAAGAGAATTATCAGCAATTGAAGAAATATGACATCTAAATTTACTTAAACCTGTTAAGTCTGCAATCCAAATTTCATCTGTAGTTCCCGTTGTTTGGGATGCTAATGTTCCAGTAGTAGAATTGTAACATTTAATTGCAACATAGTCTCCCACAAGTCCCTTACCTTCAAAAACTACAGTTCTAGCAGTTGCTGTTCCAGATATAGATATTGCCATTGTTGTATTTGCTCCTACATTAGATACTATATATTCATAACCATTTCCTGTTGCTGTTGAGGCACTTTGAAAAACCCAATTTGCTATTACACTCATTTATAATTCCCCCTTAGATTTTATTTTTTTATTTTTTAAATTATTAATGGAAATATAAAAAGAGCAAAAGATAATTAAATTTTCTACCCTTGATAATTTTATTTAAAATATATTTTAAGCGTTTGCCGTTATTTTCTAATTTAAAATTCAAATAATTATACTCCTACAATATGTCTGTGAATTATTATATTAATCTGTAAGAAAAGATTAGGGTGATTTAATATAAACTATCCACCTAATAATTCGATTTATTATAGATTAAATTAAACAACTGTTTTTCACTTTTCCACCAAAGGTGCATTTTGTATGGATTTTTGAGTAAAAAAAATAGAGATAAAGCTATTGAATAGCTTTAATTTAGCTTTCTTTAACCTTATCTCTATAAGTTTATTTTATTTTTTACTCTTCAATTTTCTGAACTTTTTTCTTTGATTCTAAGTCTTCAAATTTAAAGTCAATAGGTTCAAATAAAACTTTAATCATTTCTATACTCAATTCTTTCTTTAATTCTTCCAGTTCGTATACTTGATTTATATTATATTTCATAGATGCTGGATGATTATATTTTAAATATTTCATATATTAAGCCGCCTCGTCATTGAGCTTTACGATATCTACGAATTCCCTTTCAGCATTAGCATTGAGTATAGTATAGCAATCACAATCAAAAGCTAATTCTGTTGCAGCATCTGAAGCCATTGTTAATTCAAATTCTGGTTTTACTTTAGCTTTATGTACTTTGAATGAAACAGGCACTTTTAAACCAGTCACATCATCATCAACTAATCCTCTACCAGTTATTGTAATAAATGATGGGAAATCTGCCGCAGTAATTTTTATATTTTCTGCCGCTGTACCAGAAGTATAATCATAGAAACAAACAAATTTAGTTCCTTGAGGTGCAGTTGTAGCATTAAGTGTAACTGTAGCCGTAGAAATACTATAAGTATTCACTGTAGATGCTGGAGTACCAACTGTCTGTTCTACTCCCAAATCTCTCTCTCCACTAAGTTTATATATCTTTAAAGTTCCTGTTAATGGAGTATGAGATAATGTAATAGTATTTGATGCACTTGCTGATAAAATTTCTTTTATTGGAGCAGAAACAGCACCAGTTGTTACAGTTCTTCCAAGTTTTACTGCTAAAGCCTTAATATCAACAAGTGGTAAAACTGAGTTAAACATACAATCTTTAGTGTGGTCTAAATCCATTATTTTATAATTCCCCTGTCCACCCCTAATTGGAAGTCTTTCTGCTGTTGTCTGAACTGTAGAACTTTTAGCATAATCTACAGAAAATAAAAAATTGCCATAACCAGAAGTTGCATATCCAGACACATTATAATCCAAAACTTCTTTTATTACGAAAGTATTACTCATTTATATTCCTCCTTAAATAAATTTATTTTATTCATTTATAATCTTTAAACTATAATGTTTAACATTATTTTTTTTAATATATTCTTCCGTTGCATTACCATATAAACAAGGAGTATATATATCAATCATCATTAATCTTTTATATTGGTCAATAATTTGATAGTAATTTAACTGACCTATATTTGTAGGATTTATAGAAGCATGCCTAGCACTTACGGTAGACATTATTTCAAGAAATCCAATTCCATCTTTTTGTTTAATTTTTGCTTCCATTTCTTTTTTTAATTTTCTAGCTCTAGCCATCATTTCAGCCGCAATCTTATTTGCAGGTTTATAATCATCATTTTTTTTATCAAAGTGATGTAAAACACGTAAAGACTCCATAAAAATTGAAATATTATTTTCATCCATAAAATTTTTTTCGTTAAAATACAATTTTTGGTCTTTTAATTTGATTTGCTCTGTTTGAAAAAAGAAATATAACATAGAAGCAAATTCTTGAAAATATTTTTCATTTAAAAATAATACATAATAGAAACTACTTTTATCATCTTCATATAAATCAATATACTTATTAAATAAATATATATAAATCATTAAATTCTCTTTTAAATCATCTATTCTTGGACATTTAAAAAATCCCATATTTTCTTCAATAATTATGTTATAACCTAAAAAAGCATTGGTTTTGATTAAAGTTTTTAAATTATCTTCCAATTGAATCAAACACCACTCTTTGTTGTTAATGCTGAAGTAGATATAAAAAGTGATACTCCAGAATAAGTATCATTTACTTTAAATGTTCTAAAACCTTCAATACATACACTTCCTATACCAGCAACAGGTTTTCCATCAACCATTTTATTAAATTCATTCGCAATTCTAAAAGCTCTAATTTGACCCATACCATTAAGAATCCATTTTGTATTAGGTACAATAATATCCATTTGATATAAAATTTCTCCTGTACCAATCTTTTTCAAATTACCACTATATGGATTTAAAAAAATTCTTATTTTTTCTATTTGTGGTATTGAATTGTCAAATACAGTTAATAAATAATAACCTTCGTCTTTTAAATCAACTGGAACGTCTTCTGTTATTGACAATGGATCATCTACTAAATAATAAACATATTTTGAAATGTTTTGATTAAAATATAGAAGTGTAAATAAATTAACTAGATTAGACTCTATATTTTCAAACTTTAAACTGCTTGACAACTATAATACCTCCTTTAAGCATGAAGATAAGAAGGTAAGAAATATTTATTCTTTAAAACCTTCTTTAAAATAAATTCTCTACTTTGATTCTATAACCATCACTCACAATGCTACTATCTTCATTTCTCACAAATAACTTAACATAACCCAACCCTACACCACGAATCGTACAAGTGTTATTTGTTACATTTTGCGTAGTAATTGAAGCAAGAATAGTTTCACTCACATTATCATCGGCTTTTAAATAGAAAGTCGAATTATCACTATAAGCAACTCCATTATTTTTAAAAATACAACTATAATCTTCTGTGTAACCTTTAATTATTGAAGTACTACCAGAAATATTTACAGTATAATTATTTTGTTCTTCCGCAACAACCTCAACAGTAACGTTATCACTAACCGTATTATCACTTGTTAAAGTAGCTGTAAATTCAATAATACCTTCACTCAATAAAGTCACAACTCCATCGCTATTTATAGTTGCTATATCTTCATCTGAACTAGAATATAAAACATTTGGATTACTAACCGATACACCATTATCAGTTACTTCAACATTAATGGTCAACGATTGAGAAATAGCAATTTGCAAATTATCTTCATTAAGGATTGACAAAGTAAACACATGTTGTTCTTGCTCTTCTAAAACAACTTGCATTTTAAAAATTAACAATCCAGACTCAACAATGTCTGAATCAGTCATAATCTTATAGTTTCTTTTACCTATCTTGAAAATATCATTTACTTGTATTAACTGTGAAATTGTATTGTTTGATACTCTAACTATAATCTCATTATTTAAATCTGAAGTATATTTAGTTTCATTATCACTAAGTCCCATTGAACTTCCAACAGCAGTAATGATACATGGAAGTGTATATGAGATAGAGTTTTTATAGAAGGTTAAGGTGTTATTACATCTCTCAATAATTCCCTTCGCATATATCTCTTTATCACTATCAATATTAGTACACAACCAATGCTCACTATTCCAAAGTATATCATCGCCTATATTTATATCTTCTTCTGGTTTGCATAAAACACGTTTTTTATTTGGATTTTTATTTATGGCATTTTCGTCTGTGATTTGAACATCTCTTAGGGTATTATTGATTGTAACTGATTTATAAGAAGGAGAATCATAAAAATCGGATATTATATCATATTGAATTTGTGATATAGAACGTTCTTTTGCTGTTAAATTTGATTGTACTATTTTACGAAATAAATCATATGTACCCATTTTGAAAATTCTCCTTTCTTATAATTAGATTTAGATTATTAATTTTCATTAATTACGCTGGTGTAGCAGATTTCCAGCCACCAAGAGTATATTTAGTTACTGGAGCATCAGCAATGTACCAAACACCTTCTATAATTATAAATGCCGAACAATTAACTGGAGTTGCATAAACTCCACCCTCTAAATGAGCATGTCCAAAAGCTCCATTCGCCATAGTCTCGGTAGTTGCTATAGCATTACCATCTGTTCCTACCCATTTATATGTAACAACAACTGTATCATTTGCTCCATCAGCAGCAGTTACATAAGCATCATTAGCTGTTATAGAAGCAACTAAAGCTGTGACAGCATTTGAAGCAGTTATAGTATCTAAACCTCCAGCAAGTGTTTCTCCTGTCCAAGAAGCGTTTGTACATGTTTCTGTTGTTGCAATACTATTTCCAGCAGTACCTCTAACATCAGCTACAATTATTACTGTATCATCTTCAGTACTAAATGTTGCATCCACTAAAGCAGAATTTGCACTAATAGCTTCTGCTAGTTTTGTTACCGCATTATCTGCTGTTAATGTAGCACCTAATACTACTGGAATATTTGCAGGGTCAGCAACATCCCCTGCGGCGGCAACAAATTCATATACTTCTGCATCATCACCACTACCTACCGTCACTGTTTCAGTAACAATTGGAATATCAGTAAAAGTAAGAGTGCTTGTAGCCTGATTTCTTAAATCTGCTACATTAACTTGAATTCTTCCTGCTGTGTATGTGTTATCAATGTCAAATTCATAAACATTTGTTCCAATTGTTACGGTCTGTGTGTCCGAAACTACACCTGAAATTGTAAGTGTACCCGATGCTTTTACTCCTGCTAATGGAGTTGCAGTTGAAAACCATTTTTTAAAAAATTGTGTATATTCCATGCCATACACTCTCCTTTTATTTTTATATTATTTTAATTAAAGCCTTCAAAAGAATTGAAGGTATAATCAATTACAAGAGATTTTAATTGTTTTAATGCATCATTTTTTAATATAGTTAATTTATCTATTAAATTAGCTTTGCTAAAACTGTTATAATCCTTAGTTGTAATTCTATCTCTTAATTTCTCTTCTTTATATAATTGTTTTTCTAACCACACTAAAAAAATTGATTGTGCCAAAATCCACTGCTCTTCGTCATCTAACGTTTCATTAAATACTTTTGTAGTATCATTTATATCTGTCAAATCTTTTTTACAAGACTTAAAATAAAGTGTTTTACCTTTACTTAAAAATATTTCTAGTAACTCTGTATATTCATCATCAGTTAAATTTGCCAACAAACTTGCATCTTCAAATAAAATATTAGCTTTCGTAAAAATATCACTATAAGGGGTGGACATAATATGTCATCTCCCTTCTTACTTAAATAAATTAGGTTTTCTAAATATTTGTCTTATTGTGTTCATCTTAGTGTTATTCGTAAACAAACCCTTCTTATAAAGAATATGACCTGCCTCCATTACGGTTTCAGCCATTTCAAGAGAATTATTTAATTTCATTTCAAACTCTTTTTCAGAAGTAATATTATCATCAAATAAATCTTCAATACACATCGGATTAATTTTGTTTTCATCAAAATATAATTTTTCAAGTCTTTTATCAATAATAATATCCTCAACAGTTATATCGGTATCACTATAAGCATCAACAATTGCTATAGCACCTTTGTTAATAAAAGTAGGCTTTGAACTAATAAAAATACTCAATTCTTCATAAGATATTGTTGCGCTTTGTCCAAAATTGTCTATTTGGAAATATACTCTAACTTTTCCTCTATCTTCACTAAAAGTAAATAGACCTCCAATATTACTTTTAAGCCTTACTTTAGTATTATCAGGAATAAACTTATATTTATTTTTATTAACCTTTACATTATTTTCAACTTTAAGTATCTCTGTAGTCTTTTCACTCAATTTCTTTTCTAAGTCTGATATTTTTAATTCGTATTCTGTTTTCAATTTATAACTTACTTCTTCTGTTACTTGCTGTATTAAATTCTTAATATCAATTTCAGGTGTTTTTATTTCCTGCTTAACTTCTTGTTTAACTTCTCTTTTAGTAGTATTCTTACTTGTATTAGTGGGTTTTGCCATTTAATACCTCTCCTTAATCATTCTTATATTTCTTTTAGATTTAAATAAAACATACTTGGCAGAAGTTAATCCACCAAGTATGTTAATAAAAATATTAGGAAAACTTATAGAAACCGAATTTCCCTTCAGGAATAGTAATAGCGGCAGCACCAACTCTTCTTGTAAAGAGAACTTCAGGCTGCATATCATTTCTATTCATTCCGTCTTTCATATCTACAAGTGCATCACCTTCAAACAAAACTTTAACAATTTTTTCATTTGCTGGAAGAATGATTATATGTTCATTGTTTACTTTCAATGTCTGTGTAGAAGCTGCATAAGCCTGTGGCAACGCAAACAAATCTGTACCTCTGAAAGTATCATAATAACCCAATGCATTAAATCCATCCCTTGCTCTATCTGAATAACCTGCACCATCAGCCACATTACCCAATGCAGTAGTTGTACCAAATATCTGAAGTCTATCGGCACCAGTAGCAGCCTTTATATTTTCAATAATAGAAACGAGAGTTGCAGCAGAGAAAGCACCAGTAGCCTTAAATTCTGTGTCTACAGCCGCATAAGAACCATAAATAGTATCAGAGATTAATTCTCCAACATAGTTTACCATTGAAATTGATGCTTTTTCAGATAATCTAGCCATGTCCATTTTACCAGCCATAAATAAATCAAATTCTTCATAGAATTTAATCGCTTTGATAATTGTAGGAACTGTGAAGTTTCTATCTACAATTCTCTGCCTTTCTATATCGCCGTTACCTCTAGCAGCAGTATAAACAGGATATACCTGATTGTCTTCAACCCAGAAATAAGGCTTATCTCCAAGTGCTGTATCTTTGAATTCTGCAAAATTATCAAACTTACCTGCAAGGGAAGCATTCATAGCAACAGGCATAACCTCTGCCATAATAGCGAAAACCTTATATCTATTTTCCATAAATTTATAATAATTCCACTCACCACCACATGCTTCTCTAACAATATTTCTAACAGCTTCATTCATCTGTTCTTTTGTAAAGCCTTCTTTTGTTATACCAGTAGTTGCATCATATGCTAACTTCTGATTGCTTGAAAATACAAAACTATTCATATTATAATTCCTCCTTAATGATTTTAAGCTAATTAGTTTATTTAAGTTATTCTTATTATACCTGTGCTTTTATGCAACGAATTTTAACCATTGATACTCCTGCTTTTGTGAATAACTCATCTATAATATAAACTATAGACTCTGTTCCAGCAGCAGCGGCAAGACATTCCATTTTTAAAGCTCCGGCTTTAGGTACAACAATTTTATTTTGAGCCAATGCTACAGTTGCAGTTATATTTGCCACAGGATAACTTTCAACATCCCCCAATTCAACAACTCTTGCTCTAACTATTTCACCAGTTGCTATAGTAGTATCATTTTCAACTACCTCTGCTCCATAAGGCAAATTAGGATTACATATTATTACCATACCTGCATCTGTCACAGCCGTATTTGCTGCACATGCATAAGTTTTATCACTTGCTTGAGTTCCAAGAACTACTATATTACCATTTGTTACACCAGCAGGAGCAACAACATCAACATAATGAGCAGTTGCTTTAACTTTGTTTTCAATAAATAAATTAGCCATAATTTAATTTCCTCCTTATAATTTAGGTTTATTTTGTTATCAGTTTTATTTATAAAAAAACAACAGTATTTTCACTGTTGCTAATTTATTAATATTTATATTATTTCTTAATATACTTTACTGCATCACCATAATAACTATCAGTTATAGTATTAGTATCATCAACTACACTAACTTTACTAAAATTGTGATTTTTCTTTGAAGTTTTATTTGTCTTAGTATGTTTTACCTTACCTTCTAATGCATATAACTCTTTTTCCAAAATATCAATTTCCATATCTTTAGCCTTAGATTTGATTATCTCAAACTCTTCATTATCTTTTAATATAACTTCAAATTCCGCTATTATCTCATCTATCTGTTCAAGTTTAAGATTTAATTCTATATTATTTTTATATTCTTGTAGTGTAGAAATTGTAGTGTCTTTTTCTACTATTACAGACTCAAATTCAGAAACTTTTGTATTTAATGCTTCTTTTTCAGTTTCTAAAGTAGAAATAGTTGTTTCAAATTCTGCCGTTTTAGTTTTAAGTTCTTCAAATTTAGCAGACATTGTTTCTCTATCAGACATAACTTTATCATATTCCTCTTGAGTTAAAGCAGTTTTAATAAGCTTTTCAAATTCTGAAGTTATAGTTGCTTTAATTTCTGTTTCATCAAATGAATATGTAAATCTACCATAAGTTTCTTCATTACCATCACCACTAACCCAAACGTATTTTTCTACCATACAATGAGTATCTGAAAAATCATCTAACCAGTAGTAAGTTTCAGAAATAATTTTGTCTTCTTCATTTTTTATAATTACAGGGTCGAGTGCATTTTGTAAAGCTTCTCTTTTCTGTCTATATGTAGCTGAAAAACTTAATTCTTTATTATCCAAATTTTTATCCTCCTTTTTATTCATATTTTCACTTTCACCTCCTTGGTCAAAGTTATTCTTTATCTTTAAAGTAAAATGCTGTTGATTAGTATTTATATTTTTATTCATTAAAAGTTCAACAGAACTTATACTTATAGATGCTGTATCCATAGAGTTAAAATCTAATGTTTTAATTGTAATTGTATCTTTATCATAAATATTAAAACCCCATGCTTCTGATAATTCTTTATTTAGTGTTTTATTTATGATACCAGTTACGTCATATTCTTTACCATCAACTATATATTCTGAACATTCAAAACCTAATTGAATAAATATTGAATTTGCTTTTTCTACTATTTGTTCTGCTTCATTTTCAGAAATAAAATATGAATCAATTTTAAAATTTTTGTTTAAAGCAAATAATAATTGATTAAATTGTTCTTTAAAGTTATCATTTACAGTAAATTTATCAATTACTACAGAAGCACTTTCAAAACATGGTTCGACATTATCCTCACCTTTTTGACCGTTTTCATCAATATCAAGTCCTAGTAAACAAAGAGCCGAATATTCAAATGAATCTATCTGAATATTGCCATTTACTTTTTCAGAATATGATTTACAATTTATTTCCATAGATTGATTAACCCCTGTATCAATCACCTTTTGAACTGGTTCTGGATATCTAGCATACCAAAGAACTACATCTGCTTTAATGTACTTGTGCTTTTTTCCATTTTCTTCAATTTCTATCCACTCTGCATTATGATTTTCTTTAACAACACCATACGGAATAGTATTATCTTTTAATACTAGTTCATTACCATTCCATTCAATTGTTATATCATGTCCTCCAAAATTCTGTTTATCAGATAACCAATGTCCAACTAAAGGTATCAATCCTAAAGATGGCATAGCATCATTAAATGCTTGTTCTGTAATATCAGAACCATTTCTATTATCACCACTATATGCAATTAAAGCAGTACCTTCTACAAATTCTGAATTATTTACTTTTTTAAAATCTTTATTAAATCTAACTTTTAAACTAGGATGTACATTCAATAACCTCACCACCTTATATTTTGTTAATATCAATACTAAAAATTTTTCATTAAAAAAGATGTTAGAAATTAACTAACATCTTACATTTTAGAAAAATAATTTATTTGATAAAAGTATATATTGCTTTTGATATTTATTCAGATAACTCTCTTTATTATTAAGAAAAACTATAGCCCTTTTACCACCAATGATTACTTCATTATTTTCCTCTAGTTTTTTAAAACCCGATAATTCCATGTCTTGTGCAACTTCTTCTGAAAATACATAAATAAACTTCACTAATTTCACCTTCTTAAAATTCTTATATAATTTTATTTTTATTTTAATTATTTATTTATACCCATCTACAACTACCGTAGAGTCTGCTTTATCTTTTTCTTTAGATTTAGGCTTTCCATTTGGATTTAAATCCTGTGCATTACCCTGACTTGCATTCAATTTTGGGGGCAACATACTATCAAAATCTAATAGTTTTTCCATCTCAGTCAAATTCATATAAGTATATAAATCTATTTCTGAAGATGCCATAAATAAACTTCTAGAACCACCACTTAATAAATCTGCCCGATGACTCTCATGTATGTCTAATTCTTCAAAAATATTTATATGTAAAAACTTAACTTGACATTTGTATGTTTTAATTTTAAAATTAACAAGATTTGTAAAGAAATATAATAATGGATATATACGTGCTGAATCTGCTTTAGTACTATATACTAATCCATTCGTTGTACTGGCATTAAATATTGTTTCTGATATACCAGAATCATTTTGAATTACTTTGATATCATGCTCAACTACATTTATAGCTGACTTTTGATTTCCATCTAAAGATATACCCTCTACCTCAAATGGATTTGTCATTATAGAGATATTACGTCCAACATTTTCCTTACTTGCATTATGATAAGCTTCTATAATTTCTTTGGGCATCAATGGAACACCAGTTTCTTTATCTGTTGGGATTTTTTGATGCACACTTTTAACTGCGTCATCTTTAATAAATTCATTAAAGTATGATTTATCATTAGACAATAAAGATAAATCAGAAAACATGTGTGCCAATAAAGGATAGTCATGCGCTTTCTTTTCCATATGAATAAAAATTGCAAAACCTTTTTTACTTACTTCATAATAACTCTCAGGAATAAAAGTATATTCATTTACCTTTTTCTTACCTTTAGGTTTTTTACGTTCTATATAATCGTTATAAGCATTTTGAATTTCTTCTGGTAATTCATAAACTTTAGTAGGATGAATCAAAGCACAATCTATATACATACGCCATAAATTATCATCATCAATTTGAGAAAGAACACAAATTTCCTTTGGTAATTTTTCTAAAATTGTATTTTCATTATCACTCAAATCATACCAATATGATTCTCCATATATTATTGCTTGTTTTAACATTATAGGAAAAACATTTTCCAAATTCATTTTAGATAAGATTCTAGCAGAATTATACATTCTATTTTTAACTGTAGTCTGATTATCTGTTATACCAAAGGGGTATAGTACATAATCAAACGTCATTATAGTCGATAAATAATCCACAATCGTATTATAATTACTATTAGTATTTATCAAATATTCACTAACTAATTGTAATTGTTTATAATTAGCATACGGATTTTTTAACATATTTTTTATTTGTTCGTCAGTAAATGGATTGATTGATGTAGTAGTAGAAGAAGCCCACAAAGGTTGAACACCACTTCTAGCATAATTTCTAGGTATAAAAAATTTATCTTTATCATTATTATTTAAAAGATTAGTTGGTTCTATAGTTGCGTTTTGTATTGTATTTTCAACTATATTTTCTAACTTGGGTTTATTAGTACTTTTATTTGTACTGCCTTTAGGTCTTGACATGCGTTAGCCTCCTTTCGTTTGGAGATTGTTTGGGGATTATAAGTTTATATATCGTGTTATAAGTTAATAAAGACAATAACTAAGCCAATCTACATCTTTATTAGATTTTCCTGTAATATGTTTTCTTCTCAATTGTTGTAAATACCAAGCCAACATTGCAATTGCATAAGCTCTATCATCATTCATTTTGCTAACTTTATCAGAAGCTAAATCATATCTACAATTACCATTTGAACTTTTAAAACGATAAATATTAACAAGTTCTTCTTTAGCTAAATCTAATTGAATTAATGCCATTTCTTCTTCAAAAGATAATTTATACACTTTTGATTTAATTTCATCTCCATCTGTATCATCCATAGTTAAATAACCCTTTCCATCATATGTTTCAGGAAAAGATATTAAATCCAGATTCATCATTTCAATTAAAGCTTCAAATAGCATTTTTTTGTATTTTTGAGGGGAAAGTAATTTGATTTTATCAACTGCATTTGGAAATTTAGAAATATAGTCTACAGATTCTACTTTATCAATCATTCCCTTATGTTTATTTCCTTTTTTATCAACCCAATCCTCCATAAAGTAATCTGCAATATTTACACCACCTCCACCTGCACCAGCATCAATTTCTAAAGCTTCAATATTTTCATAATCTGCCGCATTTTTACCGTTATAATCCAATATCATTTGTTTTACAAGTTCAATTTGTTCAGGTGTTCTCATTGGAGTTTTTTTCTTTTTAGCTATATCCACAAAACTTACAGAATTAACAAGTTTCATTTTATAACCAACTATATCATCCCAATAAAATTCTCCCACCACACACACACTTTGGTCATAACTTCTTGCGGGGTCAAAACCTATGCCGAATTTTTTATTTCCATCATTATATAATATAGGAACTCTTAATTCAGAATTTCTAATTATATTGGCTCGTTTTACTATCTGGTCATTTCCACCTTCTGTGGTAAAGATATTCTTATATTCTCTCATGGCTTTTTCTTTATTTTCACGCATTTTTGTATCAATAACTTCTTGTGTAAGCAATGGAACAGGATATAATTTTCCATTATATGTTGCATTAATTACCACATCTGAATTTATATCTGCTACAAAATATCTATTATCTCCTAAAAACATCTTTTTACTAAACTCACTATATTTTTTAAAAAAGTAAGTATCAATTGAAGATGCGGAAGAAGCATATATTAATTGATTTGGAAATTGTTTTGGAAATAATGTTACATCTACGTCTCCACCCAATCTAAAGTCACTGTTTTGAGTGCAAAAAGGTTCTGAAGCTGTAAATAATTCATCTGGGGCAAAACCACTTTCATCATAAAAATTACAATTGCTTCTCTTAGAACGAATGTTGTTAATTGCTCCGTTTAAGGAGTTAACTGCACTACCATTATATAGATTATATTCAAATGAACTAGGATTGTGGGTAAATCCATCTGTGTTTGCGGTACTCTTCACTGTTTCATTCATAAATACATCAGTTAATCCAGTAAAAGATGCAATTTCTCTTTTAGCTATTTTTTCAATCTTCATAAACATTTCTTGACTCTGACTACCAGAGCCAGCTAATATATATGCTTGAAAATTTGGTATTAATAAGCTTTTAGTCATTAAAAAAGGAGAACCAAGGGTAGTCTTCCCAGATGACCTACCCATACACCAAACACAATAAGGAGTATACCAGCTTTTTAAAAGAACATATTTTTGGTAATCTAATAAATCTAAGCCCAAAAACCTTTCAACGAAACGTATAGGATACATTCTTCCCCAATTTATTATCTCAGCAAGTTTTAAATACCCATCAATTTTTCTTTGAGACATAGCTTTTTTATCCATATGCTACATCTCCTTTTTTATATTTATTTTTAATAATCTATTTTCTTCTTCAAGTTTTATAGTTTTTGTATTTAATTCTTGTATCATATTTCTTTGGTCTGTTATCATTGCAACATAATCGTTTTCATCAAATTGTAATTGCTTTAATATACTCTTATTGCTAATATCCGCTACTTGACTCATTCCCTCACATGTTTCAATATCAAATAAATTAACTTCTGCTTCCATAAAACCCTTTTCTTGGAGTTGCTTCATTATTCCAGATAAAGTTCCTGCACCTTTAGATTTATTAGTTGCATGATTAACTGAAATACCATTATCTTTAGCCATAGCTAAAATTGCTCTATACATTTTATCTTTAGCTTCAAATAAAGACTTAACTCCACCTACTTGATTAGCAACATTGGTTACATCACTTGTCATTATTGCTAATGCTTGATTTATCTTATCTATCTGATTAAAACTTTTAGCTATTTCAATCACTATTGGCAATTTAAAACTATCTTCTAATGTACTTTCATCAAGCATATCTACAATAGAATTATATAAACCCTTTTTATCTAATGGATTTTCATTTTCAAAAGGGTCATATCCAACCATTCTTATTACATCTTCTTTATTCCTTAAATCCTCTTCATTAAATTCTAAATTTTGATTAGTTTTATTTATAAGACTATTTTCTCCGCATTGAGCTATCAAAGTTGAATCCACAAACGTTTTAGAAGAATATTGATTTAGAGAATTAATTTTTTGAAAATATATTGCGGCAATGTTACTATTGCTATTGGTTGCTTGAACTTCTACACTAGGATATAAATTTGCATCAAAATAAACATCTAATAATTGACATAAATAATATAGTGCTGTTTTACAATCTTCATATTTATTTAACAATAAAGCAAATAATTCTAAGACACATTTTTTACATACGACCATACGCCCATTATTACCCCTCATTGTTAATGATGAAGATTTATAAAAATTTTTTTCTTGGTCTTTATACTCTTCTGGGCAACAAGAACATTTATACCTTTTAACCTCAACTTGTGGCTTATTGCCACTATTAAATTTCTCTGTTTTAGCCACAAATTCACTCTCCCTTTAATTCTTTAAAATTGTGTTATATAAACACAAGCAAGTACATTATTTCTAATGTACTTAATCTGTTTACATTAATTTATAAAACTTTCCACCAAACAAACATTGTATCTATTCTCTAATAATATATCCTTCTAACGCTCCATCAGCACCAATCATAACTAAATCTATCAATGCCCTTGCCTTACAATCATCACAAATTGTAGGATTATCAAACATTTCAAGTGTGTCATTTATTGCATCAGTCATAATCTGACCAAAATATAATTCATCATCGTCTTTATATCCACCAAATTCACAGTCACAACAATTACCGTCACAATCTTCTTCAAAATCCATATCTTCTATATACTCATCTTCTTCTAATTCACCTTCAAGCATATAATATGTCTCAGGCAATATTTCCTGACCATCACAAATATAAGACTCCCGAACTTCACCTGATTCGTCAACAGTTATCTTCTTTATTAATACCATAAGTTTATTTATTCTCCTTTTAATTCTTTTATTATATTAAATCATCAATATTATCAATTATTTTTGTTGCAATACCCCATTCAAGACATTCTGAAGCAAAAATATACCAATCTTTATTTTCCACTTCTTTATATTTTTTAGGAGTAATCTTTGTGTTATCTAAAATATATTGTTTATTATACTCATTATCTTTTTCAAGAAACTTTGAATAATCAATTATCTTATTAACATCAGAAATGATTCCGCTAGAACCCTTATGTATCATTACAATAGTATTCTTAAAAACCCATCTTTCTTTTGAAGCAAGAAGAATCATAGCTCCTGCCGAAAATACTTTTCCCATTCCAATTGTTATACAAGGAGTCTTAGACAACTGAATGGCATTTATCATACTGTTCATTGCTGTTACATCGCCGCCATCGGTATTGATAAATATTTTTATTTTCTTACGGTCTTCAATTGGAATATTTTTATCTTCCTTATTCCATTCAATAATTTTAAGGGAGTAATCTACAACATATTCGTCTATATCTTGGTTAATAAATATTTCCCTATTAGACAATTGTTTGTAGTAATCAAGTGTTTCAGGGTCAGGTAAATTAATTTTACCAACCTCTTTAGTTTCCTCATCAATAAAACTATCCCAATTTATCTTCCTAGTCATAATTCTATCCTCACTTGTTATTTATTTTTATTTCACCATCAAATCGTTAATTCATATAAACTTACTTCAGAATTATGTTATGTTCTTCCGTTCTACCATAATCTTTTGTAAGTACTGTAATCTTAGCACCTGCGTTAGCTGTCTTTTTGAGTCCTATAGAAAAATCATTAATTCCCATAATCGAAGGTGTTTGAATAATCTCTTTATTTATACCTATTTCTTTTATATTTGTACTATGTAAATGTCCTGTATAGAAATAATCAACATTTACTTTGTAACTTAAAATATAATTTTTAAATGAATCTTCTAAGTTCCCTTTTTCATCTTGTCCATGAGATGCTAACACATCAAAACCTGCTATCTTTTTATATATACAACCAACTGAATTATGTCCATTTATAGAAACATTAGGATTATCCCTTAATCCCTTTTTAATACTATGAGTAATTATACGTGACGTATTTTCGTGCGGAAAATCACCCTTTTTACCCGTGAGCAAACGAAGGTCATTATGATTTCCCTTAACCCTATTAAAATCAACATATAAGATTCTACTCAACTCATTAATCCACGTTTCCATAAAATCAGCATATCCAATTAAACTATCAACAACTCCATATCGTAATAAAGCAAGTTGTCCGATATGCAAAATTCCCTCAATACTGTCATCAAGGTCTAAAACATTAACCTTTTTAAAACCATTTCTTTCAGCATATGAAACAGTTTTATTTAATATTTCCCACATTCTTTTTTCAAATATTTCTGGATTATATTCATTTATTACTTCATCCATCATACCTCTGATAATAAAGTCTGCTCCATAATGAGGGTCAGCTATGCTTAATATCATTTCGCTGTCGTTGTTATAATCCAAATCTATTTTATGTTTAGGTATATCAATATTTTTATCTCTATGTAATATTGCATGAGTTATTTTCTCTTCAAAAAGTTCCATTCTAGCTTGTTCTCTTAACATTTGGTTAAGATTCAATTTTTCAGTCTGTACTTTTATCTTTTCTTTTTCAAATTCTTGCTTTTTAATCTCATACTGTTTTATAAGACTATCATCACTCAAATTTTCTTTTTTACCATCTTCAAGACCTTCAGAATATAACCTATACCACTTTCTATATGTACTTTCATTGAATGTATCCCCTGTTTCTTTATTTATCAAATCGGCAATATTCTGTGAATTTAATCCATATAAATCTTTATTCTTAAACAATCTAATTTTATAAGATTTTATTGTTTCGTCTTGCTTACGGTTTATTTCATTAATCACTTCACTTACTCCTTATTTTCGATATTAAGTTTACTTAATTTATTTTTCTTATTCTGTCTCTTAATCCTTTGTTTATCTTGCTGTATACCATTTAAAACTTTATAATCAATTTTAATAGTAATATCTTCTATTTCATCGTAACAATCATTAAAATCGTAATCCATTTGTTTTTAATTCATACCTCACTCATTTAAAACAGATGAAATTCCTCTCATCTGCTTCATTTTAGATTATAGTTATTTTTATTTGGGAGTAGCACTTTTTATTATACCTGTAATCCCATTTCAGGCAGATTCTAGATATTAACGTCCGCAGACCGGAAGATAGAGCTACCTTCTATCTAGAGCATAAATAATACTCTCAAACTTTTATTATCTTTTAACTCAATTGAGCATTATTATAACATTTATAAAATAAATCCTACTAATATTATAATAAATATAAATAAATAATAAGAAAAAAAAATCGAGAATGGTGCAGGCACCCTCTCGATAAAAACTTTCGTTTTTGTTCTTCAATAATATGAATAATATTAATATCAATTTAGTACCAATTCTAAGTTTTGTGCGGTTTTAAAGGCTAACCGCAAACTTAGATTATAACGTCTCTCATTTATCGGACTCATTTATTGGTAGAGAAACACCATTTAATAAATTTTCCACTACCGCAGGAATTCTAAATATAATATTATCTATCCATTTGTGATAGATATATTTATCTTTACAAACCTGTTGCTTATATCAAGCAGCAATTCATCCGCATACACGACAGGTAGCTATGCATGTTTCAGGTAAGTTTCTTCTTCACATAGACTATCTACTTACAAGTTTATCTATGTGTGACTTTAAAGTAGTCAATGAATTAGTGATTTATTTAGTACATAGTACTAAACTCTAAATTAGTTATAAATTATGTCTGATTTTATGTTTCGGCTCATATTTAAACTCTCCGCCGCAGAGAATCCAGGGACTACTATCTGTACATTCTTTATACACTAGTAATATCATCATGTATAGTTAAACTGAATAGATAATTACTTTACTTCAATATTAGAGTAGCTAACCCAATTTATTCAATATTAGGATTTTATACCTATTCTTCTACTTCTTTTTCAATTTTCTTCTCAATTGTAATCTTTACATATTCCCCATTAAATCTGTTGAATAACTTCTTCAATTCAGTTTCATTTTCATCTTCCGGCTGAATTGTAAATTTTTCATTATCAAAAGTACCTTCTGCCGTTGTCTTATATGATGTTATTATAGTTTCCTTAATTTTCTTTGCCATTAATTATTATTCCTCCTTAAAATTTATTTAATATTTATTTAACAGTTTATAATTTATCAGCATGAGTTGATACCCAACCCCTAAAGTTTCTAGTAAGATTACATACCTTACATCTTTTCATATCTTTAAAATGCTCAATATACTTATCAAATCCTGACCTTTCAGGATACTTAGTTATATCTATCTGCCCACTATGACCTATTGCAATTATTCGGCAATTGTCTGCGCATCTAGTTAAAATCTTTTTACACTCATCTAAATATGCATTTTGCATTTCATCAACAATTACAATTTTATTTTCAAAATTTACACCTCTTAAAAAAGTATGACTTATACAATCAACCCAACCAGTTCCTTTTTTATTTGCCGCCATAGAGTATTGTTTAATTGCCTTTTCTGGTTGTTCACCAATTTTAATAAGTGCTTGTTCTAAAGGTTCTCCATATGGCATTGTTTTTTCATTTAAAGAACCTGGCAGAAATCCTTGTTTTTGTTCCATTGTTGGTGAAATTATGTAAACCAAACCATCAAAACCATTAGTTCCTATTAGTAACTTCGCTGTTGCTACAGCAATTAAAGTCTTACCTGTGCCAGCTACAGAATTACAAAATATAATATCATAATCACCTGAATACATAGAATCTCTATATTCTCTTTGTTCATCGGTTAAATTAAGTCCAAAAAACATATTATCCTCAGATATTTTTTTGGTCATATACCATTCTCCTTTAGTTATAGTTTTGTTTTTATTGTCTGTATTATTTATTTAATTTTTAAGGTATTAATATAAATATATAATTTATGGTTCAAAATTTCCTATATTATATACTTATCACTTTACTCGTAACAAATTTATATAATTTACTTTTAAACTTTTTACTAATTTTGAAATTGTGTTTTTCCACACATTCTTTATATATATTATAAAAATCATCTAGTAAATATTTTTCATCGTTTATCATATATATAATTTGTTCATTACTTTTCAAAAGTATTTTATAAACATTAGGATTTTTATATACCTTATATCCCCTTTCAACCTTTATACTTTTTTTTATATGATTTCTTCTTATAATTTTTATTACACTATATTCAGCCAAATTATTAATAACTGTTCTAACTTGTCTGTCCGACATATTAACTAGTTTTGATATTTTATCATAACTACAATAAAATTCTCCATTTTCATTGTTATAAACCTTACTTAAAAATATCATAGCAAAAGCAACAATTTTATCTCCTTTATTTTTAAGCATGTTTATTTCTCTCATTTCGCCAAGTGTTACAGGTAC
Source organism: Tissierellia bacterium (assembly GCA_028709465.1). Taxonomy (GTDB): domain Bacteria; phylum Bacillota; class Clostridia; order Tissierellales; family Sedimentibacteraceae; genus Sedimentibacter. Next base: position 17,166 of record JAQVWY010000001.1, on the reverse strand, counting down.
TTCTATCCTATCAATAAATTTATAATTATTTTTATATGTACTATCGTTAATTTCATCAATAAATTTTAATATATCATCCCAAGAATATCTATAATATTTACTACCATAGTAATCTTCATTTTGATTTGATACCCACTCTATAAGCATTTTTTTATTTAATTCTTTATCATATCCTCTATATCTATAGTATTTACTCAATGTCATTAATGCTTTTCTTAAATATATATGTTCATTAAGTCCACTTTGTAATAATTCTAAAGATTGTTTTAATTCGTTTATCAAATAACTTCCTCCGCTTTTTCAAATATATATTTACGACCTAAATATTCTTCTCCATTCTTATCTTCAACAATATTAATAGTATTATCTGGAGAATTTATTTTAAGATTGTTTATTATTTGTTCTGGAACTACAATCCACGCAAATTTACTCGATTTATCATGTGCTTTAATAGTTTTACCTTTTACTTGAGCTTTTTCTATACGATTTTTATCTTTTTTTAAATCTTCTTTATCTTTGATATAAGATACTAATACACAGTAATTTACCAATCTTTCTTTATCAATATCTAATTTATAAATTCTGGATTTATAATCATCATATAGAGACATAATACGTTTATCAATATCATGACTAGTTTTATATTCTTTAATAATAGCCCTATAATCAGAGTTGAATTCTTTATAAACTTGTTTTACTATCCAGTATTCTTCATCAATATGTTCTACATTTTTATTCATAAGTAATTTATATGTATCAATGGAAGAAGACTTTGAAAATTTACTTAATATTTCTATTTCCCATTTTTCTATATTCCAACATAATTCATTCATAGGAGAATGTGTAAAAGATACATTATATCTGTCTGCTTGCTCTCCATTATTCTTTTTTTCTTCATTCTCTTTTTTAATCTTTTTTAAAAATGCCTTTTCTTTTGGATATCTATAAATAAGAAAATAAGGCAATTTAACATTTTTATAATAAGGTGCTATTACATATTTTGTTCCTGTTTTAATACTATCAATTTCATGTCCCTGTGCAACTCTTAAAAATACATTTTGGTCATCAATATATTTTTTCGATTTTTCACTATTGGGTGTTTGATTAGAAAATCCAGTAGAAATATTTGTTATCTCTCCTATTCTTTGTGAAAGAGTTCTACTTTCATATTCTATTAACTCATCAATACTATATATTGTTTTTGACGCCAATGCTTTATCATCCTTATCAACAACAACAGCAATATCTTCATCTTCTATAGAGTTATAGATAATGCTATTTTTTGTAACCCAAATAATGTCCCCGTCTAAATCCATTCCACCCATACGTGGCATTGAAATATCATATCCATTTAGCATTATTAGATTGTCAAGATGCTCACACCATTTATTTAACCAATTATTTTTTATAAAATTCATTTTATTCACTTCTGACTTATGAACTAGCGGAGACCTAAAACCAGTATAATTTCCGTCATAATTAGGCGAATAGAATTCTCCAGCTTTTAAAATTCCAACTGGTTCTAATTCTGCTATGTGCTCTATAAATAATTTTAAATCTCCATAAACCATAGAATAGTGTGCCTCTACAAATAATCTACCTAGTTTATAACCGTTAATAGTCTTTTTAAGTAGATTATATAAACTCTTTTGTATTGTTTTATCCTTTAACATATGTGGATTAATTTTAACAGCTTCCATATAGTAGCTATCAATTTCCTGACTTTCACTTTCACTATTTTCTGATAATCCTAAGAATAATAAAGAATAAAGTAAATCTCCATTAATAATTTTTTCAATGTATTCTTTACTATAACTTGCTAAATCAAGTATTTTATTTTTATCTAGTTTGGTTAAACTTTGTAGGTATTGAAAATTGGCTCTTGTCATTAATTTTTCATTTTGTGTTGGTCTTGAATATTTACTTACACAAAATTCATGTTTATATTCTTTAAACTTATCTTTATATTCATCCCAACTATTAAAATAATTTTCTCCCTTCCACATAGATAGAGTATATATACAATCAACATCCTTAATATCATGCCTTTTTCCAAAAGCGTCTATTATAAAATCTTTATGTAAAATTTCCTTAAAATACTTATGAAAATTAAACTCTATACTTAAACCTTTCATATATGGAGAACGAATCTGTACTGTGGGATATCTAAATCCTAAAATATCTTCAAATTTATATCCCATCTTTTTACTATGAATACCCATTCCATCAAAACAAGATATTTTTACACTATCTGTGCCTGAATATATTGGGTACTTTTTAGTTTTTACTATTTGATTTGTATATTTAGATAAATATTCTGAATCCTCTTCAATAGTATATTTGATTTGTTGATTAGGAATATATTTATCATAATCTTTTACTAATACTATATAAGGCAATTCATTTTGAATAACTACGCTTGAAGAAAAAAGTAATCCCCTATATGCTTCAAACTTGCTAAGTACCATAGGTTTCTGTAAATCAATTCCCATAGTGGTAGTATCAAATAATTTATCAAATATATTTTCAGAAACAAAAGCTATTACAGAATTGTGAGCCATTGAACTACTTTTACCAAATCTTTTATATAAAATACCATTATAAATAAATCCGTTTTTTATAATTTTTGTTAAGGCTGTTTTACCATCTACATATTCTTTATACTCGTTTATTTTTTTATTTTTATCATTTGGATTTTTCTCAAATTCTGTAAGTCTTTCTTCATATTTTTTTCTTTGTTCTTCAATTTTCTTTTGTATTTGCCATTCTTCCATTGTGACACTTCTGTCAATATTAATAAAAATAATATCTTTTATATAATCATGTTTCCCTACTTTTTCATTATCGCTATTAATTTTATTAATATGTCTAAATATTGAATTATCCTGTTGCATTATTAATTTCATTTTCAATTTTGAAGGTGTAAATTCTTTTAAGTTATAGTCATTAGATATTAAAGTTGACAATTTTATTTTTAATACCTTATACATTTTAGTTTTCAATAATTTTGTCCTCCATTATTATAAACCATATTTCTAACTGCATTACTAAAACTTTTTCTTATATCGCTTTCAATCAAATTTGTATTATAAACACTTTCTATATAAAATTTATCAATCGTTCCATTTCCGATTGGACTACCATAATAGTCACAAAGTATTAACTCTATTATAGAAGTATTGTCTTTAATATAACTGATTACACTATATTTTGCGTCATAATATTTTTTAGATATATAATCAGGAATTTTTAAAGATGAATAATTTTTGTTAAGATTATATATTAATTCATTTATTTCTTTTGATTGTCCAATATTAATAACCTCATTAATATCTAATAAGTATTTTTCCAAAACCTTCCATGTTCTAAATTCTATTTTAGAATAATCTGCATATAGAGTATTATTTCTTAATAAAAGTTCAATACTTTCTTTTTTGCTATTCTTAATATTAATCAACACAGTATCTGAAGATTTTATTTTCATTTTAATATTAGGATTTACAGTCTTGGAAATAAAAGAAATATCATAAGGTAATAAATATTTAGTAAATATATGTTCTGCTATCGGTATTTTTCTTTCCATAATCCATTTAAATTGATTTAATATAATAGATTTCAATTCCTTTAAACTATCATCATTGACATAAATATATTCACAGTTTCGATAATTAATATTTAAACCTTTATTTGTTCCATATTTTGAATTGTACAAGGAAATATGACAATAAACATTACCACAATACTTTTTAATTTCATTATGAACTTTTGCTCTCAATTCAATTGAATAATCATTAAATGCCGAAATTGTTGAGTAAATTTCCCAATTATTTAGATAATCTGACAGTTCTAATTTTATCTCTTTAGTTATTTTATTAAATAATATTGCCTCGTTTTTAGTTAAAAACGTGTGACTTCTTATGATTTCGTGGATATTATCATTAATATTAAATTCTCCACCAAGATGTTTTACTTTAATATATATTCCCTCAATGGTTTCCCCTTCTACTGACACTTCTACTTGATGTGACTTACAATCAATATCAGGACATAACTTTTTGTAATCATATTCTTCATTAATATCTAAAAATTTCTTGTTTAATAAAATTTTACTAGATTCAACATTACATTTATCATAAAAATACGATTGTATTTCATTGATATTTTTTACAAAATATTCTTTATTTTTTATTTTTAATATAAACCCATTAAATATTTTATCATATGCTGATTTTGGAATATTTATAGAATAATCCAAAATAACACCATCTATATTATATTTTATTGAACATGACTTTATAATTTTATATATCTTGTTTTTTAAATCATTAATATAGTCATCAATAATATTATTACATTTTAATTTTTTTAACAAATCTAATAAAATTTTTCTACACTCGTTAGTTTCTATTTCTTGTATTAACTCAATTAATTCATATATGTTTATTTCACTATTTTTATATTTTTTAATATCTGTCCAAATCCAATTTAATTTTTCTAAGTCACTTTTATAAAATTCATAATTATCTTTTGTTTCAAATTCATTTTTATATTTATTAACCCGATTATAATAATTAATATCTTCTTTATTTATAAAACATTTGCTATTATAAAACAAAGCCTTAAACACAGGAACTCTATTTTTCAGCATTAACTGTTTTATATCAACTTCAACAACAATATTCTTTAACTCTAGCCACATATCTATGTAATCTTCTAATTTCTTTTTATTGGTATAATCCATTTCAAAATATATAGTTTTCCCGCATTCAGTTAATATAATTACGTCTGGTCTATAAACCTTATCCCTTACATTAATAGACTGCTCAATTAACACTTCTTTACAAACATATTCCCTCTCTAAATCTGACTTAACAACAAATTTATCTCCTTCAATTAGAAACTTATTCTTAAACCACCAATGTATCATTGTTTCAGAGTTACATTTACTTGCATCAATATGAGCAAAGTGTGAACTTACTTTTTTTGATTTAGTGGCTTTTGGTATTAAATTTGAACCACACATAGGGCATAAATATGTATCATTTTTATTATTATCATTAATTTCGTCTATAGTAATTATTTTGTCATTATTATCTTTAGCAAACCACAAAGTTACATTTTCATAATTCAATATTTTTCTCCTTTATATATTTATATTAATTTATTATAATTATTATTTTCCCCCTCATACCTACACTTCCAAACCACCCAATGCCTCCACCAACTACTACCCCACTCATCCTCATATCCCTTATAATCTCTTAATCTATGTACCTTCCAAACACTTAATATCAATTCTTTCTGCTTAGTGTAACAATTGAATCTCCAAGATAAATACAAATCTAACTTCTTATCAAACCAATAGAAAATGCTTAAATATTTTATATTTGTCATTTATACCCCCTACCCACACAAATATTTACACATCCTATTAGCCTCCAACAACCACTCTGCCCTTTCATCACTAACTTCTTGTTCCCAACATTTTACACATTTATCATCAACAACAGTTTTATACTTATCACAATTTATTTTATCTGTTATTTGTAAAACATCAGGACAAGTTTGTTCTATAAAATCCTGTTTACTAAGTGAAGGGTATATTTTCTTTGCTAATTCATACGCTTTCATCTACTTCTCCTTTCTGTTTGTATAAAAGTAAGTTTTGATTTAAAGTTTATTTTCTATTTACTTCGCCACAACACAATATGTTTCCACCAACTACTATACCAACCATCATCATATTCAGGGAATTTATGCACTTCCCAAATAGTTAACTTTAATTGTTTTTCAGATTCATTTTTATCATTAATCAACCAATAAAAATCTATATTCAAACCTTTATTGAACCAATAATTTATATTGAATTGTTTTATATATTTAATCATAAATTCTCCTTTCTTATATTTAGATAAAACTAGGCTTTTATTGTAATATAATATCACACATCTTTACTGTTTCAGTTTCATATAGAGGTTGCATATCAAAATTAAAACTTGAATAATCACAAGACATGTTAAATGTAAAATTACTATGTAGCATTACTTTAGGGAATTTAATTATAATATCTTTATTCACAAATTCATTCTTACGATTGTCTATAGGGAAATTTGTTAATTCACAAGTATAATATCTAGGCAAATCATTTGCGTTAACGCATATTATAGTCTCATTTTCATCAATAAACTTTCTTATATTTATATCTTCACAATTTCCATTTAACTCTATAGTGTCTAAATAATCTTTTATAACTGTTTTACCTTTGATAACAATATCACCTTCATATATTAATATAAAATCTGTTTCTATAGATTCAGGTGAGTTTGCATACATTGAACATATAACTTTATTTACGGTCATTTATTTCTCCTTTCATAAGTTTCAACCTAATTGAACTTTTATATGGATTTATTTAATATATCATAATAATGTGTATCAAAATATGTATTTGCAATCTCTGAATGTTCAGTTGAGAAGTTCTCCATGTACTTCCAACAAGCATTCTTCTTATAACCATCTTCTAAATATTTGTCATATTTATCTTTATAAAGTTTATATACTTTTTCATTCATACCACGTTCAATACTATATTGTCTAAACGACATTTTCTTTAGTAAGTGTGGTTGATTACCCCATGATGCAAGGTTTATGTATATACCTCTATACGGACTATTCTCATATTTTTTAAATCTCATTATGTAGGGTTTACAATTATATTTAGCTAATATGAATATACGTTTAAAAGTATCCTCAATGTCTTTTAACCAAAACTCTTCATTATATGTTTCAGATTCATCATATGCACAAAGCACATATAGTTTTGTAGATTTATTTTTATTATATTTACGCCATAATTCCAATTTTTCTTCTATCAATTCTTTATCTTTAATGTGGTCAAAAGCAAATATGTAATCACCATAATATTTGACCTTAGATAATTTATTAGCTTTTTTATCTGTCATTATTCTTAAATCCATACCCTGTTTAAATTGAAATGGTTTTTTAGTTGCTATTAAACTATCTAATATCTTTTCCCATAACCCAAATCCCAAAACATTATCATCTAATAAACATATGTATGGTCTTGATTCATCTAAAAATTCATCAATTGATGAATGTAGAAATACTTTCTTATATTTTTTATTTACACAAAACGAACACTGTCTAAAGCATCCTCTTGTTGTATATCCAATTGAATAGTCAAGATAGTATTCAAACTCTTTTCTTTTCCATCCATTATTCATCATTTGATTTACCCATTCATCATATAAATGATAATCAGGCATATGATGCTCTATTTCATAAGGTAAATCTAAAGCATTATCATAATAAAAACCTGTACCGCCATATACAACATTATCTAAATGTTTTATTTGCAATGGAATTGGGGTATCTTCAAATACTTTACTTATATAGATTTTGTCATATATAATATTTTCTTCTTGATAGTATCTTACAAATTTCTTTTTAATAGTATCATCATACATTATAAATGAAAAATGAGGTTCTATATCTTGAGGTAATTCTATGTATTCCGAAAATAAGTCTCTATAATCAGTTATTAATATAACATCATTACCACGTTCTTTTTCATAACCACTTATTTTCATTAAGCATAAATTAGGAAACCTATGTCGTTTTCTGCCTATTAGGTCAGCATCAATTATTGCTATATTCAATATTTATATATTCCTCCTTTACATCTTTTGACCAAATAATCTTTTTAAACAAATTTATATATAATTTTATTATATAACTTTTAACTTACAAAATTCTGGATTATAACTCTTTTGAAATACACAATGCATATAAGCCACTGAATCAGTACCACCATTATCTGTAAAACTCATTCTCTTACTATGTACAAAAGAATATTTAGCCATATTATCTAACCAAAAATCTTTACGTGATTTTCCTTCAAAGAAATTTAATCTCAAAAGCATAATTACCCAACCATTATCTTTCACATCATCTAACGCCTTTTTAATAATATCTTCAGCGATACTAAAGGGTGGATTTGTTATTATTACATCATATTTATTTTTACAGTCATATGTAAGATAGTCTACTTTAATATCAGCCAATGAATCTTCCCTTATATCAATTGTATCAACATTATGTATTCCTATTTGTTTTAATGCTTCAGGATAAGACATTAAATCTTTTTCTATTAAACCTCCGGCACAACAATCTAAAATTTTTATATATGGTTTAATAAATACATCTTCATGCTTATTAAACTCTTTTAAAAATTTTACTATTTGGTCTATAGGTGTTTTATAATAGTCTGATGTATGACTATCTCTTGCTTTTGACCTATTTGTACTACTCATATATTCTCCTAACACTCACCATTTTTTAATCTTATTTCGCAAAATTCAGCTTTTCCATACCATTCTGGCATAAGTAGAAATGGATTTTTTATCTCAACACTAATAAAATGATATTCATATTCTCCATTTACATTTTTTATACTTCCTCTAAATACACTTGTTTTATATATTTCAGTTATATAGCTTTTATCACAATCCGCATAAATTTTAAAACTATCTTTTGTTTCCCCATATATAATCCAATTATTATATTTACCATTATTATCTTTAACTTTTATTATTTTCTTCATATCTGTCTGATTCATCCTTAATCTTGTCTCCTTCTTCTGCCTCATTTATTATTCTCTTTATTTGTATTTGTATAATTTGATCTGTAAGTTCAAACAACAATAACTCAATATTTATATCATTTATAAAATATGTTGTTATTCCTGCAATTTTATTTTTATGTAATATTCCTGTTTCATTTATAACCATTTTATATTCTGTTGCAATGAGGATATAAATTTCTTCATGACTATCATAATAAGATTCTAAAATATCATTTATATCTATACTCTCGGGTATTTTTCTATCATAAAAATGATATTCTAATCTATCTTGATAGTTCTTTAATAGTAATAAACCCTTTTTATTAAATGTAATTGGTCTATTATCTGTATTTATGTCCATTAATAAATACCTCCACAAGTTTATTTAATATTTTATTAAAATTGGTTAGATTAAGTCATATAATTATCAATCCTTCTTTCTATATTATATTTTATTTTATGTATTGTTCTTTATGTATTACCATATTGTTGTCACTTGTTATTTTGTAATTTTTTTGTTCTTCTAAGTTTATTATAGCATGGATTTGATAGTTGTCAAGTGGATTTATTTAATATTTTGTTAAATCTTAAATAATTTTATAATTGAATTTTTATCATCTTCAAATTTGAAATTTCCACCATAAAACACTTTAGGATTTACTATAATATATGATTTTCCTTCATCATATTCTGTTCTAAAAAATCCTAATATAGCTTCATTATTATCTAATCTAATAGATAAAAGACCGTTAATAAAACCACGTACACTATTTCTATGATATCCTAATATTTCTTGCAAATCTCTCACATGCATTAAATATATATCAACTATATCACACTCAGGATTCCAACATAATGTATTCTGTTGTCTATGTATATAAGGTATTAATTTAAAATATGTACCAAGTTGTTTATGATTTGCTTTAGGTACATGTTCAAACAAATACCTCACAGTGTTTATATATACTCTTGTGTAATTATAATTCTGCTGTATTGCTTTTTCCAATTCACCTTTGTAGAAAAATCCTTTATTAATTTTAACGCATTTATTTTCGTCTAAAATGAATATTTTCAATTTTTTCATTTTATTAAAAAATAAATCAAAATTATTACGAGTAATACATAATATATTATTCATATCTTTTCTTTTCAAATATGAATCATTATATATTAAATAACCTTCATAATCCACAAAAGTAGCGAGGTAGAATAATTTAGTAATATCATCAGGAGTCAATTCTGGAGTATCTTTAAATATTTCATCACAATACTTAAATAATACAAACACAAAACCTCCTAATTCATTATTCCAATCTTTCATATTATCAACAAGTTCTTTTGTCTCTATAGATTTCTGTATAGCTTTCTTCTGGTCTTTCTTTACAAGTTTTAAAGTATCCCCTTCATAAATATTTATTCTCTGTCCAGTTTCTTCATCAAGAAGTGTTTTTACTACCTTAATATTAATTCCTCCTTCTTACAATCCTTTATTTTCAATACCTTAGAATAACATGCACAGTTGGGGGTGCATTTTTGCACTTTTGTCATGGCATTTGGGTATGGAATTGCAATGGCTACATACTGCTCTCTATCTCTATCTCTTATGAGATATAGATTAATTTATAAAATATATGTATAAATAAAGATTACAACATTAAATATCATCTTCTTTCCTTTATAAATAAAAAAAATAAAAAAATATAACTTGGATGACTAAACGTAGCAAAGCGGAGTTTAGACAGACACACAAACGAGCAATAGCGAAGTGCGTGAGCGTTCCCCTTGTGCATAGCACTACAATAAATATTACTCTATAATCTTATTATACAACCTATTTTCAACTTGTCAATAGGTAAGTTTATATAATATCTTATTAAATTTCATTATAACAAAACTACACTATTTCAACAATATCTTGTATCTTACAATTATTTTGGGAATATATTATAATAAAAAACATACAAAGTAATACTTTAAAGAATTTAATCAGAAAAATTACATAATAAATGTAACGAAGTATTACAAATCATATATAAACAACATAAAAAGGAGAGTGAGTATATGACTGACTTATATGCTGGTATAGATTTAGGTACTACCTATTCTAAACTTCACACAGGAGAAATATTTGCTTCAGGTATTAGTGAGAAAGTCTATGATATGGCAAACAATGTCATGACTATTGATGGTAAGAAATATACTATGGAATTATTTAGTGAAAACGCTAGTTATGATATGAATAGTAATAAAGTACTTAATAGAAATATCAAACTCAATTTTCTTTATTCACTTCATAAATTAGCAACTAATAATATGGGTATATATAAAGATGTTCTTGTTAATTTACCTGCAAAACAATGGGAAAATGAATCTAGTGTTAATATGTATAAGAAATTACTTCAATTTGATAATTCAGTATTAGTAGATGTCAATGGTGAACTTAAAGAACTGTATGTAGATTCTATAGGTGTTGTACCAGAGGATTTTCCTTCATATTTTACTGAAGAAGTTAATAATACAAGGTTTAATAAAAAAAGTATTGCTTATAGGTATTGGAAGTTTTAATTCTAATCAGTATCTTATAAAGAATGATGAAATCGAAGAATCAGATGGTAATGAAATGGGTTGTTTAAGAATATTTCAGAAGATTGCTAGTTCAATAAACTCAGTACACAATACCAATGTTAAGAAAGAAAATGTATATGAATTAATGCAGAATGGACTATTTAAAGATGGAGAAATAATTGATATCACTTCTATAGTAAATGAAATTATATACCCTGAGTGTGGGAAGTTTGCACAAGAAATGAAATTAAGATGGTCTATTAATAATATTCCAAATGTTATAGCAGTGGGGGTGGAAGTATAGTACTACAACCTTATTTATGTAATTATATCCCCCACTTAGAGTTAATAAATAACACTAAAAATGTAGCCGCAAAGGGTATGAGGTATATGTTGGAGTTGATGGTATCATGAGTTGGAGAAGAGGATTAAGTTTTGCCAGTGATGAGGAAGTTTGGGTTAAGGCTGGTGATAATAATATGGGAGGATATATATTATTAGGTGGTAGTATTATAGTTGGAATGGCATTGTTAGAAAATGCTCATGGTACAATTAATATGGTTAAGGTTATTATTACTGTTAGAGGGATTACGTGGATTTGTAAAAAGGTTGCTGAAAGTTTAGATAAGGATAAAAGTCAGATTATTGATTATACTGGATGGAGTATAGCTGGTTGTAGTGTTGTAGGTATATTGGGTAATGCTGTTAAGAGTGTTGAGCCTTTGATGGGTGGAATAGGGAAGATAAGTGGGAGTATACAGGGATTGGGATTGTGGATTAATAGATTGGTTGATGGAGTGACATTTTGGCAATAAGGTGGATTAGAATAGGTTAAGATGATTTTTATTGATGGAGTAGAGAAATTTACTCTTTTTATTTTTTGTAAAGACTAAGGAAGCCGTTCTGTATCTTGCCGGATCTTACGACTTCCTCAACCAACAGTACCCATAAGGATATTGTCATTTATATTTTATCAAACATTTATAAATTTTACAATATTATATTAAAGTTTTATAAATATGTAGGTTTTTCAATGGTTTATGGGTATTTTAGTATAATTTTGATTGATTTATTTAATGTTAGGAAAAAGAAAATGTTGAGATGAAGAATTATATTAAGGATGTATGAAGTTTTATTGTAGATTAAACAGTTAATCGGAGAGGGCATTGTGGGTTATAGTTTAGGGTATGGAATTATAATCAATATTTAAGTAGCAAAATTATATTTTGATGGTTTTGTTTTGAATATTTTTAAAATTTTATATTCAAAGAAATAGTAGCAAATATAAAATTATGATTGTGTATTATGAAACATAGGAATTCAGGGATGTTTAGGAATATGGGAAAGATTAATTCTATAAAGTAGCAGTAAATATCATATTTGCAGTTATTTTATAGTTTTTGTTTTGGTAAGGATATAAGATATAAATATATATAGTGAAATATAAGACGATTAGAAAAAAAGATATTTGTTAGAGGATAGTTTATATTATAAGTGGGTGAAGTTTTATTGTAGGGCTTTATATTAATCCAGGGAGGGTTTTGGTGAGGATAGTTTTTGGTAGTGGATATAGGTAAGTGATGTAATTGGATATATTATTAAGTATATTATTGAGTATGTTATTGGATGAGTAGGATAAACAGGGTAATTTATAGAGGTAGACATTGGGAGAATAGGGGATTTGGAAAATCATTTAGGAAGGAGGAATAGAATGAGTGATTTTGTTATTTGAATAATTTGTGGATAAAAAAGATTTTCAAATTGAGCTACTTGACAAATTTATTTATTATGTTATTATGATATTAGGGATAATATTTTTATAGGGATGGAGGTATATTATGGGATTGTGAGTAAGTTTTTATTAAAATGTTAATAAAATAATAAATAAATTTTGGAGGTAAGTATTTATTGCAAGAATATATTAAATTAAATGGAATTGATATACCAATAGTTAGAGATGGGAATATGGTTTATTATCCTATATCGTTTATGGGTGATAAGGTATTATTAAAGGATTTAAGTCCATCACAGTTAAAACAGAATGGATATGAAAAATATATTAGACAGTTTAATATTGATTATGGAGATAAGATTGGAGGAATACAGAAAACTTATTGTATTAGTGAAGAAGGGTTAAGTGAATTATTAAACCGTAGTAAAATAGGCAGACTTTCCGTTGAACAAAAAGTTGCTATGAATGGATTATTAAGTTATTTAGGAATGGATAAAGTTGATACTGGTGAAAGATTTATTGATAATTTATCGAAAGATAAAATAAATCAATACAATATATTTATTCAAGATTGTATTAATGAAGTGTTAAAAGAAAAACCTGATATAAAATGGCAAAAGTGTACTAAATGTAATAATTATTACCCTTATGATACAAACTTTTTTAATGAAAATCAACATAGTAGTGCTGAGTTGAATACGGTTTGTAGAGATTGTGAAAAATGGTCTAAAAGTAGAGCAAGAATTTCTGTTAATCATCCTAATAGAGATTTGAATAGTGCTTATAAAAACTATGGAGAAGATATATTTTTAATGTATAAAAATCATGATACTATAGGGATTTATAAGCATTGTATTGAGAAGAAGATAAATTTTCCTAGGCTTATAAAAAATAAGGAAGATTATTTATTAATTATTAAATATGCTTATGACAATAAATGGTTTGAAGATAGTCAGGAAATAGAAGTAAATACAATAGTTAAAGTATGTAAATTATATATTAATCATGCAGATTTAACTATTAGAGATGTGTATTTATATTTGTTTAATATTGATTTAGATGATAATATTATTAATACATTAGAGAAAGCTAAAGAAATTTTTAACAACTATTTAATAACAAATAATATAAATATAGATAATGTTTACAACTTTGATTATAGTGAAATTTTTAAGTGTGCAAGTTTAAGGGGATTTATAAAGAGAATGTATAAAAATGATTATTTGAAATTTATTGTAGATTTATATAATAAAAAATATGCTCCTTATAAATTCAAAGGTGGTTATAAAAATTATTGGGAGAGTGTAGATAATGTTAATTTTACTTTAAAATTTTATATTGAACATGACCAAAAAATTCCTTTAGAAAAAATACCTTTATATCTTACTTTAAATAATTTACAGAAAAATGCCAGAACCTTATATAATGTAATATATAAAAAGAAATTTCATAAGACTTTATTTGAATGGGTAAATAATGTTTATCCTAATATATTTGAAGAGAGGGATTTTAGTGTTGGTTCTATAAGGAATTATTTTGATTCAAATGAGGAAGAGGTTGTATATAATTATTTAAAAGATAGGTTTAAAAATGTTATATATAATAAAAAGAATTGTGAAAATACAGTAAATTTTAAAGGTATGATTCCTGATTATATTATTTTTACCGATAATGATTGTTGGTTAGTTGAGTATTTTGGGTTATATGTACCTGAGAAAATGGGTAATAGTAAGAGAATTGCTGATTATGTTATAAGAACTGATAAGAAAATTAATACATATAAAACAATTAGGTATAATAAAATATTTTTATATCCAGAAGATTTACTCGATGGAATGAAAGGATTAGAGGAAAAAGTTAAACAAATCGTATAGGTTTAAGGTATTTTTATTTAGGTTTTAATAGAGGCGAATAACCTCTATTTTTTATTGTCACAAATTGGAACTGAAAAAGGAAAGAAAAATTAGTATTTTCAACAGATAAGGTAAAATTGTTAAAGTATATAGTTTTAAATATGTTTTTATACCCCCTGTGAGTCAGGAGTTGATTTTACTGAGTTCTTACGATTGACGATACGATGTATATTTATTAGTCGCTTCGTATGATAATAAAATCGTGTGCCTTGAAGTACTGTGTCCTTATAGCTGGTAAAAATTACCATATTATTTGTAAAGTACCGCCCACCTATATTATATAGTAATATAGCAATACCTGTAAAGCGTTGATAATACTTAATTGTAAGCATATAAAAATTATTATGTAAATTACGCATAATTACTATTATGTGTACTATGATGGATATAGGTAGAGCTTGAATAAAGATGGGAGAAATTGGATATACATGAATTATGCATGAATATTTATCGGCAGTTACAACAACTAATTATGTACTGAAGTATTATAAGTATATTAGAAGATGCTAATATAGTATGTACTTTGATAACTACTACACATAGTATTAAATACTACATAATTGTCAGACAATTTAATCCAGCTTAAACTTAATATTAATACTACAATATATACAAATTAATACTACATCACATAGTAATAATTACTACATGCTAATATATACAATACTACATAAACAACATTATACATCTACTGCATAGACTATATCAATATCCCTTAATCCTCAAAATACCTCTCTGACGCTCACATTTGCCCTACAATCAATTAAAATCCTCTCACGAATACAAATCTCCACCACACCCCAAAATCCAACACAAGCCAAATAAACGCTCCACAGCACTATATAATAAAATATCAAAAAATTATATAAAACAAAACAAATAAATCTATTGACAATTACATACAATTAATATAGTATAATAGATAGTACATATTAAAATTTGAAAGGTGGATAAAAAAAATGAATGAATATTATTACAATATTAAAGCTGCTGCCCTTAAAGGCACAGAAAAGCAGATAAAATGGGCAGAAAAAATAAGGGAAAAATTAATAGAACAAGTGAATGAAAAATCAGTGAAAAATATACAATATTTATTTACAACTAATACGGACAAAGTTAAAAATTTTTTAAATGAGCTTAAAAGTTTACAAACAGATAATAATAACCTTAATAATCAAATGATCATAAATTGCATCAGGCAATTAATCGCATCAGAGGAAAATGCAAAAACATTTATAGAAAATCAAAGTTTACTATCATTTTTAAAAACCATATTAAGTTAATAATACCATCCACAAAAGCAGGTTTTGAAGTCCTGCTTTATTTTTTACCCTAAATACAATATTAATTATCAATACCAAAACAATATCAATAAACTTTAATAACCAATTAAATAAATCTATATGTAATAATAGATACAAATAACCAATAAATCTAAATAAACAATATCTCAAAACAAATATTCAAAACTCACAACAAATAAAACTACATAAACAAATATTATATAAACCTAACAAATACAAATATAAAACTATTATCAATAAATAATCCAATATTACTAACAAACAATATCAATCTAATACTCACATCTAACCAATAAGCCACTATCTAATAAAACATAATATAAACTAATACCAATTACGTTTAATCATTTCATGCATAAAATCCACACCCAAAATAATAAAATATTAAATAAATTCAAAATCCCACCAAAACGATTTAAATGCCCTACAATCAATTTTTACCCTCCAAGGTATACTAATATTAAAAACAAAATAACTTTGATTTTAGCTTACAGCCTTAGAGCCGCAACGACTCCAAAAACAACCTATAAAATGTAAACTAGAAGCAAAATAAAAGTAAAATATATGTAGTATACAATACTATATAATAAATTAATGTATACTAGATAATATAGTTATCATATAGATAATAATAAAACTTTTTATCCTAATTTTGCTATCTGCAAAACAAAAAAAAACAAATTGGCAGTTTGTGAAACTGTATAGACATATAAAATAAATCTGATATGCTATAATTAAGATATAAAGGGAGATGAAAAAACATGAAAAAATTAACTAATTTTGAAAAACAATGTATAGTACTTGTATTTTTTAATGATAATGAATTTATACATGAAAATTATCCAAATAATGCAATAGACTTTATAATGGATAAATACAATCTAACATTAAAACAAGCTGACACAATGTGTGTAAAATGTAGTAGATTATTAAAAAGTATCGATAAGATGAAAGCTTAAAAGCTTGCAAAGGCTTTATTTTTCTACATTAAAAGGAGGTAAAAATGAA